>JBEBGW010000319.1:0-5063 GCA_040081025.1 Pyrinomonadaceae bacterium | reverse complement strand
CAACTGGCTCCTCACCAATCGCTTTCTTGGCAAGTATATCTCAAGCTACAAATCTGGCAACGGCATCTCGGTACGCCAAAAAATAACCACGATCGCGATACTTTGGATCTCGATCGGCGTCAGCATCTGGCTCCTTGCCGCAAGCTTCTGGCCGACACTGTTGCTCGCCGCGGTCGCCATCGGCGTGACCGTTCATCTGCTGTGGATCAAAACTTACCGCCCGGAAGTTGCCGAAATTTCTGTCAGCACCGAATCAATTACGAACGATGTTTAGTCGGTTCAAACGCATTCGCGAAGAGTTTGGCACGCGCCTGTTCCTCCGAACCTTGTTTTTACTGGTTGCTTTGGTCGGAATTGGGGTCATCGCCTACTTCGGCGCCGATTCCCTCTGGCCAGCGGTGGTCGCTGTCGTCGGATTGGGGCTTGGATGGCTGCTTCGGAAGCTAATAGTCGATAGCTTTGAACGCCTGGCGGCGGTGCTGCCGGTAGCCCTTTTCATTTACGGGGTCGTGTTATTTGCCGGAGAAAAACTCTTCGGCCTGTCGGCGGCCGGGCAGCTTCTCGTGATCGCCACCGTAACGGTCATCGTTTTTGAAATCCAGTTTTGGTCGCTTTCCGATCCGTCGATCATCAATTTGGAGAAGCCGGAGGATGATTAACGGTTAGATAGGTTATATCTTGGCAAGAATAGATAAAAGGAGCCTCTATGCGAAAACTGCTCTCTACGATGATGTTGTGCCTGACATTGGTTGGGTTTGTGTGTGCGCAATCCGATCCGGCGACGGATTATAAGGCGCAGGTCGTCAAGGATGTCGAGGCGAGAAGCAAGCAGACTCAGGTCATGATCGATATGGTCTTTAGCTTTGGCGAGCTAGGGTTTCATGAGGTCGAAACGTCGAAGTACCTGACGGGCATTCTCGAGAAAGAAGGATTCAAGATCGAACGCGGCATCTCGGGCATTCCTACGGCATGGATGGCGACGTGGGGATCGGGCACGCCAGTCATCGCGCTTGGCTCCGACATCGACTGCATACCAAAGGCTTCGCAGAAACCGGGCGTCGCATACCACGATCCGATAATCGAAGGAGCACCGGGACACGGCGAAGGCCACAATTCCGGTGTGCCGCTCAACATCACGTCCGCGATCGCGGTCAAGCGGCTGATGGAACGCAACAAAATGCCCGGCACGATCAAGCTCTGGCCGGGCGCGGCAGAAGAATTACTAGGCGGCAAGGCGTATTTTGTGCGCGACGGTTACTTCAAGGACGTCGATGTCGTTCTGTTCACGCATGTCGGGAATAATCTCGGAGTGTCGTGGGGGCAGAGCTCTGGGACTGGCCTCGTATCGGTCGAATATACGTTCAAAGGCGAGGCCGCGCACTCGGGCAACCTCCCGTGGCGTGGCCGGAGCGCATTGGACGCCGTTGAGTTGATGAACATCGGCTGGAACTTCAAACGTGAACACCTTCGCACTCAGCAGCGCTCACATTATGTCATTACCAACGGCGGCGATCAGCCGAATGTCGTACCGGCTCTGGCGAGTGTCTGGTATTATTTTCGCGAGCTCGACTATGAAAACATCAAAGCGATGCGCGAAACCGGCGATTCTATTGCACAAGGCGCGGCGATGATGACCAAGACCTCGGTTTCATCGACCGTTCTGGGAACGGCCTGGCCGGCACATTTTAATAAAACGGTCGCCGAAACAATTCATGAAAACATAAAGCAAGTGGGTCTACCTCAGTGGAGCGAAGCCGATCAGACGTTGGCCAAAGCTCTGCAAAAAGAGCTAAAGGTTCCTGAAAATGGCCTCGCGACACAACTCAATCCTACGTTGCGAGGGCCGGCAAGCATCGCGGAGAGAGGCGGCGGCTCAGATGATATCGGCGACGTATCGTGGAATGTGCCGACAATCACGCTGAATTATCCATCAAATATTCCAAACCTTCCCGGCCATCACTGGTCAAACTCCATCGCCATGGCCACGCCCATCGCACACAAGGGGGCAACCGCGGGTGCAAAAGTGCTGTCAATGACAATGATCGATCTGCTGACAAAACCGCACCTGGTAGAGCAATCCTGGGATTACTTTCGCAACGTACAAACCAAGGACACCAAATACCAACCGTTTCTCTCTGCCACCGACAAACCTGCGATCTGGCTAAACACAAAGATCATGCAGGAATATCGTGAACCCATGCGGAAGTTTTATTACGATCCGTCAAAATACGACACGTATCTACAGCAACTGGGAATTAGCTATCCGACGGTGCGGAAATAGTTTCCGGCGTTGGTTCGTTCATACTGCTCAGCGTTCAGATTAATATTCAAAAGGTTCGACATAGAGAACCTTACCTCGAGCATCGAGCAGAAACGAGACCGGCCGCCGATCCTTGCCGTTTAACTCAAAGAAACAGACTTCTTTTACCTTTTCTCCGAATACTTTGTTATGGCGCCGCGAGATATCATCGCAACCGCGAAAGTACATTCTTTCGCTGCCCTCCAGCAGGTCTTTTAGATCTTCTTTTTCGTAATATCGATAGGGAAACCTTTTGGAGGCGGACGGCACGTCTTCACCGCCTCGCGAGAGAACGCTCAGCATGTCGTAAAGCCTTTTCGCTCTGTCCGGTTCGCGATCGTCCGTTGGTTTGCGACGAGACACAGGTATATACGCAGGGTCATAAACGCCGGCGACCATATGGCCAATGTCATTTGCCGCGGATCGAAACCGATTCGCGAGGATGATGACGGCAATTCCCGATTTTGGATACCAGTTGATCGTCGAATTGAAGCCGGTTCGAAATGCTCCGCCGTGATGCCGGATCGGTTCGCCGCGAATCGGATTTAGCCACCATCCGAGCCCGCTTGGCACCGTCGAACCGTCGTTCAACTTCGCAAACTTAAACATTTCATTCAGGCTCTTTTTTGTGAGGAGCCGCGTGCTGCTAAGTGCCGACAACCAGATCGTAAGGTCACTTGCTGTGGTGCTAATTCCAACATCACCGCGACCATGCGCTGGCGGTGACAGCTTTACGCCCTCTTGAATTTTCCCGTCTCGCATTATGTATCCGACTGCGGCATCTATTTTTGCCGGGCCGTGGCCATTCACGAACGTCGAGGACATGCGGAGCGGTTCGAAGATGCGTTTCCTCATGAACTCAGCGTAAGGAACGCCAGCGACTTTGCTGACGATCATCCCGGCGAGGAAAGGCCCGCAGCTATATGCATATCGCTCACCCGGAGCGAACTTTAGTTTTGAGCTTTTTAATGCGTCGAAAAACTCCTGATCGGAGTTTCGAGACTGGAAATACTCGTTGTTCTCGTTCCAGTCGTCATAAAGGCCAGAGGTGTGATCCAGAAGCTGCCGGACACTGATATTTCGCCACGTCGGCGGTACGTCAGGCAGATACTTCGACACCGGGTCATCGAGGCCGAGTTTCCCATACTCGACCAGCAACAGCACGGCGGCGGCCGTAAATTGCTTCGTCATCGACGCGATCTCAAATACGGTCGCGTCGGTAACTGGCGTTTTTCTTGCGAGATCCGAGTATCCGTAATTTTCGCCTTTGAGGACCTTACCATTCTTAAGGACGATCAACGCAACTCCGGGAATTTGCCTTTCAGCCATCCACGAACGAATGATCTCGTCGGCCGCATCAGCTCTCGCTAAGGTCGGAACTAACGCAAAAAGAAGTGCTAAGAACGCAGCGCATTTCGCCTTGCTCATGACGTTCTCCGTCGGATCAACTCTCTAATTCTCTTGAATAATTGCGGTGTCAAAGCAACCGTTTTTAGCAGCGAGCCGCTTGCGAATTTTGTTGCGAAGCCGCGAAATGTCTCGACTGCTTTTGCTGAATACGGCATCCACCAGGCGTCGGGCATTAGGGCTAGTTTGTTTACGTGAATGTGCTGGGGCTGGACGAGTTCCATGAGGCCTTCGCGGCCATGGGTGCGGCCTCGGCCTGAGTTCTTGAAACCGCCCCATGGGGTTTGTGCGATTCCGTGAGTGTATAGAACTTCGTTGACGCAGACCGATCCGGCCTCGATCTTTTGAGCGACACGCTGGCCTCTCGCACGGTCGCGAGTCCAGACACTAGCGGTCAGGCCGAATTCGCTGTCATTGGCGAGGCGAATTGCTTCTTCCTCGGTCGAAAAAGTCGCGATTGGTAGGGTTGGGCCGAAGGTCTCTTCCTGCATTGCCCGCATGTCATTATGTGCACCGGTAATAACTGTCGGTTCGTAAAACAGCCCTTCCAATGTGGGATTTCGCTGTCCACCAGTTTCGATCTTTGCCCCTGCCGCTCGAAAGTCAACGACATGATCCTCGACGATCTTGATCTGCTGCTCCGACGACATTGCACCGATCGAAACGTCCGCTTGATCACCCGTCCCTTGCTTCAATTGTTTTGTCTTTTCGATGATCTTTCGGGTCAATTCTCCCGCAACACTTTCCTCGGCATACAGACGCTCGACTGACGAACATGACTGGCCTGCATTGCAAAAAGCTCCCCAAACCGCCGCACCGGCTGCTAGTTCGAGATTGGCGTCGGCGAAGACGATCATTGGGTCTTTGCCGCCGAGTTCGAGGACGACGGATGTGAGATTTTTTGCTGCGGCGGCCGCGATCTTTTTACCTGTCGCGACCGAGCCGGTGAACATTATCTTGTCTGGTGCGGCTTCGACGAGTGCGGCTCCGGTTGAGCCGTCGCCGCTGACTATCTGAACCAGATCGCGATGATGAACAGGCTGGAAAGCCTGTTCTACGGCTTTTTCGAAGATCTCGCCGATCTTTAGGCCGATCATCGGCGTTAGTTCGGACGGTTTGATAACAACCGTGTTCCCGGCCATCAAAGCCATCGTCGCCTCTCCGAGTGGTATTGAGAATGGATAATTCCACGCCGGAATGATGCCGACGACACCGACAGGATGATATACGATCCGCGACGAACGTCCCATCAGGCCATAGATGCCGATGCCGATCTTTCTCGGCCGCAACAGCTTTTCGGTGTTCCTCGCAAAGTACTGCATCAGGTCGAGCACGGGAGCGATCTCCATCGAGAACG
>JBEBGW010000039.1:0-18652 GCA_040081025.1 Pyrinomonadaceae bacterium | reverse complement strand
GCGTTGAAGAGTGAAGACTTCCCGACATTCGGCCGGCCGACCAATGCGACACGAAGCCCATCGCGGATAAGTTTCCCGGCTTTGAATGTCGCCGCGATGTTGTCGATGTCCGTTGTGATCTCGCCGAGTTTCGTCTTGATCGATTCGCTTTGCGTTTCGGGAAGATCGTCCTCGACGAACTCGAGCGCCGATTCCAAAATGACGATCACATCCAGTAGTTCGTCCTTGATCGGCTGAAGCTGATGCGAAAACTCTCCTCGCATCTGGCGAACCGCCTGCCGCGCCGACGCGACCGTCTGAGAGTCGATCAGATCACGGATCGCCTCCGCCTCGGCAAGGTTCATCCGACCGTTCGCCAACGCCCGCAGCGAAAATTCGCCCGGCTCCGCCATCCGCGCACCCAGCGCCAGACAAATGTCGATCACCTGCCGCAGCAACACCGGCGAACCGTGGCAACTGATCTCGATTACGTCTTCACCCGTGAACGAGTTCGGCGCTTTGAAATACGTGACAATTGCTTCGTCAATGACTTCGTTGGTCGAAGGAGCGGTAAGGCTTTCCAGATGTGAGTGCCGCGGTGAGAATTCGCCCCGACCCGTTAACGCCGTAGCAATCGCAACGCTACCTTCACCGCTCAACCGGATCACACCGATCCCGCTGCGGCCGGTCGGTGTTGCAAGTGCTGCGATAGTGTCTGACATCCGTGTTTACTTTACCGCAGAGACGCGAAAGACGCAGAGAAAGGAGATTTCCTCTGCGTCTCAGTGTCTCTGCGGTTAGAAATTACTTGAGGCTGACCTGCAGCCGTCGTTCGCGGCCCATACCGACTGATTCCGTGTTCAGATCCTCTTCCTTCTGAAGCGTCATGTGGATGATGCGGCGCTCGGTGGAGTTGAGTACGCCGAAGGTGAAGGCTCGGCCGTTCTTGCGGACCTGTTCGGCGGCGAAGCGGGCCATCGCCTGGAGTTCGTTACGGCGGGTCGAGCGGTAGCCGTCGGCGTCGACGACGAAGCGGTGCTCGCGTTCGAGTTCGCGGCCGAAGACCTGGAACAACACGACCTCGAACGCATCGAGCAATTCGCCGTTTTCGGAACGCGCGAGATGGGCGTCCTCGCCGTGAAGATCGAGATGGCAGCCCTCTTCGGTCCACTCAGCGTCAACCGTCATTTCGAACTTCATGTCCGAGACCAGACCGGTCAAGAATTCCTTCGCGTTGTCACAAGTTACGTTCATAGCTGTTTAGAGTTCACGCTTTAGCGTGCAGTTTTGAGGACAAGCTAAAGCTTGACTCTGAACTTTCAAGATTCGCTTAACTTCGCCTTTCCTTTCACCTTCTTAGCGTTCATCGGAACAGTGTTGTCGACGACCGCTGTCGGCGGTTCTTCGGGCTTGTTCATCCGGTTGATGAGCATCTGCTGGCCAAAACTCACGACGTTACCGAAGAGCCAGTAGATCAGCAGCCCTGCCGGAGCCGTCCACATCACCCACAGCATCATCGCCGGCATCAGATAGGTCATCATCTTCTGCTGCATCTGCTGTTCAGGCGTCACGGCCGCCGCGGTCGGCGTGAACTTCATCGCCAGGATCATCGAACCGGCGAAGGCAAACTCGAGGAAATGAAATGGGTCGGCAGCCGAAAGATCTGGCAGCCACATGAACGTTGCCTGCCGGGCATCGAGCGCGATCGTGATCGCCGTGTAGAAAGCGATCAGCAACGGAAACTGCAGCAGCATCGGCAAACACCCGCCGATCGGCAACGCGTCCTTCGTCAGCTTAAGCTGATCCATCTGCAGCGCACGCATCCGCGGGTCGTCGGTTGGCACACCCTTCTTCTGCATGTCCTTCATCTTGTCCTGCAGCTCCTTCATTTTCGGCGCGTTACCCGCGGCCTTCTTGAAGGATTTTGACTGCTTCCACCTGAGCGGGAACAGCAGCGAATAGAACAGGAACGTGAACACGATGATCGCGAGGCCGTAGTTGTGCAGTATCCCGTTAAAGAAATTCAGCGCGTGAATGATCGGGATCGACAGTGGCCTCGTTAGCCAACGGAGCCACCAATAGTTGCTGAAGTTGATCAAGTTGACGATCGAGACCGAACGTCCGTCAGCTGCTTTCAAATTTCCGTTCGGGCCACTGAATAAATAGTCTCCGCTTAGCTCGCTGAGTAAGAAGTAGTCTTTCGGTCCCGTGAAAAGTTTCGTGACGGCGCCGTCAGTAGCGACCGGCATCATCGCCGTAACAAGGTGCCGTGTCTCGGTCGTCTTCGCACTGCGAAGGACCCAGTTGAAAATGCTGTCGTAAACCGGTTCGATGTTTACGTCATACTTCGACGCACGATACTCCGTGGACTGGACCGGCGTGGCCGGGATCGCTGCCATCGCGAAATAAGCATCACTCATTCCGACCCAATCGATCGTACCGCTGTCGCTTAGCGTCGAACGTCCGCTCGCGTCGTAGGTGAACGAATAGTTACCCCAATGACGCGTGATGTCGCCATTGACCGACGCAACTGCCTCAGACTCCGTGTGGTATGTATTGTGGAAATTGATCGCGTGATCGCCGATGCTGGCACCGATAGCGAGCTTCGTGTTCGGAAGTGGCTGCCCGTTCTGTCTCAGATCGACACCGATGTCTGCCATGTAACTGTCACCGCGGAAGACGAACGACTTCTTCACGGTAACGCCCTTATCCAGCGTCAGCGTCAGCTCGATCGATTTCTCTTCGCCGCCCGCGAGCGTGATCGTGTCTTCCGCTTCGGAGATGTGATAATTTCGGCCGTTGAGGTCGGCATTAAGCACTTGATCTTCTGTTTCGAGGCGGAACGGAAACTCGCGTTGCTCTGCGGCCTTTGCCGAGATCAGTTCGAGCGGTTTGTTCTCGGTCGCAGTCGAGCCATCCGCGTAGATCGGGTAATCATTCTTCGGAGATTTGTTGCGAAGAATGATCCAGCTCGTCGCGAGTGCTCCTTTCGAATCGATCTTTACCGCATATAAAGGCGATTTGATCGTGACTGTTCGATTCGGAGTCGCGTCGGCTACTGTTTCAGCCGGCTGCTGTTGAACAGGTTGCTGGACCGCGGCGGTCGGAGCCGGGGCCGGCTGCGATGTGTTGGTGTTAGCCGCAATTTCCGTATTCGCGTTGTTCGCGGCGGGTTTTGTCGGCGAGTAAAAGTACGACCAGGCAAAAAGCACGACCATCGACGCTACCGCCGCGATCAGAAAACGAGACTGGCCCTGATTATTTTGTTCCACTTACTTCCTTAAAATCACCGAACCGGATCGTGTCCGCCTTTACAAAAAGGCTGGCAACGCAAGAGCCGCTTGATACCCATCCAGATTCCTTTCAACGCACCGTACTTTTCGACGGCTTGCTTTGTATATTCCGAGCACGTCGGCTCGAATCTGCACGCAGGCGGAAAGAATGGCGAAACAGCCGCTTTATAAACGCCAAGCAGATCCAAAACCAAAAACTTCATCGTGTACCAACATTCTGCCACCCGAGGCAGAAGCCCGCACGTCAGTAAGGGCTAACTTCTCGTTCAATTATTCTTTACGATTCGCGCCTCGCTCCGGTTCCAACCGCGACCTTAGCCGCGATCTCGCGAAACTCGGCGAGCGGTTTGTCGAGCTTTACCCGTAAAATGCTCCGCCGCGCATTCAAAACCCAATCGTACTTCGTCGAAACCGTATCCAACTCGACTTTGCTCAACCGAAACGCTTCTCGCAGAAGACGTTTGGCTCGGTTCCGGTCGTGCGCTTTGCCTATCGCCTTCTTCGTCGCTGTGATCCCGACTCTCTGAAGTCCACGATCGTTAGGCAAAAGAAAGACCGTCATAAAACGGCCTTCTATCCGAAAACCTTGCTCATAAACACGAAGAAACTCGGCGCGCTTAGCGAGCCGAGCTTCCTTCGGTAGTCCAAAACTCTCTAATAGTGCTGAACCGTCAGACGCTTCCGGCCCTTGGCTCGGCGGCGCTTCAGGACGGCCCGGCCGTTCTTGGTCGCCATCCTTGCGCGAAAGCCGTGCTTTTTGGCGCGTCTGCGATTGTTCGGTTGAAACGTTCTCTTCGGCATAATTGCTCTCCATGAAATTCACTCGAAAGTGAAAACCTAGAGTTTACGAGAAATTCGCCACCTCTGTCAAAGCAAAATCGAACGATTTACGCGCATTTTTACAGGGTTTCGCTTAGGTTATACTAGCCGCACCATGGACAAGAAAATTATCGCCCCTGACGAATGGAACGAATACCTCGCCGATTTCTCGACCCGCAACCAGGGCCGCCGTGCCCGTTTCGAAGCGTTCAGCCGCGGCAGTGTCGTGGAAGAGGACGAAGAAGCCGTGTTTCGGACTGTCGCTATCTCCGGCGACAAAGTGACCGTTGGGCGAGCCGTTAAAACTAGCGCAGGCGATTCGCCGATCACCGACGAGATCACCGGCGTCCACGGCATCGCCGTCCAACTCGACTCCGACCGCAGCGACAACACTATGGAGTTCATGGACACCAACGGCGACCTGACGGTACTGCACTTCGAATCGATGGTAGACGGCGAGAGCTGATCTATCACTTACTACTTATCACTTCTCACTTATTCCGAAGCGTAACCGGTCCGCCGTCCGTTGATCGACAGCCGTCCCGAGACAACGCGACGAACGGCTTCTACATAGGCTCCGTGCTCCTGCTCCAGGATCCTCGCCCCGAGAGTTTCAGCCGTGTCGTTGTCTTTAATTTCAACCGCTTTCTGCAAAATGATCGGGCCGGCGTCGAGATCCTCGTCAACAAAATGAACCGAACAGCCTGAGACCTTTACTCCGTGGTCGATCGCCTGCTGCTGGACATTTAACCCCGGAAAGCTGGGAAGCAGGCTCGGGTGGATGTTGACGATCCTGTTCGGAAACGCCCGTACAAAACCCGACGACAGCAGCCGCATGTAGCCTGCCAGGCAAACAAGCCCAACACCTCGTTCTTTCAACGCCGCGACGATCTCCGCATCGTGCTCAGCACGTTTTCGTCCTGCTCGTTCGATTACGAGAATCTCGACACCTCGCTCCGCCGCCCTCGTCAAGCCGCCCGCATTCGGTTGATCGCTGATGACGACGGCGACTTCGGAGTCGGGAATCTCGCCCGACGCAACCGCATCGACCAACGCCACCATGTTTGACCCGCGGCCAGATATGAGGATGCCTATTTTCATCTATGAACTTGTCCAATTTTGCGTCACGCAGTTTGTGATGTCTAATCTAGGGAATTTGTTCGAGGAGTAGCTATTCATGATGAAGCATTTCGCGGGATTCACGTTTGCCGTTGCCGCAGCAGTTGTTTGTTTCAGCCAGTCGCAGGCAAGCGCTCAATCCAAAAAACCTCCCCAGGTTCCGATCGCCGGCTCGCATGTGCGAACGCTTCATTCTAAAGACACCGGACGCACCTATGACATCTACATCCGCCCGGCCAATCCCGACTCGGTCAAAGACGGGAAGGTCGTACCTGTGCTATACGGGATGGACGGGCAGTGGGATTTCAAGCTCTATGAAGCTGCTTTCGGTGGACTGAAATACGATAAGTTCGTGCCCGATATGGTCATTGTCGGGATCACTTATTCGGGTGAGAATCCGGACTACGGCAAGCTGCGCGAAATGGACTTGACGCCCGTTCCGCTCGATCTTCCCGGACAAGGCGATTCCGCAAAATTTCTCTCGTTCCTGAAAAAGGATGTCTTTCCGATGATCGAAAAGAATTACGGCGCCGATCCGTCAAACCGCGTTCTTTCGGGAAGTTCGCTTGGAGGTCTGTTCACGCTGTGGACGCTGTTTACCGAGCCTGATCTTTTTCGCGGATACATCGCTTCAAGCCCGTACGTACCCTACGCCGACAACTACGTTTTCAAACAGGAAGCGAAGTTCTTCGAAAAGCGGAAGGATCTTGCGAAACGGCTCTACATAACGGTCGGCAGCGAAGAAGACCTTGAGCAGCCTGTGCTCGACATCATCAAGGTAATCAAGCAACGCTCATACAAAGGGCTCACGTTCGAGTCCCGCGTGATCGAGGGTGAAGGCCACGCAAGCAACAAACCGGAATCATACAATCGGGGTTTGAGATTTATCTTTTCAAATCAATAGAACTTGAGCGTGTCGAACGAGCTCGCGTCGAATATGATCTCGGAAAGTTTCGGGTCCTGGACGTAATTGATCTTAGTCAGCCGAGTGAATTCCTGAACGCGCGTCAACCCGACCTGAAATCCAGCAAGCGTCGTTTCCGCGATCATCCACGGCTTGCCGTCCCAGGTGAAGTCGAGTCCGTTCTCATTGACGAAGCCCCCTTGCGGGATGGCGACGGTGATGTGCTGCGGGCAGTATAGCAGCCGATATTCTTCGCCGATCTGTTCGAGCAGCGATGCAAGCAAAATGGTCTTGTTGCTGCAGTCGCCGTTGCGCGTCATCAGCGTTTCACTCGGGCGTTTAAGCTTTTCGCTGGGCGCGACCGCTTCGGTATAGCTGTATTCGATCTCGGTCGAAACGAAATCGACCAGCCTCTGGATCCGGGCTTCACGGTTGTCTGGAACACCTTTCAAAAGCTCATCGACAAGCCGCTTCAAAGTCGGCTCACCCGGCTTTGCGACCATTATTCCGTGGTTCGCGAAAACATACTGCGGCTCATTGGTCCGAGTCGGAGCCTTCGTGATCATCTTCCCGCCGTATAACTGTGAACTGTTCGCCAGATTGCGCAGCTCGTCGAGACTAGCCGTGTAATTGAACCCACTGTAAGGAAACGTCAGCGTCTGCTTCGTATCAAGCCGGAAGTTGTCGGTCGTCGTTTTGAAAAATCGTGATGCGGACGGCTGAATGCGGAGTTTGTAGTCATCCAGTTGGACGATGCCGTTTCCCGTCTTCCCGAAATCAACCTTGCTCGCATCGATGATGTGCTTGTCGAGAAACGCCTGGAACTCGGCCTCGTCCGTTTCAGGGAACGTAAAGTACGCCTCCTTGTCCCGCCAACGATACTTCTCGATCCGGCCCTTGCCCAGCAACTGCTCGCGAAATTCCTGACCCGAAAAACTAGGCTGGGCGAGCATAAATACCATACTCTCGCGAATTTCCGCCGAAGCCGCTATATCCGGATCAGGCGGTATCGGTGCCGTATACCAATACAACCCGTACCCGACCGCACCCAGAACCAAAAACGCCAGCACCGCAACTATCGCGATCGTATAGTTCGGGCCCTTTTTACTTTCGTCGTCGAAAAGGCTTGAGGACATAGTTAGGAGATAACCACTTCTTTCGAACCGGGATTTACGATGCCAATTTGTCTGCTTTCGTTAATCGCAGCGATAACTTCACTGGAGTTTGCTTCCGAACAAACAACCACCATTCCGATACCCATATTGAACGTCCGGAACATTTCCTTGTCGGAAACATTACCGAGCTTCTGCATCAGGCCGAATACAGGCAATTCCGGCCACGAGCCGCGGTTTATTTCGACGGATACACCTTCGGGAAGAATTCGCGGGATGTTTTCGAGGAATCCGCCGCCGGTGATGTGGGCGAGGCCCTTGATCTTGCCCGAATCGAGCAGGGGTCCAAGCTGCGGAAGAAAGCTTTGGTGGGTCGCAAGCAACGATTAACCTACCTTAGAGCCGAGCTCATCGAGAAATGTATCTACTTTGTATCCACCCATCTCAAAGAAAAGCTTCCGTGCGAGAGAGTATCCGTTCGTCTGAAGGCCGTTTGATGGAATTCCGAGCACCACGTCGCCCGGTTCGATCGATTTTCCATCGATCACCTTCGCCTTATCTACCACTCCAACGATAAACCCAGCGAGGTCGTACTCACCCGGTGGGTAGAAATCAGGCATTTCCGCAGTTTCACCACCCAAAAGAACGCATCCGTTCTCCCGACAAGCCCGCGCCATGCCCTCGACGACCGATGCGGTCACATCCGGCTCAAGCTTTCCGGTCGCAAAGTAGTCCAAAAAGAATAACGGCCGGGCACCCTGGACGAGAATGTCGTTGACGCAGTGATTTACGAGATCCGCACCTACCGTATTGTGGATACCAGTTTCGAACGCAAGCTTCAACTTAGTCCCGACTCCGTCAGCCGAAGCCACGAGGATCGGCTCAGCCATATCCGGGAAGGCACCTGCGAACATTCCGCCAAAACTGCCTATCTCAGTCAGCGTCCGTTCGTTAAAGGTCGAGCGGGCGTACTCGCGGATCTTCGCAACCGCACGGTTCGCGTTGTCTATTGAAACGCCGGCGTCGGCGTATGAGATCGATTGGGCCATTAACTTTATTGTATCCGCTCTATCCCGAACTCGTCATTTAGAACCCGATAGAAGTCCGCCTCATTCGCGATCGGCCGATCAGTTTTCTCGCCGGCGACAGTAACGATGAACTTCGAATCCGTAAGGGTTTTCCGTCCCGTCGCTGTCATGATCGAGCAGAGCTTGCCTTTCGTGAAGTGCGATTCGGGCGAGTATTGCTGAAAGTCGCACATTTGGGCGAATTCGGTGAGATCACGGGAAATGTCCTTGAATATGTACTCGCTCTTCCAAGCCACGCCATCCAGTTTCGCGACTTCTAGATATTCATCATCGAACCGCCGGATCACGAAGGTTCCATTTTGATCGATCTGTTCAAGATCTAGGACGAACCGTAGCGGCTCGGCTGTAAAATCACCGAAACCGACATCGGCGAGATATTCGTGTTCACCGATCGTCACAATGATCGCGGCATGGTCGAACTCCGGCCCGTGCGACGTGCCGTTGAAGACTCGCGCGGAGATCAGTCTGGTCTGAAATCCAAGTTCGCGAAGCAATTCATTGAACAGTCCATTCAGCTCATAGCAGAACCCGCCGCGGCGCTCTTCCACGATCTTCTCGTAAAACCGGTCCAGGTCAAGCACGATCGGCCGCTTCCAATGGATATCAAGATTCTCGAACGGAACTGTGAGCAGATGTGACCGCTGTAGCAAACGCAAAGATGCAAGGTTGGCCGAAACCTCCGTCCTCTCCAACCCGATCCGTTCAAGGTACGCGTTGACGTTCATCTGCTTACCACTTTCCACTCGATGCCTTTTACCGAAGCGCATGTCGGCCCGCCGTCCTTGCCGACTCCAGGAAAGCTAGTTTCGATCACTGCGTTACCCGCGACAGCTTTCTCGATCTGCTCCCGCGTGATTGACATCAGCGGGATCTTTGCTCGCCGACCCCAGCACGAATGAGACGTGCCCGCGTAGGTTCCCGAGTTAACGTATACGAACCGAACATCCTTCGGCCCTTGCGCAAACCTGCCAAGAAAATTCGGCAAGCCAGCACTCAGATCAACACTGATCGGAAACTCAAACACATGCGCGGCGGCCGAAGACTTTACCGGAGGCAAGAGTTTATCCTTTCCGTCCTGCACCAGCATCGCGACACCGGCGAGCGGATCGGAGACGACTATTCTGATTGGCACCTCAACCTTCATTCCGCACCGTTTAGAGAGGAAACGAATGCCTTCAACTCCCTAAGCCAAATCTCACGCTTCACAGATTCACTGCTGCCCTTCCGTCGAAAATAGAGTCCCTCACTAGCACGGTTCCTTGCATGACAACCGTAGCTCTGTTCAATAGGAAACGTCCGCAGATCATCAAGCCCCTCGAAGTCGATCCATAAAGCGGGCTCTTTATCGCTGCGTTTGAACTTCCAACTCGCGGAGATACGGTAGTTATCACCGGGATGTTCGGCAACCAACCGCCAGCCGGATCGCTCGATCGCATTTCGAAGTTCGTTAAGATGCCACTCCGCCATCTGGATTACTCTCCGAAGTCTCGATTATAGTAATCAGTAGAACGGAACAGAAACTTGACCGGCAAAGTCTCGGGAAATCTAGGCGTTTCGTGTACTAATAGAAACATGAGCTTCACATTGCATGATATGAGTTCGGAGGGCTTCGAATTCAACGCGAACGTATGGAATTGGAAAGCGATCCTTGAGGTGATCAAGGAAATGGACGTGCTTAGCGAGGGTAAAGTTCGGCAAATGGGATACAACGCAATGGGTGTAAAGGTCGACATAGAGGATGCTCATCTTATCGGCAATAAACTCCAAAACGAGGTACTACCGAAGCTCGCCCCGAATAAACGTATGTTCGCGGACGGAACCATCACTGACGAACACGACGACGGCACGATACATAAAGACGAAGACGATCAGTGGAAGAACTACAGCGTCTCGCATGATTGGGTGAAAGACTTTTCGGAATTCTGCCTCCGCTCGAAAGGCTTCCAAATATTCTGATTTCTTTTTCTTCCTTCGTGAATTTCGTGGACAAATTTTCGGATATCTTTATCCACGAAATCCGTGAAACAAATCAAGAAACCAGAACGATCAATGGATTTTTTCAACGACATAGCAAATGCTCTCGCACCTTGGTTTAAGAACATCTGGGTGCAGATGGGTTTGCTTGTCGGTTTCGCTACGATTCACGGATATGCTGGTGCATGGCTCGCAGTCCGAATGCTGTTTCGCCCACGACGGCCATTCAAGGTTCTGGGAATAACCCTCTTTCCTCAGGGTATGATCCCTCGGCATCGCGACCGATTGGCGAACGCGATCGGCAAGGCGGTCGGTGAAGAACTCGTCTCGCAAGAGACGATCATGGAGCAGCTCGTCGAAAAGGAATTCTTGCGTACAAAGATCCGTGGCGTGATCGATTCCTACACGCAAGACGTGCTCGCGCAGAGCTATCCGTCGCTCATTGAGACGCTGCCTGCAAACCTTCGAGGACCGGTGCTCGACGCGATCACGTCACTCCAATTCACTGTCGCTGATCACATCGAACGCACCCTAAAGAACGAAGATACACAGGCCGCGATCAGCAGCTTTGTCGAACGTCGGGTTGATGAAGTGCTTTCGAAACGCGTAGCTTCAGTTGTCGATGACGAAGCGTTAGAGCGACTCGTAGGCTTTATCGAAGAACGTATTCAAGCCGCGATCGAATCCCCGACACTCGAAAAAAACATCCACGATTTCGTCAGCCGCCGGATCGACGACCTCGCGAATACCGACACCCCGCTCGGAGCGATGTTCACGCCCGACGCCATCGCCTTGTTGAAGGAAAAAGCGAATGAGCAGATCGCTCCGGTCGCTCACCACCTAACTGAGATCGCCGCGGCCGAGCGTACGCGCAACCAGATCGGCGGATTGATAAAGAAGGAAGTTCACGAGTATTACGAAAACCTGCCGTTCTTCAAAAAGATCTTCGTCTCACGCGACAACCTGCTCGACGAAGTCGACGCGCTCGTCAACGACAGTCTGCCGCGACGTATCGAAGAAACTCTAAAAGGAGATTTCTTCGCCGCCGAGGCAACCTCTTTCATCGATACTACGATTGACAACGCACTGTCGCAGCCGCTACCGGAGCTTATCGGCAAAGTTAATCCAGAACAGCTCGACCGCTTAAAGAATCAGGTCTCGTCGTCGCTCGTGAAACTTCTCCGCGGTGAGGAGATGAGGCAAAACATCTCCGCTTACGTTACCGACACGCTCGAGAAGCTACGCCCGCACAGCATCGACTCGATCCTGCGAACCGTGCATCCGGAAAGCGAGGCGAAGCTGAAGTCAACGCTGTCGAAAGGACTGCTCTCGATCATCGCAAGTGAGAATACGTCGCGGCTCGTGAACGACATGCTGTCGCGTCAGATCGAACAGCTACTGTCCGCGCCGATCGGTAGATTGTCGGACAAGATCGAGGAAGAAAAACTGGTGAGTGCGAGCGAAACGTTCGCGGACACGATCATCAACGCGATCCGCGAAAAGCTGCCCGAGGCGATCAAGGAGTTCGACGTAGGCGGAGTCGTCCGTGAAAAGATAAAGACCTATCCCGTCGAGAAACTGGAAGCGCTGGTGATGTCAGTAGCAAAAGAACACCTTCGGACGATCGAGCTATTCGGAGCCGGTTTCGGCTTCGCGATCGGACTAGTCCAGGCAGTTCAATTCTACTTCTACGCTCACTAACGAAGCTTCGCTAGCCTCTCGATCGCAGCTTCAAGCGTCTCGTCCTTCTTACAGAAACAGAACCTTACCAACTGTGAGCCCATCGAGCGGTCTTTGTAGAACGACGAACCCGGAACGACAGCCACGCCGATCTCGCGGATCAGGTGTTTCGTAAACTCAACGTCGTTCTCAAAGCCGAAGTCGCTGATATCGGCCATTACGTAATAGGCGCCTTCGGGACTCACGCACTTCAACCCCGCATCGTTCAACGCAGGCACTATCATGTCACGCTTTCGTTGATATTCGGTTTGCAGATGATCGTAGTAACTCGGCGGCAGCGACATCGCGTAGGCACCTGCGTGCTGCAACGGATTGGCGGCGCCGACGGTTAGAAAGTCGTGCACTTTGCGGATAGCTCCATTGATATCCGGCGGAGCGATGCAATAACCAACTCTCCAACCGGTTACCGAATAAGTCTTTGAAAGCGAATTCACCACGACCGTCCGCTCCCGCATTCCCGGAAGCGTCGCCATGCAAACGTGCTCGCGTTTCACGCCGTCGTTGTCGTAAAGAATGTGCTCGTAGATCTCGTCGGTAAAGCACAACGCGTCAAACTCTTTGCAAAGCTCGGCGATGAATTCGAGTTCCTCGCGAGTGTAGACCTTTCCCGTCGGATTATTCGGATTGCAGATGATGATCGCCTTGGTACGTTCGCTGAAAGCGGCGCGCAGCTCGTCGCGATCAAACTCGAATCCCGACTCACGCAGATAAAGCGGAACGAACTTCGGCTCGGCGCCCGAGATGATCGTGTCGGGCATGTAGTTCTCGTAGTAAGGATCGAAAACGACGACTTCCTCGCCCGGGTTGATCGTCGCCAATGCCGCCGCGATCATCCCTTCAGTCGAACCGCACGTAACCGTTATCTCGCTCTCGGGGTCGACATCCATTCCGAGAAACCATTTCGTCTTCGCGGCGATCGCATCGCGAAATCCCTTCACGCCCCAGGTCACCGCATACTGATTGTGGTCGTTCGCGATCGCTTCCTGGGCCTTCTGCTTGATATCCTCTGGTGCCGCCCAATCCGGGAAACCCTGACCGAGATTTACCGCGCCGTATTTCACGGCCTCGCGGCTCATCTCGCGGATGACCGATTCGGTAAACGATGCGGCCTTCGCCGAGATCCGATTTTTAGACGCCTGTGCGAATGACATGATTTTCTATTTTGCGACCGATCCGAGAGCTGCCTGTTGTGCGAAAAACTTCTCCTCTTCCACGAGAGTGAGGTCTGAAAGATCGTGCTCGCCCGATGTGATGCTCGCCTCAGCAAGCATTTGATTGAACAGCGAGCGGATCTTTATCTCGTCGTTCGCCTCAACAGCACGGCGAAAAGCAGAGAACATCTGCCCGACCTCGTCCGTCGAAAACGTCGCGATCTTGCCAATAAAGATCTTCGGATGCCTCGTCTTCTCGAGATCCTCGCCAGTCATTTCCAATTCTTCGAAAAGCTTCTCGCCCTGTCTGACTCCGGTGAAAACTATGTCCACGTCCTCGAAAGGTATCAATCCGGATAGCCGGATCATATCCTTCGCGAGATCAAGGATCTTGACCGGCTCGCCCATATCCAGAACGAAGATCTCGCCACCCGTACCAATTGCCGCTGCCTGGAGAACCAGCTGGCTCGCCTCTGGGATGGTCATAAAGTAGCGGGTCATCTCGGCGTCCGTGACTTTTACCGGTCCGCCTTTTCGGATCTGTTGCTTGAAGATCGGAACCACTGACCCCGCAGAGCCAAGTACATTTCCGAATCGCACCGCAACAAACTTTGTCTCGTAACGGCGATTCAGTTCCTGAACTGCGATCTCGGCCAAACGCTTGCTCGCCCCCATCACAGAAGTAGGATTCACAGCCTTGTCCGTCGATATCAGCACGAAATGTGTGGCCCCGCTTTCGCCAGCGATCCGCCCAAGATCGCTCGTCGCAAAGGCATTGTTCTTCACCGCCTCGGCAACGTTGCCTTCCATCAAAGAGACGTGCTTGTGCGCGGCCGCGTGGAACACGACATCGGGGCGGTAATCGGCAAATATCTGTCTGACCCGATCAAGATCGCAAACATCAGCGATGAGCGGGATGATCGCGTTTGAGAGATCACCTTCGTATAGCTCGTTCGTGACCTCGAACATCGCATATTCCGCGCGTTCAACCAGCAGCAACGACTTCGGCTTGAAACTCGCGATCTGCCGTACCAACTCCGACCCAATAGAACCGCCGGCTCCCGTCACCAGGACCGTCTTCCCCGAAAGAAGTCCTGCAAGATTCGCGGTATCGAGCACGACTGGTTCACGCCCAAGAATGTCGTCGATCTGTACGTCGCGAAGACGGCTGATCGCTACCTTGCCGCGTGCGAGTTCGTCGAGACTCGGCACGATTTGTGTCTTAACTCCCAGATCCGCGCAAAGATCGACGATCCGGCGGATCTCTTTGCCGCGGGCGTCGTCGAGCGTGATCACTACCTCTTCGACGCCGATGTCGTCGACGAACCGTGGTAGGTCATCCGTTCCGCCAAGGACCTTGAATCCGCTCACGCGGCCACCCTTCCAACGCGGATCGTCGTCGACAAATCCCCATATCTCAAGTTCAGAGTCACCACGGCCAGCGATCTCGCGTGCCAGTGTCGCACCTGTTCGCCCAGCTCCAACCAATAGAGCCCGTTTCTTTTTCAGTATGCGCCGGTGCTCGCCCGGTTTGCGTGCGCCCAGTTCATACAAGAATCGCCTGAGTACTCTCAATCCAAGGAGCCCGCCGAATCCGAGAATGGTGTCGATCGCGATCACAGAGATCGGAACCTGCCAGATGTTGTATGTCGTGAAGTTAAGGAGAAATCGCAGTGACAGCAAGATACCGCCGGAGACCAGCGCAGCGTAGGCAAAGACCTTTACATCACCGATACTTATATAGCGCCAGATGATCGAATAGGCTCCGAGCAGGAAGAGCGTGGATATCTGAACGAAAACGACGAACGAGACCTGCGTGAGAACGGATTCAAGCACGAAGGCGTCGAGCCTTATGTTGATCGCGGGGAAATAGGCGATGAAGAACGCAGCCGTAAGCACCGCGACGTCCGCGATGAACAGTACCGGCCGTCTGAGAAACCAGAAACGCTCTCCTAAAGCTTTGTGATCAGTATCTATACCACCCTCTCCGGCTCGAATAGGTTCTGTCTGGGGATCGAGGCCTTTCATTATATCAAAACCGGGCGTCGCATGGTCACATCCCGGGATCCGAATTCTACGGCAACCGATTCAGGAAAAGATTGAATCTAAAGAATTTATGGGATATGCTCTCATTTCCGCATTTAGAGGTGTTTATGGTGCGCTCTAGGATTTTTGCTCTCATTACTGTTCTTGCCGCGATCGGTACATCGGTTTTCGCCCAGGCCCCAACAACGGATTCCGCCAAGGGCTACGTCGTCGGACCTGGTGACGAGATAACCGGCAAGGTTCTCGGCGAGGCTCAATTCGATTTTGTCTCCACAGTAGATGAGAACGGACATATTGAGGTTCCGTTCTTTGATAAGCCCGTGAACGCAAGGTGCCGAACCGAAAGCGAGCTTCGGACGGAAGTAACGAAACTGCTGGCAAAATACCTCAAGAATCCCCAGCTTAGCCTGCGCGTAACGAAACGCGACAGCCGTCCCCCGGTCAGCCTCTTCGGCGAAGTAAAAGAGCAGCAGAAGTTTCAACTCACGCGCCGCGTTCAGCTTCTCGAATTGATCTCTTACGCGGGCGGCGAATCGGAGAAGAGCGGAGGTGTTGTTCAGGTATTCCGTACGCTTGGTCCGGTATGTTCGACTCCGGACGATCCAAACCGATGGACGGCTTCGAATGAAGCCAGCACGAATGTACCGATGCGTCAGTTCAGCTTGACCGAGCTCCGAAAGGGAAATCAACAAGCAAATCCTGAAATTCTCGCTGGCGACATTATTGTCGTTCAAAAGGCTTCACCAGTTTATGTGATCGGAGAAGTAATGAGACCGGGTGAGTTTGTGCTTCCTGACGGCGGGCTGCCGCTCACACAGGCGATCGCGATGGCGGCTGGCGTTAATCGCGAAGCAAAGACTAAAAGTGTGAAAGTCTATCGCCAGAAAGCTGGAGCACCAGAGCCGGAAGTCTTAGCGATCAATTACGATGAGATCCGGAAGGGCCTTCAGAAGGACATCATGCTTCAGCCGATGGATATTGTAGAAGTCGGAAAAGCGCCTAAGAAGTTCATTGATTACGTCCTTGAGTTTGCGACTGGATTGCCGAACAGGATTCCGATCCGGCCGATCTAGTTACTTCTAGAGAGATTCAAAAGCCCGCTGATCACTCGGCGGGCTTTTCATTTTCGGCATCGGCGTAGATGCGGTCGATGATTTGTCTGTATTTGGTGTCGATCACGCGTCGCTTCATCTTCATCGTCGGCGTCAGCTCGCCGCCATCGACTGAAAGTTCGTTCTCGAGCAACGCGATCTTCTTCACGGTCTCATACTTTGCGAGACCCTCGGTCACCCCAGCTACCTGTCGCTCAAACAGGTCGAGGATCTTCGGGTCGCTGCAGTATTCCGCAGGCGACATCTGCTTCAAGCCTTTGTGCTTCGCGTACGAATCCAGCATCTCGAAGTTCGGTACGATCAACGCAGCCGCAAACTTGCGCTCGTTACCAATGAGCGCAACTTGATTGACGAATCGCGACGACCGGATCATCTGTTCGATCGGCGACGGTGCGATGTATTTGCCGCCCGATGTCTTGAAAAGTTCCTTCTTGCGATCTGTGATCTTTAGGAATCCGTCGCTATCGATCTCTCCAATATCACCCGTCCGGAACCAGCCGTCGTCGGTGAACGTGTCACGCGTCGCTTGCTCCTTGTTGTAGTAACCGAGCATCACGCCCGGGCCGCTCGCTTCGATCTCACCGTCAGACGCGATCCGCACTTTCGTATTTCGGATCGGCTTTCCGACGGTCCCGAGTTTCATATCGATCGGGTTGTTAGACGTGATCACCGGCGAGGTTTCGGTCAGCCCGTAGCCCTGCATTATCGAGATGCCGGCGCCTATAAAGATCAGGTAGATCTCGTCCGGCAACGCCGCGCCGCCCGTAATGCAATATCTAAGGCGTCCGCCAAAGAATTCACGCAGCTTGCTGTAAACCAATCGATCGGCAAGGGCGTGCTTTAGCTTCAGACCTAGCGGGATCGCTTCATCCTTCTCGTTCTTCAAGGCGAAAGCCTTCGCCACTTCGATCGCCCAATCGAATATCCTCTCCTTAAGCCCGCCGCTCTGCGCAGCCTTCAACTTCGCCTTCGCATAGACCTTTTCAAAGATCCTCGGCACGCCGATAAAGATGGTCGGCCGCACCTCACGAAGATCGTCCGGAACCTTCTCGACCGATTCGGCATAGTGCACCGACATTCCGTTGAAGAAATAGAGATACATCGCCGATCGCTCGAAGATGTGCGAGAGCGGCAGCACGGACAGCGGCTTGTCGTGATCGCTGAAAGAATACCGCTCGCCGCAATCGATCACGTTCGAGATAATATTGTTGTGCGACAGCATAACGCCCTTCGGTTCGCCAGTCGTTCCGCTCGTATATATCAGCGTCGCCACGTCGCCGGGATCAATTTCTGAAGAGAGCGAACCCAGAAGTTCGGGTCGCGATTCGCACGACTGCGCGCCAAGCTCTTCAAGCTCCGAAAGCGACATCGAGTTCGGCAGATCGACGTCGGCCGAGTCAAAGAAAACGAACTTCTCGATCGACGAACATTCCGTGATCTCGTCGGCGATCCGCTCATACATCTCGCGGTTCTCGACGAAAAAGACGCGAGTCTGCGAATCGTTGATGATGTACTTTATCGATGCCGGAGCGAGCGTGGTGTAGATCGGAACATCGAGGATCCCGGTGAATTGGCAGCCGGCATCAGCGAGTGTCCACTCAGGCGAGTTCGCCGAAAGGATCGCGGCACGATCGCCTTTTCGAAGTCCGAGCGAATACAGCCCGAGCGCGATGTTCCCGGCTCGCTCGATGAAGGTTCGCGACGAGATCCGCTTCCATTCGCCGCCGTTTTTGTAGTTCAAAGCGTCGATCAGATCGAACTTGGCGGCAGCGGATTTGAAAAGATCACCGAGTGTTCGCGGCTCGTCGGGCAGCAGCGGAGTTCCGCGGCCGATGTCCTTTCGGGGTATCACAAATGTTGCCGTCTCAGCCTCGTGCATTGATCAGCAGGCCTCCGAGAAAGATCTTCAGCACCTCGCCGGCCATCGGCGGAAGCGGATATTTGTTCGCCGACAAGATCCAGTTCGTCACCATCTCGTCGAGAGCTCCGTATAGGATCTTGGCGCACACGACCGGCTTCATATCTTTGCGAAAAACGCCGTCCTTCTGCCCTTGCTCGATCGTGCGTTTGATAATGTCAAGGTATTCAGCAAACCCCGCCGCCGAGAATTCCTGCATGAACTTTGTCGAACCGCGCAACTCGACCTGGAAAACGACCGCAAGATCGCGATCCGCACTAAGACGTTCAAGGTGAAGCCTTGCGATCGTCTTCAGCTTGTCTACGGGATCGTCGACCGGCTCCAGCTCCCGTCGGCCTTCCTCGATGAAATCCGCCATCGCCCGGTCAAAGATCGAATGCAGGATCTCATCCTTGCT
>JBEBGW010000038.1:0-18655 GCA_040081025.1 Pyrinomonadaceae bacterium | reverse complement strand
GAATAACAGCGGGGTCACTTTGGGAAAGGATCAGGGCGAAGAGGTCCGGATACTCGTTCCTTGCCGCCGCAAGGAAATCGACGGTCTCTTCCGTCAGGTACCATCCCCCAAAGGCCCCAACGTAAGCGATTGCGAATCGGTCGCCGATCCCGAGTTCGGACCGAATTTGATGCCTCGAAACTTCATTGGCCGTTTCAAAACGCTTGAGATCTACACAACACGGGATGACCTCTACGGGTCGGGCACCGGTCTGATCGGCCAGTATCTCCCGCGCCTTTTCAGTAAGGATTACAAATCCGTCGGCTTCTTTCATTAGCCAGCCTTCCGCTCGTTTCACGTTTCGATAGATGGCACCACCTTCGGGCCAGACACCGGCATCAACATACTCTTCAGGCATGAATCCCCGAATGTCGAAGAGCAGCTTCGGCTTGTGCGTGCTGACCTTTCGCGCCAGTGCCGCCATCATCATCGGAACATGTGAGCGGGCGTGAAGGATATCGAACGGCAGCTTCTTCATCAGCGTTCGAATGAATCTTGCGGCGTTCGCGATATCAAAAAGTGTCGCGGGCACCGATGGTCGTTTGTGGTAGCGGAGCCACTGCCAATCGACGCCGTCAACCGCGAGCCTTTCCCGAATCGCTTTCTCGTCCACGTCACCGGGTTCGAAGGTAAGGAGCGTCAACTCATGGCCGCCCTTCACGAGCTCGCGCAAATACGGTATCACCTGCGTCTGAACAAGTGGCTCATTCACGCCGAAGTAGCAAACATAAAGCGACCTTGCTATCTCAACCTCCGTAATGGATAGCCTAGAAAATAGCTGATGTTCGCGGGGCGACGAGCGATACTCCTGACCGCGTGCGACGCAAACTTTCCAAGTCGGCCCGCCCTAAAGTACGAACCCGACATCACCTTATGATAATTTCCCAACGCTCTATCCTTCAGCGCGAGCACATTGGGATCCTGGGTATCGAACGCCTTCTCGTAGAACATCGCCATTCCACACTCCATGTTGTCGATATTGTGGTGAGCCGCCGCCCCGTGGCTCCGATAATTCACAAGGGGCTCGGCAACAAATGCAACCTTGTATTCGCGTGCGATACGATAACAAAGATCCCAATCCTCGCCGCACTTCATTCGCGTATCAAAACCTCCGATCGCATCGAAAACCCTCCGAGCCACCATGATCGTTCCACCGGGCCCAACGATTACCGGGCCTTCCCAGAGCAGTAAATTCTCGGCTACTCCCAACTCACCTCCTTCGTTGTGGATCTTCACGATCTCACCCGAAGCGGAGTCGAACTCGGTCATACCGCAGTGTACGAGCCCGATATTCGGATCATCGAAGCGATCGGCCTGCTTTGCAAGTTTTGTCGGCTCCCATGTGTCGTCGGCATCAAGGAAGGCGATGAGGTCTCCCGTCGATTCTGCCGCGCCGCGATTTCTCGCAGAACAAACACCGGCATTCTCCTGACGAATATAGCGAACACTTCGATTCGCGAACTCCCCTACAATCTGCTCGGTGTCGTCCGTCGAACCGTCATCAACAACAATGACCTCGACAGGAGCCAGCGTTTGACGCAGAGCGCTATCTAGGGCCTCGCCTATGAATTGCCCGTAGTTGTACGTGGGGATAACGACTGAGACCGTGCCAGACATTAGTAGGTGGGCTGCGGGCCGCGGATCAACTCACGGCTTTTCCGATAGATCGTGGAGTTTCCAAGTCGGCAGTACAGGTATTTGTGAAGGTTGCGCGCCTTATATTTTCCCGCGGGATGATACTCAAAAGCTTTCGAAGCCATCCTCGAGGAGCTCTCCGTGTCACCGCCCGTCAGATAATATCCGCCGCTTGTGAAGCACATATTCATCATCGCTTCGCTTTCGGTCGCTCGAATGTCGGCCGGAATGTCGTCGCGAGCGAAAAATTTCTCATACATATACTCAAGCTCGGGAGCAGCCTTTTTAGCCTGCGCCACGGTCTTAGACTCCGCATGCAGCCGATAAGTCGACCAAATCGCTTCGACGTGCCGAATGGGGAAATAGATCCCGGCGCGGAGCCAGAAATCCCAGTCCATAAAGTAGTAGTACTTCGGATCGAGATCCCCAACTTTATCGACAATTGTCCTGCGAATGAACGCGGATGGCTGCGAGATCGAATTCTCACAGTTCAGCACCATGTCTCGATACGTGAAATCGTTGATCGGTCGCGATGGCTCGAGTTCGGTCCCGTCAGCCTCGGTAAACATCGAATCGCCGAAAATGATCCCAAGTTCCGGGTCATCGATCAGATGCTGCAGCGCCTCGCTCACGGAAGTCGGTGAATAGAAAGTGTCGTCAGAATTCAGCCACGTTATGATCTCGCCGGAGGTCATCGCCCAACCCTTGTTGATGGTCGGCGTCTGGCCCATGTTTGGCTGAGTTTCCCAGACGAATCGGTCACCGTACTCGGCCAGGATCTTCGGGGTATCGTCGGTCGAGCCGTCATCCAGCACGACGTATTCGATGTTCGGGTAATCTTGCGACAACACACTCTCGATGGTGTCACGCAGGAAGTCACCTTGGTTGTAAGCCGGCGTCACGACCGTGAGAGTCGGCAAGTCTGGATCTTTTTTCTGATACATTTCTATGCCGCCGCGGCTGCCTTGCCTTGCTCTGCTTCAACGATCTCTTCGCAGATCTGCGTAAGGCTCTTCGTTATACCCCAGTTCGGGTAGTGCGACTTCAGCTTCGTAAGATCGCTGATGTAGCAGATGTGGTCGCCGATACGGTTCTTGTCCGAATAGGTCGAATCCAGCTTCTTGCCTGTCATTTCTTCGACCATCGAGATGCATTCCATCATCGAGGCACTGTTGTCACGGCCGCCGCCGAGGTTGTATACCTCGCCCGCCCGCGGAGCCTTGATAAACTCTTCGAATGCCCGGACGACATCGTAACTATGGATCTGATCGCGGACCTGCTTGCCCTTGTAGCCGAAGATCGTATATTTACCGCCGGTGACGATCTGCTTGACGAGATAAGAAAGAAATCCGTGAAGTTCTACTCCCGAATGGGACGGACCAGTCAAACAACCACCTCGGAAGATGCCAACCGGCATGTTGAAATAGCGGCCGTATTCTTGGGCCATCACGTCGCCCGCCGTCTTGGACGCACCAAACAACGAATGAAGCGTCCGGTCGATGCGGCACTCCTCGGTGATACCGTTCCAGTCCTTCGGATCCGCATATTCCCAACGCGTCTCGAGCTCGTTCATCGGCAACTCATTCGGCGAATCGCCGTACACCTTGTTCGTGCTTACGTGAACGAAAGGTGACTCGGGACAAGTCTGACGTGCTGCTTCAAGCAGATTGACCGCACCGACAGCATTAACATCGAAATCAAGCAATGCGATGTCCGCCGCCTTGTCGTGCGAAGGCTGAGCGGCACAATGAACGATCGCATCGAACTTGTTGGCCTTGAAAAACTCGAGAACGCCTTCGCGGTCACGGATGTCCAGATCCGAGTGTCTGAAGTTCTTCGTCTTCGAAAGCAAACGGTCGCGATTCCACGTCGTATCGCCCTGCGGCCCAAAGAAAACCGCCCGCATGTTGCTGTCCACCCCGTGGACCTCGTGTCCCTGCTCGTCGAAAAAAGTCACGGCCTCCGATCCGATCAAGCCGCTCGATCCTGTTACCAGTATTTTCATTCCTAAAGTTACTAATCCTTTCGCTTTCGCCTTCAAACGCCTCATCCAAAGCGGGTACTTCTATGAACCTTCCGTAGCTATACGTCGGGATTACAACAGAAATGTTCGACAAGCTTATTTCTTTTCGGCCCAGGTCTCGATGTAGGTTCCCATCTCCCAAAGATCGCTGATCCTGGTTATCATCCCTGCCGCAAGGCCTTCAATGGTACCAACTATCCCACTGTTCGACGGCACTAGACTCGTCCCACCATAAACAGTCCACACCTTAGGTTCAAGCCCATGCTTTTTTAAAAGCTTTCTTAGAGATCTCGGTCCAAAGCCAAATACGTGGAACGGTGAGAATGTTGGTGCAAGATTCACGCACCAATCACGCCCTCGAATCTTCTGGTATGCGTTTCCCGCCCTAAAGTACAGTCCTCTTTCGTTTGGAACATCGACGAACAGGAGGCCGCCCTTCGTCATTGACCTCGCCAGTTTCTCGATAACCGTGTCCGGCTGATAAAGATGTTCGAGTACAGCGGCTAGGATCACAACGTCGTATTCGCCTTCAGGTAAGTCGCACTCTTCAATGGGCTTGCGCCAGATCTTTGCTCCGGAGTGGCCCTCAGCGTAATCAGCGAATGTAGTTGAGGGCTCAATACCGGACACGTCCCAGCCTTGCTCCTGTGCGGCAAACAATACCTCGCCGCGACCAACTCCAACATCCAGCAGTTTTCCCTTACGGCCGAGAAGCCTTTCAGCTTCAACGACGATGTTTCGTGCGCCGCCAAGCCTTACATCTTTATCGTGGTTTGAAAAATAGTCATCGGCATCGAGGTCGTAATGTTGGCTCAGTCCACCGCGCGGCATAGGCATCGGATCAGGAAAGATCAGGCCGCACTCACCGCAAGACCATATCTCTGCTTCAACGCCGATATTTGATCTGTGCGAGGCTCCACCCCGTTTACCAACAAACCCCGTAGGCTTAAGGTTACAGATAGGACAAATCTGTTCAACCCAATTGTACTGTTCTGCTCCCGCTTTCATAGTCAATACACTGGGGCTACACTGCCGATCTCACTTTCGATATTCCAGCACTAGTAAGAAGGCTTGAAAAATTCAAGCACACCCTCGCGGTCGCGGATGTCTGGTCCGAGTGTTTGAAATTCTTCGTCTTCGAAAGTAAACGATCGCGATTCCAAGTCGTATCGCCCTGCGGACCAAAGAAAACCGCCCGCATATTGCTGTCCACCCCGTGGACCTCATGACCCTGCTCGTCAAAAAAAGTCACGGCCTCTGATCCAATGAGGCCGCTCGATCCTGTTACTAATATTTTCATCCTAAGTCGTTACAAATGCCTTCGCTTTCGCTTTCAACCGCCTTATCCACAGCGGGTACTTCGATCGGCAGCTTTCCATCAACGGAAAGTTCGGATCCGGGGTTCGCGGGTTTATCCGAGTGTCTTCGACAGACGCCTCAAAACACCTCTCGTAGCTCTCAACCATCCGGTCGACGCTATATTCCCGACCCGTATACCATGCCCGCTCCCGCATCTCACTGAGTCGGTTTCGGTCAGCAGCCAAAGCTTTAATTCTATCAACAAACGAATCTACATCTCCAACCGGAACGATAAAGCCGTTAACACCGTCGTCAACAAGCTGTTTGTTGCCGCTTTCAATGTCGGTGACAACCGGAACACAGCCGTTTGCCATCGATTCGATAAGGGAGATGCAGAACCCTTCGTACGCGGACGCGAGAACGAACACTTCGCTCTCGCGCAATTTTTGAATGACCCGGTCGGACGGCACCCATCCGTGGATGCGGACAATTCCTTGTTCGATAAGGCCGGAAAGTGCCGCCCGGACATCCGGCATCGCCTCGCCGTCGCCCACAAGGTCGAACTCGAATGAAACTCCGTCCGACTCAAGCCGCCGGGCGATCGCGACAATATCCGCGATCCGCTTTTGCGTGTTCTCAAACCTGCCTACATAGGCCAGTCTAATAGGTTCTTCGCCGCCTGGTCTGTCGGCTACCCGACGTTCGACTGCATTAAACCTGGACAGAGTTTCGACGCCATACGGTATCCACTCGACCCGCTCCGACTCCATCCCGCATTCGTCCACATACTTTCTGCATATGGTATCGCTAACCCCAATCGCCCGCGTCAAAAACGGCGCATAATGCCTCACCGGATCGTAAAACGTCCGCTCATCATTATGCCCGATCGTCATCGTCGCGATCCCCGGATCGAGGTGCGGCGAAACCGTCCATCCAATATCGGGCGATACCGATATAACATAAACGTCCGGCCGCAGATCGTTGATCCAGCCCGCTATCACCGGCGAAAGATCGTCGACAAGTTCGCCGCCACCGCACAACCCAAAGTGAACCTCCGCCCCCGACGCCTTAACCAGATCCCTGATCCGCCCCTCACCCTCGCCATCAGCGAGCAGATGAACCTCATGCCCACTCGAAAAAAGTCCACCCATCACCCGGGCCAGAAAGGTCTGCGCCCCCCCAATGAGATCGCCCCCGATGGTTGTGTCAGCAAATAGAATCCGCATAAGCCTAGTTTGCCAACAATAGAGACATATAGAGTTCCTTGTAAGCCGTAACCATAGACTCTCGGGTAAACAGTTTATTTGCCCGTTCGCTGTTGGCTTTAGCTATCGATCTTCGGCGATCAGGATCCCCAAGCAACCCAATAACAAGGTCGGCCAGTGCCTCAACGTCTCCAACGGGAGCGATCGCGTCGCGAGAGCCCAGAATCTCCGGCAACGCTCCAGTATCGTATGCTGCGACGCATAAGCCCCTTCCCATGGCAAAAGGTGTTACTTGCCCAAAACTCTCATCGTGAATCGGAGCAACGAAAACTGAGAACTGAGTGTAGATTCTGGGCAGTTCGCTGTAGCTTACATAACCCGTAAATTCGAATTGCGCGTCGAGGTTTTCCTGACGAACTCTTTCCTTAAAGTGGGGTAGGAGCGACCCACCTCCGACGATATAGCATCTGGTGCCCGGACTAAGCTGCGCAACTCGGATGAACACTTCGATCGAGTCTTCACTAAGCTTGTCCTTTTCCAGACGATAGACCATACCGATGTTTTTGCTTTCAGAAGCGATCTCACTGTAAGTGAAGTGGTCGAGATCGGAGCCCGGATAAATAACACTTGCAGCCGGACCTTCTTCAGGTTTGAAATTCCCGAGGACATAGTCGCTAACATAAACATTATGTCGAACTGACGGGCTGATTACGGGTGTCGTCGGCACATTCACGTTTTGAATCACCTTCAGATCAAGATCCGCGCACATATCGAAGATCGCCCGATACCATAGTGTCAACTCTTCGTACTTCTCAGCATCCCGCATGAAGTAGTGAATGTGGACAATATCAGGGCTCTCTTGGCGAAGATATGTGTGGAGATCCTTCAATCGCGAGATCGGGAATTGTTGAATATCCAGTCCCTGATAGGGGAGAGGCTCAGGGTGGTTTGGAACAACGACACTTTGCCTGAAAGTATCGCCAGCTCCTTCAATGAGATCGACAACAAGTTGAGCGCTGCCTCCAACGATGAAGTTGCCAATTACGTGAACTATCTTCAGATCAGGTATCCTGTCGTTACTTCGCAATACGTAGGGAGAAAATCCCTTTGGACGTTCCGCGAGTCTAAGGAACCACCGGTGTGAGCGCAGCGCAAGACCAGACAATTTGTAGAGAATTTTTGAGCGAACCATCTGGGTTTACTGTCCGAAGACGGGGACTCCGTCCTTTCGATAGCATGATATATTGAGCTGCATCTCAAATGGCTCGGCCCTTCGCGAAATAAAAGGATGAGCTTGAGCAGGACTCGCTTCGGTCACATAGTACCGAAATCCTGCGTTAGCGATCCAATCCAAGATATTGTGGAGGCGTTGATCCTCGTCGGGGTCACAATGATACTCGACAAACAGATTTCTGACATTCCCAAGCAGGTCTTTACAGTCTTCAAGGACCGCATACTCGGCGCCCTCAATGTCGAGTTTGAGGAAATCTATATCCCGATCTAGCACATCACGAAGTCGCTTCCCTTGAACAGCTATTAGCTCGCTTTTGGACTTGTCGTCGGAAACTTTCCCGCCCAATGCTCCTTCTGCAGAAAAATTTAGAATCGAATTGTCGACCCATACCGCTTCGTTGACGAGTTCGACGTCGGTATAGCTGCGCTCAAGAACATTCTTCTTGAGGAGATCAAACACCGCCGGATCCGGCTCAAAGGCGACAATTTTGGCCCCTGGACAAAGTTCTTTGAAGTAAACGACGCTAAGTCCGATGTTCGCACCGCAGTCGATGATAACGGGTGAGCTACCCGACGGATTGTACCGATAAACTTCGTCAACGAAGATCTCGCGAACACTATGCAGAAACCAATAAGGTGACGCAAAATAGGTCGGATAACCACGAAACTCAACCGTTATAGTCTGAAGGTAGCCTCCGGGGAGGCGGAGAATTCGAAAGTAGTCCGGCTTCGCCACGCCGGCTTTGCTCCACACTCGGTGAAAATCCAGATGTTTTTTTGCAAATCTGCTCAAGCCCATTTAATAGTTTCTTAAGTTCTGATCCTTGGCGATTAACTTCGCACTTGGACCCATTCGTTCCTTTCCAGAGAAAACTCCTTAATAAGTCGGGCGGGCGATCCAGCGATCATTGAGTAGGAAGGGAAAGACCTCGTCACTACCGAACCCGCTCCGACAACAGAGTGATCTCCGATGGAAACACCGGGCATAATCGACGCGCGCATTCCGATAAAGGTGTTTTTGCCGATCGTGACCCTGCCAAGGGATTTTAAGGGATGATTGACGAGCGGCTCCGGGTTTGTCGGATCAAAATCATGGGAGTGATCGGAAATATAGACGTACTCGCTGAACAAGCATCCGTCGCCAATTGTGACCTCTTCGACTACGGTAATGCACGAATAGTTTCCGATCCGAACATTGTTGCCGATTCTCAACCGAGGCTGAAACCTCTGCTCATGAAATTGATCATAACAAGCAAGCCAGGCATTTCTCCCGACCGAACTTTTGTTGCCGATCTCTACGTATTTCGGACCTTCAATTAGAAGAGTTGGTCTTTCAATAAACGAATCGCCGCCTTTTGAGATTTGGTCGCAAAGGCGATCTTCATATTGCTTCAGATAGACGTTAGTTCTGAGCCAAAGGAGAGTTTGCTTTAGTTTTATTAGCATTGAATCCTGTTGTCCAGCTATACGCGCAAACCTACTCGAGACCGTATCCAATCTTTCTCCGACGAACGAAGATAAAGTCTCCAAACCAGAATGGAATACAATAAAGTGCCGATCGCCGCCAGCAAAAAATCAAATAGAAGCCCATTGCTTCGAAGCATAGTAAGGAGGCCCACAACTATGAGCACGATAGCGGGAAGGGCAAAACTTCTGAGCTGACTCCTAAATTCGAATGACATTCCTAATAGGTTGCGACCTAAGTACATAAAGACGATCGCATCGGCAGCCACCCTAATAGACCATGCGGCAGCCGCTCCAGCAATTCCAAACTGATAAATCAAGGCAACGGAGATGAAAACATAGAAGAATAACTCGACCCAATAAATGAGCGCTATAAGTCCTGTTCTTCCACTAGACGTGATCAGACTGTGTTGTATGAAGGCAAGAAGATTGAAGCCGACCCCGATAAGCAAGATATGAAATGGAAGTGTACTCTCTCGACCAAACTCTTCGCCCGCCCAAAAATGAAAAAAAGGACCAGCAAACACCAGTAAGAGTAGGGTAAACGGGAATACCCATACAATACACATCCTTATGGTCGCTTCATACAGAGAATTGAGCGCGGCTTTCTTAGCAGGGTCTAGCAATTGTGAGAAGGCGGGTACGAGAGATTGAGTCATTGACGCCGAAAATAACATGGCAACATTAGCCAGCGTGAAGGCAACCGAATAGTGCGCAAGGGACGAGACTGAAATCATCTGTGTGAGCGCGAGTTTCTCAAAGTTAACCAAAAGCATCGCAGCCAAGCTACCCAGGACGAGCCCACCGCCGAACTTGACGAGCGGCCGGATGTAGGCGCGGTTTAGGGTGATGGATGCGAGTCGAGGTAAAAGGCGAGCGGAGAAATAGATGACTACCGAGACGATGCCGAAGCCGACAATGAATGCCCAGGAGACGGCTTCGACCAGCCCGCCGCCGAAGTAGAGGATGAAGGGCGTGACGACGGCGAGGAGGATCTTTGGAACAGCTGATGTCAGCATGTTCAGGTCCATTCGCAGGCGTGCTAGCATCGGCGAATTTAAGACGGAGGAGAGAATGCCGAGAAAGAATGAACCTGAGGTTATCTTAAGGGCGAAGCTGGCCTGGGATAGGAGATGGTCGGGGACGTTTAGCGCCGCGACGATCTGGGAGGAAAACAGGAAGATCGGGACGGCGACTACAAGTGCCGAGATGGCGGCGATCGCGGTGGCGGTCCAGACGATCTCAGCTTCTTTCTTTTCGTCGCCTTGACCGTATGCCTCGCTGGCGAATTTGGTCGAGGCCACGCCCATTCCGAAATCGGCGAAGGCGAAATATGTTGGGATCAACCCGACAAGCAACAGAACCCCGTAGCTCTCCGTGCCCAGAAAGCGAATAATAAACGGCGTTGAAATAAACGAAACCGCCAGGGGCGCGACCGAGCCGCCGAGTGTCCACATCGAGCCCTTGACGACCTTCGTGGTCATCCCGGCGGTGGATGGAACTTGTTTTGATGCCTCGCCGGGTGAATCAGCGGTTAGCTCTGGTGTCACGGGGGTTAGTTTATCACGCGGGCTTTAGCCCTGCTTGCCTGGCTGAGAAAGTTATTGCGTTGCGTCCATAAAACTATTGACAGTGCGTGGCGCGAATGGTAGTCTCATCGTCCGCCCTAGCCTAAGCGTGGGTGTTCTTTGACAACTTATTGTCGTCCAGGCCTCGGACGAGAGCCAGCTACAAAACCAGCGCGCGCGCTGGGACGCTGGGACATGGGACAGTCTGCACAATAAAAATGGGGGTAATCCGCGATCATTCGCGAAAAACCACTCTCATTTGTGCTCATTTTTGATCCAAAATGACGCTTGTTTGGAGGTCCAAACGGCACTAAGACCGTAAAAAAATGGCCTTCGAAACCCTATTTCGCTTCCCGTTTCGCCCTAGGCCGACATATATGCGGCGATCTCGCCGCTCGCGGAGCCGAGCAGCGTTCGCAGGTCTTCGACCGCGAGATTGCCGTCTTTAGACGAATATTCTTCGGTCAGGGCGATGTTGACCTCACTGTGCACGCGGAGTTCGGGGAGAACGGGTAGGATCGCGTAAAATTCGCCGCGTTCCTCGGTACGGAAGCATTCTTCTTCGCTGACCATTATCTCGTGGACCTTTTCGCCCGGGCGGATCCCAGTGAAAACGATCGGCAGATCCTTGTCGCCCATCAACGCTTTCGCCACATCGACCATCTTCGCGGACGCGACCTTGGGCACGTATGTTTCACCGCGGTTGCCGGTACGGATCGCGGCAAATATCGTATCGACGGCCTTGTCGAGTGAAAGCAGAAATCGCGTCATTTCAGGCAGTGTTACCGTCAGAGACTTGCCGTTGCGGATCTGCTCGACGAATAGCGGCACGATCGATCCGCGGGATGCGATGACGTTGCCGTAGCGGACGCACATCAGCCGCGTGTCGGTGCAATCGCGATTTGCCTCGATAAAGATGCGTTCCTGCAGGGCCTTCGTCATGCCCATCACGTTGATCGGCTTGCAAGCCTTATCGGTCGAGATACCGACGACCAACTCCACTGGCAAGCGATTTTCGCGAATCGCTCGGACGATGTTCTGGGCCCCGTCGATATTGGTCTGGACGGCCTCGTATGGGAAATATTCGCACGACGGAACCTGCTTGAGTGCCGCGGCATTGAAGACGACATCCGCCTGCCGCATCGCCGCTACCACCGCCGAATAGTCGCGCACATCGCCGATCCGAAAATTCAGCAAGTCCTGCGAATTCTGATAGATAACGTCGTCGGTGGCGGCTTCCTTGTGCAGATAATCAAGCCGCATGTAATGCTGTTTGGCTTCGTCGCGAGAGAATACTGTGATCTGTGCCGGCCGGCCCATTTCGCCCGACAACAGCCGCCGCACGAGCGTCTGCCCGAGCGATCCGGTCCCGCCGGTAACGAGTATTCGCTTCCCTTCCAAAGGCTTCATAAATCGTACGTCTGCAATGGAAATACTACCCGAACGGGTAGCGTTTCGCTGTTCGGGTCAAGTTTATCATCGTCAACAGCGTTCTCGAATGCAAAAAGGGGTCGCCTCGGCGTCAATGAAAATTAGGAGTTGATCGGAAATATGGCAGGACAATGTGCTCACATGATGGATGACGGCAATTGTACCGTCGCGCCCGCAAAGTCGTTCAGCGGATCGCCGGCCGTGGTCGATCAGCGTCGGCCCGGCCAGGAGGACATAAAGATTGAAAGGTCGGTCGGCCAGGGCGGGGCGAATCAAGCAAACGACGTTTTCAACATTCAATACGGCCTTGATCAGGTCGCACCAATCGATGGCGGGCCGAGTCCGCAGTTAAAGATAGATGGCCTGTGCGGTCCAAAGACTATCAAGGCGATACGCGACTTCCAAATGAAACAATTTGGCTGGTCGGGTGCTGACGGACGGATCGACCCAGGAAAACAAACCATAAAGAGGCTCAACGAAAAACGCCAGAAGTTCATAACCCCGCATCTGCCGCCGAGCCTCGCCACGACCGGATGGCTGCTGGCCGATTTTCTGCGGCACGTACCCCATACGCGGTCATGCGTTCAAGCTGCGATCGAAAAAGTACAAGACGCGAAGGTGAGTGGCCCTGGAACCGTCCTGGTCGAAAAACATTACCGCACTGCCGGCAATATACAGAGCCTCAATCGGATCGAGGACGTTTACTCAAAGATGCTGAAGGTCCTCGACCGGGCAGACTTTTACTGCACGCTGGATACGACTGACGAGGGTGAAGGCATTAGCAGTGTTGCATTTGCCCGCCTCGGCGGCTTCTTCATAATCGACAATGCCGGGAAGATCAAGATCCGTGAAGGAGCGTGGGTCGCGTCGAATATACCCGACTTCGCCGCGTTCGTCCTGATCCACGAGATGCGGCATTTTGTCGAGCAGCAAAATGACGTTGGCCACCACGCGAAGGGCTGGGTGACCGATGAGAGCATGCAGAAACTCCGCCCAGACCAAACTATCTTCAACTGCGACACCTATGCCGGATTCGCACTCGAAGCCCGCAACGGTGAGATGCAGCGACCGAGCTGGGTGAAGGGGACGGCGTTCAGATAAAAAGAAGGCCGCGAAATCTCGCGGCCTTCTTACTAGTGGTGATCGTCAACACCTTCAGGTTTGTTTCCGTGATAGATCTCGGAGCCGGTCGCTACAAACTCCTTAGCCTTTTCGCCCATGCCGACGGCAAGGGCTTTCTCCGGTTCGACTCCATGAGTCGCGGCATACTCGCGGACGTCTTGAGTGATCTTCATCGAGCAGAAGTGCGGCCCACACATTGAGCAGAAGTGCGCGAGCTTGGCGCCTTCCGCAGGAAGCGTTTCGTCGTGAAACTCCTTCGCCTTTTCCGGGTCGAGCCCGAGATTGAACTGATCCTCCCAGCGAAACTCGAATCGAGCTTTCGATAGCGCGTTGTCGCGATACTGCGCACCGGGATGGCCTTTAGCGAGATCAGCAGCGTGAGCAGCTAGTTTGTATGTGATCACACCTTCTTTCACGTCCTGTTTGTTTGGTAGACCTAAATGTTCTTTAGGCGTCACATAACAAAGCATCGCGGTTCCGAACCAGCCGATCATCGCCGCGCCGATCCCGCTCGTGATGTGGTCGTAACCGGGAGCGATGTCGGTCGTCAGCGGGCCGAGAGTGTAGAACGGAGCCTCGCCGCACACCTCGAGCTGCTTGTCCATGTTCTCTTTGATCAGGTGCATCGGCACGTGGCCTGGGCCTTCGATCATCGTCTGACAATCCATCTCCCAGGCGATCTTCGTCAACTCGCCGAGCGTGTCGAGCTCGGCAAACTGCGCCTCGTCGTTCGCATCAGCGATGGATCCAGGGCGCAATCCATCTCCAAGGGAGAACGCCACATCATACGTCCGCATAATTTCGCAGATCTCTCGGAAACGCGTGTAAAGAAAACTTTCCTCGTGATGCGCGAGACACCATTTCGCCATGATCGAACCGCCACGGCTGACGATACCGGTCGTCCGCTTCGCCGTCATGGGAATATACGGCAGCCGCACACCCGCGTGGATCGTGAAATAGTCGACGCCCTGCTCAGCCTGTTCGATCAGCGTATCGCGATAGATCTCCCAGGTAAGATCCTCGGCTTTGCCGTTAACTTTCTCGAGTGCCTGATAGATCGGCACGGTCCCGATCGGCACCGGCGAGTTGCGAAGGATCCATTCGCGGGTCGCGTGGATGTTCTTGCCAGTGGAAAGGTCCATCACCGTATCGGCGCCCCACAGCGTCGACCAGCGCATCTTTTCGACCTCTTCCTCGATCGACGATGCGACCGCGGAGTTGCCGATGTTGGCGTTGATCTTGACCAGGAAGTTCCGCCCGATCGCCATCGGTTCGGATTCGGGGTGGTTGATGTTGTTCGGAATGATCGCACGGCCGCGGGCAACCTCGTCGCGCACGAACTCAGGCGTAACGAACTCCGGAATTGCGGCGCCGAACGAGTCGCCCTTGTGTTGATGGTTAAGAGAAGAGCGGTCGCTTTTTTCGGACGTGCGGACGAGGGCGTCCGTGTTCCGTTCGCGGCCGAGATTTTCACGGATCGCTACGAACTCCATCTCGGGCGTGATGATGCCCTTCCGTGCGTAGTACATCTGCGTGACGCAGTGCCCGGGCTTCGCTCTAAGCGGAGCGCGTCTGAGACCGGGGAATTCTTCGAGCGCTCCGCTGTCTTTAACGCGTGCGATCTCTTCGGCACCTTTGGTCAGGTACCCATTGTCCTGCGGAACGATCTCGCGGCCTTCGTATTCTTCGACATCGCCCCGGGCGACGATCCAATCGCGCCGATGCGGGGGCAAGCCGTCGCGCACATCGTGCTTCTGTGTCTGGTCGGTCCATGGGCCGCTGGTGTCGTAAACGCGGACCGGAGCATTCTCCTCAAGCGTCCCGTCCATTGCCTTGGACGGCGACAGAGATATCTCACGAAACGGGACGCGAAGCCCGTTCGATTCGACGTAAATTCTCTGCGAAGCTGGAAGGCGTGTATCGTTAGCAGAATTGTCTGACAACCGTTCTTTCATCGTTTTTCTCCCTTCGTCGGTATTATCCGCATCAGGTTTTAGGGTCTTGTCGTTAAACAACTCTCAGCCATGTTCGGCTCCCCTGAAAACTTTTTGCTGTAGGGCTATAGTTTACGCCAATCCGCTGCCATATCCGAAATTTTCAGGAATCATAAGCAAATTTGTTGGCGCAGATCGGAACGAAAAGAGTTATACTCTTCAAAGTCTTTGTCCACGGTTTAACATACGAGGGTTTTCTTCAAGGGGAGGTTGGTCATGTGGAAATTGCTGTCTGGAATTGCGTTAATTGTTCTGCTGGATGTCGCATTCATCTGGATGATGGCCGTCGAACCGGACTCTCCTGAGATCGCCCGTGCCATCGGGCCCACAGCCGCTGTTCCCGTAATTCACGAGCAACAGATATCCGAACCCGTCTCGATCGATGACAGCACCGAAGCGGTGATCGACGATAACTTCGAAGTGCGGGACGTTCGCGGATCGCGTTCGAACAGGCGTGGTTCTGGGTCTACCGATCGGATCGCGCAGCCCGACACAGCAACCGTCGCCGCAACGGCTCCGGCAACGCTCTTCCAAGACACGGTAATTTGGATCGGCAGGACCGAGGTTCCGGTAAAGATCGACTACCGCGAGGAAATCCCGGTCGTCGTCGAATCGAGGCAGGAGGACGCGATGCAGGCAAGCATCGCACCTAAGGCCGCAGAGAGGAAGAAGCGTTCGTTCGAGTCGAAGGCATTCAGCGTTATCAAGAAGCCGTACGACTGGATGAAGTCCGCCATCGACAAGCTCCACTAATTTCCGTATATCTCGTCTATCAACCGAGCGATCTCGCGGCCCGTTTCGCCGCCGACGCTCGGCTTTTTATCGTTCAGAACGGCATCCGCAAAGTCCGCAATGAGTGGCTCGTCCGTGTTCGGCCCGTTCGGATGCGATTCGCTTCGTTCACCGCCTTTAGACACGATCCGAATGTCCCCGCGGTTGAGCACCGGGATGTGTATCGATCCCGCCGTGCAGTAGATGTCAAGCGTGTCCTGCGATTCGAACGCTCCGTGGGTAACGGTGACAGTCGCGGCTGGGCCGTTCTCGAACTCAAGTGTCGCCACGGCAGTATCTTCGACCTCGCGATCCTTCCACTCGACGTTCGCGGTAAGCGATGACATTCGCCTAACACTGCCGAAAAGGTTCGTCAGCACTTCAAGCCGGTGACAGCCGAAGTCCATCATCGGCCCGCCGCCGTTCTTTGCCTTTTCCAAAAACCAGTGCCGCGGATCGTCCGCCGCGATATCGACGTACTCGAACGAATTGACCTGCGCGACGACCGGCCGCCCGATCTCGCCCAAGGCCAGCAGCTCGCGAACACGGGCGAGCACCGGATAAAACCGTCGATAGTAAGCGATCCCGAGTTTCACCCCGTTCGCCTCGCAAGCTCCGATCATAGCGTCGCACTCGGTAGCATTCATCGCCATCGGCTTTTCGCAGAGTACGTGCTTGCCCGCTTCGGCCGCCGCGATCGTCTGCGGAGCATGTAGATACACCGGCGTCGCGATGTAAACCGCATCGATCTCCTCATCCGCCAGCATCTCGCGCCAGTCGGCATACCATCGCTTCGCACCGAACTCGCGTGCAAACTCTTCAGCCTTGTCAGCGTTCGCACGAGCGATCGCGGTCAGTTCGCAGTTCGACAAGTCGTTGATCGCCGGTGCAACGCGCTTTCGCACGATATCGCCGGCGCCGATAATTCCCCATCTCAAAACACGTTGTTCGGCCATTGTGGATAAGATAGCAAATCGTGGTAAACATTCGAGCCCATCGCGGAATCGTATATCCTAAAGCTATGAAACGAATTCTTGGGATGCTGACGTTTGTCTCGATGGTCACCGCTATTGGCTGTGCGAATGCGGAGCCGACCGGCGGGATCGATTCGGAATTTACGACGGCTGACGGAGCGAAGTTTAAGGTCGAATCGGTCGCCACAGGCCTCGAAGTCCCGTGGGCGTTCGCCTGGATGCCGAGTGGCGATATGTTGTTCACAGAGCGACCCGGCCGTGTGCGGCTGCTTGAGAAAGGAAAGCTGCGACCCGATCCGGTATTCGTCGTGCCGGACGTCGAACCCTCGAGCGAGAGCGGCTTGATGGACGTTTCCGTGCATCCGAATTTTGCCGCTAACTCATTTGTATATCTCGCCTACGCATACCGAGCCGACGGCAAGCAGGTGAAAGTTGTGCGGTACAGATACGCGGGAGGGAAACTGACGGAGCCAATGAACATCATCGAAGGAATTCCCGGTGCTCCGAATCACGCCGGTACGCGTGCACGGTTCGGCCCCGACGGAAAACTCTACGTTACGACCGGCGACTCTACCGACTGGAATCTCGCGCAAAATAACAATTCGCTCGCGGGTAAAACGCTCCGGCTGAACGATGACGGTACCGTACCAAAGGACAATCCGTTCGTCGGCAAAGATGGCTATCGTCCCGAGATCTGGACGACCGGGCATCGGAACGCGCAAGGATTGGCGTGGCAGTCGGGCAGCGGTTTAATGTTCCAAACCGAGCACGGCCCGAGCCAGTTTGAGGGACGCGGGGGCGGTGCCGATGAAGTGAACATAGTCGAAGCGGGCAAGAATTACGGCTGGCCGACGATCTACGGAAAGACGACGCAGGCGGGCCTCCAAGCTCCGCTGCTCGAATATTCGCCCGCGTGCGCACCGGCGAGCGGTGCATTCTACAATGGCGACAAGCTTCCGCAATTTAAGGGGAATTTCTTCCTCGGGTGTCTGCGAGGCGCTCGAATTGTTCGTGTAATTCTGGACGGCCGCAAGGTCGTCAGCCAGGAAGATCTGCTCAGCGGAAACCTTGGCCGGATCCGCGAGATAGGTCAAGGCCCGGACGGCTTCATCTACTTCTCAACCTCAAACCGCGACGGCCGCGGTTCACCGGCTGCCGATGACGATCGGATCATGCGCATCGTGCCGGTCAGTTAGATTCTTTTTCAAGATTCTTTGTCGTATGTTCGGTAACCGAAGACACAAGACTTTGTGCCGTCGGCTGGGGTAGTTCGGGCTTGATGTACTCGGCGGCGTCGAGTTCGCGTTGGCTGTCGGCGTCGGGCGATCTATCGAGCACGTTCCCTTTCGGAACCGTCAGAAACATGCCATTTAAAATAAACCCCAAGCCGATGAAAAATGCGACGAGGCCGAGTCCAGCGAGAAAGATCACACCGTTGTCTTTCATCACCAGACTGACGAGCGAGATCGCGATGGCGGTCCCGATCCCAATTGACGACAAGATCGTCCCTGCCCGCATCCTGCGAAGGCGTTTTTCATCTGGTGATTCTAGAAATTTTTCGATCTCGGGCAAAACTTCTTCTGTGACAACCGCCAACTCGGCGGCCGTGCTGGTTTCGCGGATCCTCGCCGCTATCGCACGCCCGATCTCGTCGCGGGCAGAAACCGCAGAGGCCGTGATGCTGTCCGGCGAACCCACAGCCGTGCGAACGCGGCGCAGATCCGTCGACTGGCGCATGGGGCTCGCCATTCTGGGTACGTCGATGTGGGCGCTGTACCAGGTGCTGGTGCGGCTCTGCTCGCGCACCGACAGCGGCGAGATGACGACCTCGAGTGGAATGGCACTCGCGGCAAGTTCCGGCCGCTCCTCCGATGCGCCGTTGAGGGCGCTCCGTAGA
>JBEBGW010000037.1:0-18684 GCA_040081025.1 Pyrinomonadaceae bacterium | reverse complement strand
AAACAAACTACTTACGGACCGCCGCTAAGTTGTTGAAAGTTCGTCTAAGTCTTAGATCTTGATTCAAATGAATCAAAATCACCGTCGCGAAATGAATCGAATCAAAGAACTTACCAGAAGTTGTTGCATGAAGTTCATAGCCTGTTAATACTCTGGAAACATTCGGCTTGTAACATTTCCGTTTCGCCTATCAATCCAATTGCGCAACAACAGGAGTGTGTTTGTATGAAGATCTCGTCTGCGGCCCGAACGGTTTCCGCCGTCCTGCTTGCTTCGTTCGTTTGTTCATCCGCAGTATTCGCCGCCAAGCCTTCGGTCAAACTGCGGATCCTTGGGAGCTATGATCACGGTGCGTTTGCACGTTCAGCGGCCGAGATAGTCGCGCACGATCCGGCGACGCAGCGGCTATTCGTTATCAACGCGGAAGATTCGTCGATCGATATCTTGGACATTTCTAATCCGGCAGATCCGGTTGCGAATCTGCCGGCAATCGATATCGCGGCATACGGAGATCAGGCAAACAGTGTCGATGTCTGTAATGGGGTTGTCGCAGCGGCTGTACAAGCCGACGTGAAGACCGACGATGGCTTGATCGTGTTTTTCGACACGGCAGGTAACTTTTTGAAGAGCGTCGAAGCCGGAGCACTCCCCGATATGATCACCTTTACCCCGAATTGTGAGTTCGCACTCTCAGCAAACGAAGGCGAGCCCAACAGCTACGGCCAGGCAGACTCGGTAGATCCGGAAGGTTCGGTGACGGTTGTAGATCTGCGAAACGGCGTGGCCAACGCGACCGCGAAACAGGCGACATTCGAAGATTTTGCTGATGAAGATCTCGATTCGAGCGTCCGGATCTACGGCCCGGGAGCGACGGTCGCTCAGGACATCGAACCCGAGTACATCGCCGTCGATCATAACTCGAAGACCGCTTATGTAACGTTGCAAGAAAACAATGCCATCGCGGTTCTCGACATTCGAACGGCAACGTTTACCGCGATTCATGGGCTTGGCTTCAAAGACTACACTGATCCGAAATTCAAGCTCGACGCTAGCGACCGCGACGTTGCAGGTTCATCGAACAACGGCATCTACAACGTCCGCAACTGGCCGGTATTCGGAATGTACCTGCCCGATTCGATCGCCGCTCACAAGTACAAGAGCGACACGTTCCTCATCACAGCAAACGAAGGCGACGCACGCGACTGGCCGGGATTTGCCGAGGAAGCCCGCGTCGGATCGCTCACGCTCGACCAGCCGTCTTTTGCCGCGAAGGGATATTCGGATGTCAGTACTAATACGACCGGCCTCCGACATAATGACAACCTTGGCCGGCTGAATGTCACGCGAACCTTGGGAAATACTGACGGCGATCCAGAGTACGAGGAACTCTATACGCTCGGCGGGCGATCATTCAGTATCTGGACGACGGACGGCGAACAGATCTTCGATAGCGGATTCGCCTTGGAACAGATCACCTACGCCGCGGCACCCCTCTTCTTCAACGCCAGCAACGACGACAACGCGTTCGACAGCCGCAGCGACAACAAAGGCCCTGAACCCGAAGCCGTCACTATCGGCAAAGCCTTCGGCCGCACCTACGCCTTCATCGGCCTCGAACGCACCGGCGGCATAATGGTTTATGACGTGACGAATCCGTACGAGGTGGAGTTTGTTCAGTACATCAACAACCGCGATTTCACAAAGGCCATCGATTCCGCCGATGCGAAGGACCTCGGCCCCGAAGGTATCCACTTCATCTCCGAAGACGACAGTCCGACCGGCACTCCGATGATCGCTGTCGCTAATGAAGTGAGTGGTACTACGACGATGTTTGAGTTAGTTCAGGTGAAATAGACCCATCAGTCTGATCACCGATGAAAAAAAGGCTGCCCTTATCGGACAGCCTCTTGCTTTCTACCTGCGACACTATCTATCTAACCGCTGTCGTTTTATCCGCACGTGGATCGTAGGGATTTGCCTGGTATTTTTTCACGGCGTCCTGGGCGTTGTCGTAGTCATCGCCGAGCTTTTCCGCACGGCCGTAGGCGGCCGTCGCGCGGACTCTATCACCCTTGGCGTCGTAGGCGTTGCCCATCTTGATATTCGCCCAGACCTCGAGCCACGCCGGACTTATATTACCGGCGATAGTCGCCTTGAAGTTATCGATAGCGAGGTCGTAGTTTCGCTGTTCGAGGAAGAGAAGGCCGAGGTGGTAATAGATCCACGAGTTTGACCGGTCAAGTTTCAACGCCGCTTCAAACTGTGCTTGGGCTTCGACGTAATTGCCTTCCTTGAACTGTTCGATGCCGCGACGGGCGATCGACGATACACGAAGTTCCGGTGAGATCCGCAGCAGCTTGTAGTTAGGGTCGATTACGACTGCCAGCGGTTTACCGGTCGATTCGATATTGAAGTCGGCCGAAGCGTCCTGCATATCGAGCGTGACGGTCTTCAAACCAGCCTCGCCTTCCGAGCGTAGCTGCACGTCGACCGGCAGCCGCAGATTGTCATAGTTCTGTTTCACGGTGCCGCGGGCGACGAACTTGCCGCCGCGTGTGCGGATGATCAGATAGTCGGCACTGAATTCCGGTGCACCCGTACCTTCGACCCAGCGGGCAAAGAAGTAACGCATCGGCTGTCCGGCGACGCGATCGACAAGTTTCTCAAAATTGTCGATGCCGACGTTCTTGCCGCGGTTTTCAGCGAGGTACGTGCGAAGCAGTTGATCGAACTTGGCCGCCCCGAGCGTATCGCGGAGCAGCTTGTAAACAAGCGCGCCCTTGGCGTACATGATGTACTGATAAGCGATCGATTGATCGTCGAGGTTGGCCGGTGCACGCAGGAGTGATGCGGTCTGTTCGAATGTCAGCGACTTCTCTACTAACTCGCGACGCAGGGAATCGAGTTTCGGTCCATCGAGCGTGTTTTCGCGAAGAGCGTATGCGCTGTATTCGGCTAAGCCTTGCGACAGCCAAGCGTCGTCAAACGATTTCAATCCAACGCTCAGGCCCCACCATTGATAAGCGGCTTCACGCTGCAGACGCTCTTCCGTTACGCCGCGTTCCTGTTCGAACTCGCGGCTCGAAACGAACAGCATTCCCATCGACGAATAAAAATCGACGCTCTCGTCATCGATCTGAGCGACGATCAGCTTCTTCCCGAAATCGGCATTGCCGAACTTTTTCGTGTAAAACTCGAGAGCCTTGCCGAGCGTCTCGCCGTAATTCTGCACCAGCGTATCAAAGCCCGGTCTTGTGTTGAACTGGATCTCATATTCGCCGATCTTCAGCGTTCTCGGGTTGAACTTTCCGTAAACGAAGTTGCCGACCAGGCCCGGTTTCTGCTGCGTGAAGCGAAACTTGCCGCCCGCAGACGTCACCGGCGTGTCGCTGTATCCGACCATCTGCATACCGCCCGGAACCGAGATCGTCACATCGGCCGAAGCCATATCGGCGGCGTAATCGTGGAACGGAAACCAGCGTGCGGCATACATCAGGTAGCCCTGATCTTCGCCGACGTACGCAAGCCGTTTACTCAGCAGCGGCCCGCCGCTGGGCGTGTTGAGCACGCCGCTGTATTTGAAGCGAAGAGTTACCTGCGTGCCTTTCGTCACCGTGTCGCCGAAATCGATCCTCACGCTCGGGCCGAGATCGGATACGCCGACCTGATCCTGAACGAACGTGATACCAGAAGCCGTCGCGGCAGTCGCAGCAGGAGTCGCGGGCGTTCGTGCCGGACGCGGTCCTGCGGGAAGCGGAGTCGCGATCGCGCCGCCTGAGACCCGCGTGATCGTGTCGATCTTCAGGGAGCCGTTCAGCTCGAACGAAACGTTCCGCCCGTCCTCGAGCATTGTGAACGTCACATCCGTGGTCGCCGTCAGCTTGTTATCTTCGGGTGCGAGCTGAGCGTCGATGACGTACTTGGTCACGTCAAAATCCGTCCGCTTCACCTGCTGAGCCTGCAAAGTCGAAAAAAGCCCCGCAAGGCCGAGGGCGATCAAAGAAATTCTATATAAACTCTTCATTTTAGAGATCCGACACAATTTTAAACCGCTGTGCCTTCTTAAGATGTTTGCGCCACGTTTTCAGTTTGCCTCATCGCACATAAATCGGGTTCGACATTATCCACGGAGCCTTGTCGAATGGCTCGCCGAGCCGATCAAGATATGCTTCAACGCGATAAGTGCCTGTTTCACTGACATTTAGCGAGAATTCCGTAGCATCCGGAAACTCGGCGACCTTGGCTCCATTTTTCAGAACGACAATCCTCGCCAGTGAGGGAACGGCCGCCGAAAGCTTCACGCCGGTTCCTATCTCAACACCATCACCCATTATTATACGCCTTTCGAAGCCGCCTATGTCAGTACCATCTGCGGTTGCGGGTGGTTGACCGCTGCCGTCCGAGATCTGCTCCGCCCAAAACTGAAAACCGGACGTATCACCAAGCACGTCAAACCCAGCAAACGCATGTCCTCGTCGCAGAGCCTCAATTATCGATTCGCGCGTGAGCGGCGTTCCGGATTCGAGCAGGACGTGCATTCTCACGATCCGAAAGATCGTTCCGTACGGGTCGAGTTTGAAACCTAGGTGCTTGTTGCCTTCATCGTCCGCTGCAAGGTAATAACCCTTGTTTGAGTGTGCGTCGGCACCGGCCGTAAGCAGCAACCGCTGTTCAGAGGCGACCTTGTCGTACATCGCGAGGTAATCGTCGTTCCGACGGAGGTACGACGCGATCGTCTCCTCTGGATAGGATCCAAATGACCACAATATGTCGCCGACCGCCGTGAAGATGTTGGCCCGCTTGAAATTGATGTGAAGGCTGTAGGCTTCGATCCCGTCGAAACCGGCAACGCCTGACCGATTGCGGTCCGGGTAATTGTTGATCGCGAGCCGGCCGTCGGAATGTACCTTTTCGAGAAATGATTTCGAATCCATCTTCGCGAACGATGGAGACTCCGTGCCCGGGAGCAGCAAGAATCGCCCGCCATCATTTGTATCGATCTCCTGCCCATTAACAAACAACGTCTTACCGTAGACGCCGTTCAGCGTCAGTGCTGACGTATCGTAGTTCTGGTCGTAATGCTCCGTCATCACGACAAAGTCTAGCTCGTTAGCATTCGCGGCCTTGATCAACTCCTCGAACGTCCCCGTGCTGTGTCCGCCAAGAAACGTGTGAACATGCATCACGCCCTTGTACTCGGTGAGTCCGGGCATCGCGTGAACCGTTCGTGCCGCGTTTACCTGTCGGATCTTTTGAGCGAGCTGTCCGATCTTGTATCGCCGATAGACGAACGGAACCTGCACCGCCACAAGCACGGCCAATAGGATGAGGAAGATCTTGCGAAGGATTCTCAAGTTCTGTTTTTACGACGGTTCATTCTTGATCCTCTTGTTCTGTGGTTGACCTTTTTTAACCACAGAACAAGCAGAACAGGAAGATCAGGAAAGAAAATCAACAGAAACAACCTTCTCAGCGATCTGCTTGCCCAGTGCCACAACTTCCTGGTGTGCCGGATGATCGGTGTAAACATCCAGAGCTTCGCGGTCTGGATACACGGCGACAAGGCCCGTATCGAAAGACCGCTCAAGATGTAGGATGTCACTGCCGACGTTGAACGATACGATGTTCGGTATCAAGTCAGGCAATGCCCGCAGCCATGCGATGTGATCGGCACGCTGCTGGTCGGTGGTTTCCGTTTTGTATTTCCAACAAACTATATGTGTAAGCATAAAGTCTAGACAGTCTGGGAAGTCTAGGAAGTCTAGGAAGTCTTAGAGTTTCAACTCGAACGCGGAAATGCCTTGCAACTCAGACTCCGCGACTGACCGGAATTCTCCGACTTCCTAGACTGATTCTTCGCACCATTCCCGCGTCGCTTCGTGGCGGAAATCAAACATCTTCTCGAGCTTCGGCAAGATAAATAACGGAGCCGCGAGTTGACCGATGAATGACAGCGGCGGTTCGAAGTCGATCTCGTCGCGAAGCGTCGCGCCGTCAGCGTGCGGCTCAATAATATGCCGATGCCGCCATGACGTGAACGGCCCTTCGATCTGCACGTCCTCGAACATCCGCGGTGGGTCGTACGCCGTATGTTCGGCAACCCAACGCGACGGCACGATCCCAAAGATCTTCTGTTCGATGATCGCCTGGGAACCGAGCTTCGAAATATCCGCCATCTGAACGACGTTCACGATTTCCCACGGCGGGACGAGGCGTTCGAATGCGTCCGGCAGTTCGTGAAAAGCGAACACGCGTTCCGGCGTCGCCTTGATCACACACTCCTTTACGAACCGCATCGATAGAACAATATCATATGCCTCGCTAACACAATGCGTAACACACAGTTACGTTGAAAACAGCGTTCGAAACTGATGTAATAACGACCTCAACTCAATTTTGCACACGCTAAAGCGTGCGCAATTTATCAACAGCAAAGGAAAGCGATTAACGGATGACTGAAACGACAGGTGATCTCGGGGCGTTGTATAACGACCAAGTGTCGAAGGGCAAGATCTGGCAGGTGATCGGAGCGTCGTCGCTCGGCACCGTGATCGAGTGGTACGACTTCTACATTTTCGGCAGCCTCGCCCCTATCATCGCACCGCTATTCTATCCGCCGGGTAACGACACCTTCGCCTACATCGCTTACCTCGCGACTTTCGCGGTCGGATTCATTGTTCGCCCCTTCGGTGCTTTGTTCTTCGGGCGGATCGGCGATGTCGTCGGCCGCAAGTACGCGTTTCTCGTCACGCTGCTGATCATGGGCGGAGCGACGGCGATAATCGGATTTCTGCCGACATTCGAATCGATCGGTTATGCGGCTCCGATAATCCTCCTTTTGGTCCGGGTTCTTCAGGGTCTTGCGCTCGGAGGGGAATACGGCGGTGCCGCGGTTTACGTCGCCGAACACGTGCCGGACAACAAGCGTGGGTTCTACACATCGTTCATCCAGATCACAGCAACTCTCGGGTTGTTCATGTCACTGATCGTGATCCTTGTCGTTCAGAACTTGATGACGCCCGAGCAGTTCGCGGGAAAGACCGGAACGATCAGCGGTTGGCGAATACCGTTTCTCGTGTCGATCCTGCTCGTCGTCATCTCACTTTATATCCGTCTGCGAATGGAGGAATCGCCGATCTTCCAGCAGGTAAAGTCTTCTGGAATGACGTCCGCCAACCCGCTGGTCGAGGCGTTTACCAAATGGAAGAATCTTAAGATCGTGCTGATCTCCCTTTTCGGAGCGACCGCCGGACAGGGCGTGGTCTGGTATGCGGGACAGTTTTTCGCGCTCTTCTATCTTCAGACGATCCTGAACGTCAATACGGTGTCTTCGCAATACATCGTCGCCATCGCACTCTTGCTCGCGATGCCGTTCTTCGTCTTTTGGGGAGCGCTCAGCGACCGCGTCGGCCGGAAGTGGATCATCCTCGCTGGATGCCTGCTTGCTATGTTGACGTACTTGCCTATCTACAGCGCTATGCAATCCGCCGCCGGGTCGAACGTCGTGACTGCAAGTTCTCAGAAAGATCCGGTGACGGGTGCTACGAAGCTGACCGCACAGACGACCGGTGACGACGGATCTCTGAAACCTGCTGAAAAGGTGATTCCATTTACGGGCATCGGCAATCTCCTCGCTGACCCGGGAGCGAGGATGCTAATCCTGCTCGTTTTCGTTCAGGTATTTTGGGTGACGATGGTTTACGGACCGATCGCAGCGTATTTGGTCGAGGCGTTCCCGGCGAAGATACGTTACACGGCGCTCTCTCTGCCGTATCACATCGGCAACGGAGTGTTCGGCGGGCTGCTGCCGCTGATAGGCGTGGCGCTGATCGCGCAGACCGGCAATATCTACGCGGGCCTTTATTACCCGATGATAATCGCCGGGATTACCTTTGTGATCGGGGCGATCTTCCTACGTGAGACGCACGGCCATCGCATCTGGGATGAGATGGACGCTAATAAGCAGGACTAATTGGTAAGACTTGCGGCCTTCGTCGTGTCAGCCGCAGCCGCTGCCGTATTGCCTAGCTTCGTATGGATCCTGGCGCGCTTTTCATAACTGGATTTTGTTGGGCTCAGTTCGATCGCACGATTCATATCGGCCAAGGCTGCCTGAAAAACCGCAATGTCCTTCGATCCGTCGTACGGTAACCTTTTAAGTGTTGCCTCGGACCGCGCCATAGTTATTGGCGTTTGTCTGAGAGTCGCCGCCAGCGAATAGAATCCCGCAAAGCTCAAGATCATACTCGCCTTTCCCCTGCTTAATGAAGCCTGGGCACTCTTTAGAGACTCATCGGTTAGCGTCGGCGGAAAGAGTGCGATGCCGCGAGTGTAAACGTCGATCGCGGAACGCTCCAACGACATGGCAGTCTCCATTTCCTTCAACAACGATTGCTTATATCCGGTCGGGCTCTTTACACCTTCAAGGCGATCGCTCGCATGTTTTGTGAAATCAGTCACTGCACGCGTTATAGCGTTGCAGTCCCGAAGCGACCGGACCGCTGCGGTCTGGAGCACGATGGTGGACAGCATACGCAGTTGCTCATTCGTGGCCGCCTTTGCGACGGACTCACGCAGATTGATAACCACCTGTTCTTCAGTTTGGGCAAATACTGACGAAGCGGTAACGAAGAGCACGATCAGTGAAAAGGGGATAATAGTTTTTCTCATATGGTTGCCAGAGCGTTCTTGTGAGATAGAACGTGGATCTCAAGACCAATCGCAGAGATCTGACATAAAACGGCTCATCTTCCTCCTCGTAGTTCGAGCCCGAATTCTACGTCATCGCAGCGTGAAGATGATTTCCGACCGACTTCTCTAAACGATCTTCAAACCGGCGTTCAACAAATTCCACACCTTTCTCAGATGCCGCTCCTCGACGCGGATGCTGCCGACTGAAAGCCTCAGCGTAAACACACCGTTCAGCTTTGTGTGAGATAGATAAGCCTCACCCGAGGCGTTGATCTCGTTCATTATTCGTTCGTTCAAAGCATCGAGATCTTCGACACCCGCGGGACAAGCCCGGAAACAAACGAGCGCGAACGGGACAGGCGCGAGCAGCTCGAAGTTTGGCGAATCCTCGACCCACGTCGCGAATAGTCTCGCCAGCCGGCAATGCTCTCGAATGCGGTCGATCAGACCTTCGCGGCCAAAGTATCGGATCACGAACCAGAGCTTCAACGCGCGAAAGCGACGGCCGAGTTGGATGCCGTAGTCCATCCCATTCTTCACCGACGATTCGTCGTTGGTTTTTAGATACTCTGGCACAAGCGAGAATGCCTGTTTGAGATCACCGAGATCGCGGCAATAGAGCACCGAAAGGTCGAACGGAGTGAATAGCCACTTGTGCGGATTCGTGACGATCGAATCGGCTCGCTCCAAGCCCTTGAAATAATGCACCATCTCCGGGACGATCGCCGCGGAACCCGCATACGCCGTGTCGACGTGCAGCCAAACGCCGTGCTTCTCACAGATATCGGCGATCGCATCGACCGGATCCACGCTCGACGATGATGTTGTACCGATCGTCGGGATCACGCAGATGGGAACGTAACCTGTTTCGATGTCCTCCTCGATCGCTTCGGCCAACGCCTCGGGCATCATCTCGAACCGATCGTTCACCACGATCTTTCTTAAACTTCGCGTACCCAAGCCCAGCGTAATGCACGCCTTGTCGATGGATGAATGAACGTGTTCGCTCGAGTAGACACGCATCAGCGGCAGATCGGTCCGTCCGCTCATCCCGAGTTCGCGGACGTTGAGTCCAGCACGTTCGCGGGCCGCGGCGATGGCGTGCATCGTCGAGACCGACGCCGTGTCGTAGATGATCCCCTCGAAATGCTTCGGCAAACCCATCATCTGCCGCAGCCAGTCGAGCGCGACATCCTCGAGTTCGGTCGACGCAGGCGACGTCCGCCATAGCATCGCTTTCATATCGAATGCGGCCGCGAACATTTCACCGAACACGCCGACGGAGGATGTAGAAGTCGAGAAAAGGCCGTGAAAATTGGGATGGTTCCAATGCGTCACAGCGGGAAAGATCAGCTTATCAACATCTCGCAGCACCTCACCGAAATCTTCACCGGCCTCGGGCGGCGAATCAGGCAACGCATTTCGAAGCGAGCCAGGCTCGATCTGCGACAGCACGGGCAGATCTTCCATCTCCTCGAAATAGTCCGCGAGGCGGTCGACGATCGCGTGGCCGAACCGTCGAAAATCTTCCTTCGGCATATCGCCGAGAGGCTTCGGTTGTTCATTCATATGCCCGGTAACAAGCGTTTCCAACTCGACAGTTGATGTAATACACGTATAATAACCTACGAAACTCTCGCCAGCCTCTTGGCATCAAGAAACATAATTGAAGAAACGATGCTTCCGGCCGCCGGAACGTCGAGCGTCTTTTCAAACTGGAAAATATGGCAACAGACGTTGCTGAAGTCGAACAACAATCAAGCGAAGGCTTCGTTCGCGGACTCGGGCTGCTGGATTCGACGATGATCGTCGCCGGATCGATGATCGGTTCGGGCATATTCATCGTGTCTGCCGACATCGCCCGGCAGGTCGGCTCACCGGGATGGCTGCTCGTGGTGTGGATCATCACCGGGCTGCTCACCGTAGGTGCCGCATTGTCGTACGGCGAACTCGCCGCGATGATGCCGAAGGCCGGCGGACAGTACGTCTATCTTCGCGAAGCGTACTCGCCTTTCTGGGGATTTCTCTACGGCTGGACGTTGTTTCTCGTGATCCAGACAGCGACGATCGCGGCGGTTGCCGTGGCGTTCGGACGCTTTACGGGATTGCTGATCCCGTGGATCTCCGAATCGAACTACATCATCCAGCCGACCAAGATCTCTTCCAGCTACGCATTCTCGCTTTCCACCGCACAACTTCTCGGCATCGTCATGATCGTCTTGCTGACGTTCATGAATACGCGCGGACTCAAGCTTGGCAAGTGGGTTCAGAACGTATTCACGTTTGCCAAGACGGGCTCGCTGATCGCTCTGATCGTTCTCGGGATCATCGTCGGGCTGCTATGGCATGGCGACATCGCGGCGGCGAACTTTGGCGATCTTTGGACGGTTCGAGGCAGTCTGCAGGACGTTGGGCACGGCCTGACGGCGGCGGCCGCGCTTGGGCTTTTCGTCGGGATCTGCGTCGCCCAGACCAATTCGCTGTTCTCGGCCGACGCGTGGAACAACATCACGTTCACCGCCGGCGAAGTCAAAGATCCGCAAAAGAACATCCGCCTCGCTCTGCTCTTCGGCACCGGCGGTGTGATCATTCTTTACCTGCTCGCAAATATCGCATATCTTGTCACGCTTCCGTTCGAAGTCATCCAGAAAGTGCCGAGCGACCGCGTAGGTTCCGCCACCGCCGAGGTGATCTTTCCCGGCTTCGGTGCGGTGCTGATGGCGGCCGCGATCATGATCTCGACCTTTGGCTGCAACAACGGACTGATCTTCGCCGGTGCCCGAGCATATTACGCTATGGCCAAGGACGGGCTCTTTTTCAAAGCGGCTGGCGAACTCAACAAGTTTCACGTTCCCGCGTGGGGCCTGATGATCCAGGGGATCCTCGCTGCGTTATACGTCCTGCCGCGTACTGTCCGAGCGGATGGCAGCTACGGCAGCCTCTATAATGACCTGTTGACGTACGTCATCTCGGCTGCGTTGATCTTCTATATACTGACGATCGTCGGCATCTTCGTTCTCAGGTATAAGCGTCCCGATGCCGAGCGGCCGTACAAAGCGTTTGGATACCCCGTCATACCGGCACTATACTGCGTCGGTGCAGCAATCATTCTCGTCGTGCTGTTCGTATATCAGACCACCGCGACATGGCCGGGACTTCTTATCGTATTGACCGGAGTTCCTGTTTACTTTATTTGGCGCAAACTGGCGTCCGGATCGCCGGATTCCGCGCGATCTTAGATCTTATTTTTCACCCTTTGTAGGAGGTTTTGATGTCACTTTTTGCGACTAAACCAATCAGCCAGATCGTTGCCGAAGCAGAAGAAACCGGCACACATACGTTCAAAAAGACACTGTCGTCTTTAGATCTGACGATGCTCGGTATCGGAGCGATCATCGGAACGGGTATCTTCGTTCTCACAGGCCAGGCGGCCGGCAAACACGCGGGTCCTGCCGTGATCATCTCGATGATCATTGCCGGTATCGTGAGTGCCTTTGCCGCCCTTTGCTATTCGGAGTTTGCCGCGAGCGTCCCGATCTCAGGTTCGGCGTACGCGTATGGCTACGGAACCCTCGGAGAGTTCGTCGCATGGATCATTGGATGGGACCTTATTCTCGAATACGCATTCGGAGCCGCGACCGTGGCGGTAGGATGGTCTGGCTATGTCGTAAGCCTCTTTAGAGACACACTCGGGATAAATTTTCCACTTAGTTTGAGTAAAGGACCTTGGGACCAGATAACCCTTGCAGACGGCACCGTCATGCACGGGGTCATCAATCTGCCCGGCGTGCTGATAGCCGTTGCAGTAACATTGCTCTTGATCCGCGGTATCAAGGAATCTGCGAGCTTTAACTCGATCATTGTCATCGTAAAAGTTGTCGTCGTAGTCCTGTTCATCGTTGCAGGTATCGGCTACGTCGCTCCAGACAATATTTTGAATCAGGGATGCCCGGTCGATATTCCTAACTGCAACAAATTCATGCCCTACGGTTTTAGCGGTGTGATCACGGGTGCGGCGGTCATCTTCTTCGCCTATATTGGTTTCGATGCTGTCTCAACGGCCGCTCAAGAGGCAAAGAACCCCCAGCGAGATATGCCGATAGGTATTATGGGCAGTCTGGCTATCTGTACCGTGCTGTATATTTTAGTAGCCGGTATCATGGTCGGTCTCGTCGATTACAAAGATCTGACAAATGCCGCCGCTCCGATCGCGGTCGCGATCGATGCCGCTCTTAAGCAGGCACAAGGCACAACGATGGGTACGATCCTCGCTGTTTTTCCGACCATCATCAAAGTCGGTGCCGTGCTCGGTTTGAGCTCGACAATGGTCGTGATGACGATGGGCCAGCCGCGTGTCTTTTATTCGATGTCTAAGGATGGCCTGCTTCCTTCTTGGGCTGCCAAGATCCATCCGAAATTCCAAACACCGCACATTACGACGGCCATCACAGGCGTCGTTGTAGCGATCCTGGCCGGGCTCGTTCCGATAAGCCTGCTCGGGGAGTTGGTAAGTATCGGCACTCTCTTCGCGTTTGTGATCGTCGGAACCGGAATCATCGTTCTGCGGTCTTCGAATCCGACACTCAACCGCCCTTTCAGAGTGCCCCTCAATCCTTATGTTCCGATAGCGACGGTTGTCTCTGCGGCATTCCTAATGAACAGTCTGCCGCTCGATACCTGGATCCGGCTGATCGACTGGATGGCGATCGGTCTGTTGATCTATTTTGGCTATAGCTACACCCATAGCCGACTTGCTACTGAAGGGACGGTAGTTGATGAGCTGCCCGCCGATTACAAACCGCCGATCGCGGCTCTAGTAGGCATAATTCTGGTCCTTGCGTTAACGGTCTACCAGGTTTTGTCGCCCTCATCGATGTTAGGCCTCGGGCTCGACCCCGATAAGAAGTTGGCTGACAATATCGGAGTCAATCTCGCGATCCGGCTGTTTGCATGGGCACTTACGGGAGCACTCGTTTACATGCTGCTCTACGGACGTGGGACGAGCGAGCGAAAGGCCTCCACTCGGACCATAGGCTTGGTAGGATCGGCGATCAATATAGTCCTTTGGATCGGGATCACGGCGTGGTACTTTATGTCGATTCACGGTAAATAAAGTTGCCGTTGTCGTGGACAAAGAAAGGGCGTAGCGATGAAGATCGCTACGCCCTTTCTTTATTGCTGTTGACGTTTACTGATTCAGAAGACCGTCGAGCGGAAGTTCACCTTCGTCGAGCTTCTTGACCGCCGCATCGTAGATCACGATCTCCCTCGCAGCTTCCATCTTCTGGCGGGTCGATGCGAGATAGTCCGTAAAGACCTCGGTCTTCTTACGCATCGCCATCTGCTCCATCAGCGTCGACCGTTGCTTCGCGAAGTCATCCATGTTCGCTTCCTCGCGGCTGTTTACGCCGACGATGTAGTATGCATCGCCGATCTGGATAGGGGTCTTCGTCACTTCACCCTGGCGCAGAGCGTAGATGGCATCCTCGAGAGCCTCGTTCGTGGTCGCCGACGTGCCGGTACCAAGCGGCGAACCGAGGATGAAACCCTTCGAATCCTCTGCCTTCAAACCCTTACCGCTTGCCAATCCGGCCAGTGCACCGACATTTGTTGCACCCGATGCGATCTGGTTCGCGATATCCGCGATCTGTGCACGCGCCTTCTCCACCTTAACCGTGTCGATCAGCTTTGCCTTTACTTCTTCAAACTCGGCGTCGCGCGGATCTTTCTTGTCCGCCAGCATCGGGATCGCGAACCCGTTCTGGACAGGGATCTTATCGCCGACGTCCTGTGCGTTCACGAGCATCGCGATGCCGTCTTCAAACTGCGGCGACACACCGACGTTCGGCACATCATCGCCCGGAACGACATACGCCGTCTCACGGACCATATCCGTTACCGCCATGTTCGCCTCGCCCGCAAACTGTTTTGCGGTTGCATCAACATCTTTGTTGGCTTTGAGCGCGTCCGTCACCTTTTGTGCAAGCTCGGCCGTAACGCCGTACGCACGACGGTTGCGAAGCGAAACCTCAAGCTCCTTCTTCGCGTCCTCAAACGATTTCGGCACCGAGTCTCCCCGGCGAAGAATGAAGTAGCGTCCCTGATAGTTAATCGGCTCGGTGATCTCGCCCGGCTGCATCGCGATCAGCTGCTGATACGGATCGGTCGCGTTATTCGGATTCTCGCGGACCGGGCCCTTAAGAGCACCGCCCTGTGCGGCCGACGTAGGATTTTCCGACTGGCCTTTCGCGATCTCGGCAAACGCTTCCTGCGTAACTACGGGTCCGTTTTTACGAAGCTCTTCGACGAGCTTGTTGCCCTTCTCAAGGATCAGTCCATCCTGCTCCGGTTTCGGCACGCGAAGAACGATCTCCTGCCCCAGCACGCCGCCGATCTTCTTATCAGCCGGCAGTCTGTCGTACTCAGCCTGCAGGTCCGCGTCCGAGATGGCCAGCTTCTCGCCGACTTTCGATGTGTTCAAGAACACGTATTTGATCTTTTTCTGCGGCGAGTTGATGTAATAAGCCTGTTTGTTCTTCTCGAAATAATCGCGAAGATCCTGATCGCTCGGCGTTATCGACTTTGCCAATTCTGTCGGGCTGACGAGCACGTATGAAAGGTCGAACTTCGAATTGCTTCGCTGGAAATCTTTCAGAACCTCTTCTTCCGAAACGGTAACACCGGCCGTGATGAACGCACGTAGCTTTTGTGCGCTCAAGCTGTCACGCATTTCCTCTTCAAACGCCGCAATGCTGCCTGCCTGCTGGACCGCATTCTGCTCATACACCTTCTGGTCGAACGGCTTGCCGTCCGGCGGCGTGAACTGCCTGCGAATAGCCGTCGCGACCTCAGCGTCCGAAGCGGTCAAACCCAGGCGGGCTGCCTCTACTCTTGCGATCCGGGCGCTGATAATGCCGTTGATGACCGATTTCGCCGGATACGGCCGGCCCTGCATCATCTGCTGGTAATACTGCTTTTGCTTGTAGACCTCGCCGACCGTGATCGTCTCGCCCTTTACGCTCGCAGCCGCTTCCGAGCTGTTAGCCAGATTGCCGACCTTCGGACCCGAATCACGGGGGATCAGGAGGACAAGGCTCAGGACCATGATGATGGCGAATGCCAGCAGAACGAAATTACGCGTCCGCTCCAAGCGTTTAAAGAAAGTTAACATCTGAAATTACCTACAATACTGAATTTAGCTGACAATTTGGACAAACTAAGATACTAGCAAACCGCCTGCGGTTGTCCAATGACGGCAGAATAGTGACAGCATGGATTTCGCAGACGACTCTTTGCGTTCTTTGCGTCTCTGCGTGAGAATTTCTGTAGGAATTTCACGCAAAGCCGCAAAGGACGCAAAGCACATCGGCCTGAGCATTCAATGGAAAAACGTCCCGTAAAGAAGGTCGGTATCGTCGTAAAGCCCAATGACACGGCGGCTTTTGGGACGGCGTGCGAACTTTCCGACTGGCTTCGCGACAACAATATCGAGCAGATCGGAGCGCCCTGCGTCTGGAGCGAGAACCCGGCTCAGAACGAGACCGAGAGGACGGACATCGCCGAGAATGCCGACCTGATCGTGGTACTCGGCGGTGATGGAACGATGATCTCGACCGCACGGATGGTCGGCGATCATCAGATCCTCGTTCTCGGCATCAACTACGGCAGCCTCGGCTATCTGACCGATTTCCGCATCGAAGAGATGACGCCCGCACTCGAGGCGATCCTATGCGGCGAATACGACATCGACTCGCGTGTGATGCTCCACGCCGAGCACTGGCGGGGCGAGGAGATGCTCGCCAAGGGCCGGGTGCTCAATGATGTGGTCATAAACAAATCCGCACTCGCGCGCATCATCGAGATCGAGGTTTCGCTCAACGATCTCTACGTCAACTCGTTCCGCGCCGACGGCCTGATCGTATCGACGCCGACAGGCTCGACCGCCTATAACCTCTCCGCCGGCGGCCCGATCATCTACCCATCGATGAACGCGGTCGTGCTCACACCGATCTGCCCGTTCACGCTCACCAACCGCCCGATCGTCATCCCCGACACCGCGATGATCGAGATGAAACTGCTCAACGAAAACGAAGGCGTCGTCCTCACCCTCGACGGCCAGATCGGCCACACGCTCCAGTCCGGCGACTGCGTCCGAATCCGCAAAAGCCGCACGACGTTCAACCTCGTCCAGCCGCCAAATCGTAACTACTTTGATGTTCTAAGGAATAAATTGAAGTGGGGAAGGTAGGCGGCGAACGCTTATTCAAATCGGTTAAAAATCGTAATTGCATTTTCCTCGAACGGAGGAAATGCGACGTCGCGAAACCATTCGTCGATGCTGAGACAGCCTGGGAGGATTGTAGGTAGTTCGTTGACCGCATTCTCCCAGTTCAGCATCCGCTCGTTGATCTCAATCCCACTGCCTTCGCCTGTGCGGAGCCAAATACAAATCAAGTCGTGTGCGAAGACATCCCGCTTATACACGGTCGCTTTCGTCACATCATTCCACGACAACGTTCGTTGCTCGTAAGGCGTTCGACCGGCAAGACGAGCGAGCAGTCGCTTTAACGGGTAGTGGATTTTGCGCACTGAAATCGAATCGGCGTTGAAATGAATCGTGGAATGTTGAGCGGACGCGTAATGCATTGATGTAAATCGTTCAAGAAAGCAGACTCGGCTGAATATCGTCGGGTTCGGATCCCTCCGGCCACCACTCAAACGTCTTCAGATCGCACTTCCCCTTCTCACTAAAAACCACGCCTTCCTGTTCCAGCATATCCTGCTGCAGGTTCACGGGGATCGTCAGCCGCCCGGTCGAACATTTCCCCTGCGAATTGATCACCCGCTGCCACGGGACGCCCTCGCTGTCCGCCGCGTGCATCACATACCCCACCGTCCGCGGCGTATATCCCTCGCCCAAGATCCCTGCGATCTGCCCATAGGTCATCACCCGCCCTCGCGGGATCTGCCGCACGACGTCGTACACCCGATCCTGATATTGCTTGTTGTTCGCGAAGTTCATTTCTCATTGTTCCGTTATTTTCTTCTTGCTCATCCTGTTCTGTGGTGAAGAAAATATAGACCACAGAGCAAGATGAACAGGAAAGATAGAAGATGACTATGCTCGTTTGAACACGAACGACGCCAGCCTCGGTAAAGCGCTTCGATCGTACCCGTCGAACCACTCATCCATCCGTTCGATCGCAAATCCCGAGATCAACGCCGGGTTCGTGTAGTCGCTGACGTGATGAGTGAAACATTCGAGGACCTTCTCTCCGCCCACGCCTTCAAACCTCGCCTTAGTGCCGCCGTATTGTTTGAACGGGTGAAGCTCGCATATATAGAACCGCCCGCCCGGTACGAGAACACGAGCCGCCTCTCGGAGCACATGCCCGAGATCTTCGACGTGCTCTAGTATCAAACTGCACGTGATCAGATCAAACCCGTCGCCGAAATCCCATTCTCTCGTGACATCACCGACGCGAAACTCGACATTCGATGCTTTCACCTTCTCATGAGCGATCGCCAGCATTTCTGGCGAAAGATCTACGGAAACAACCTCACGAGAACGCTCCGCAAGCCAAGCCGTATTCTTTCCCGTCCCGCCACCAAGTTCGAGCACCCGATCGAATGAAAGCTGCCCCAGCAGACTCTCACAAGCGCGCTTCTCCAGATCGCGCGTCGTATTCACGACCGAGTCATACGTCGCCGACCATTCGTCGTAGAGTTTTTGAATCGAAGTCATCGCCGTATCAAAACCGTCCTCGCCGGAGCACCGTCGCCCGTACCGCCGACATACTTCAGCGGCAAACACGCGAGTTCGTAATCGCCCGCAGGAACCTCACGCAGATCGAGCCCTTCGAGAATGACGATCTCCTTCTCCAGCAGTGTAACGTGTACCGGATGCCCTTCCGAACCCGGTGCTTCGATCGACAGGTAGTCGATCCCGATCAGCTTGATTCCTGCGTCGGCCAACACGCGAGCGGTCGCGTG
>JBEBGW010000318.1:0-5082 GCA_040081025.1 Pyrinomonadaceae bacterium | reverse complement strand
GTGGTCTCGTTGACTAGAGACGACTCGTTGGAGCTGCTGGATTTTGGGCCTGTCATCGTCGGGCCATCGATTCCAAAAAACTCAACTCAATTAGCTCGGTCAACCTTCGCCGGTCAAAACCGGTTTTCAGAACTTCAAAAGTAGTCGGCGAATTTTCACGTCATTCTCGGACGACTTTCACACCAATCGGCAAATTTTTAGACCGAAAAGGAACGCTGAAAATGCTCAATCGAGGAGTTATCTGTATTTCGCATTGGCACCGCTTTTGCCATTAGCTCGGTCGAGATATATGTCCTATGAAAACAAATGAAACCAATATCGAGTTACCCGGCTTTTCCAGTGAACACATGGATGCCCCTACCTACCTTACCCGTGATCCAGACGACATCGTAACCATTGCTTCGTTGTTTAAGGCTCTTTGGGTGTTGTTGTTTGCCCTTGCTTTAAGTGGTGGCATCAATACTTTTCTTATCTTTAGAAAAGCCGATCGGATAGTCGTCGATAAATCTTCCGGTCGAGTTGTCGAGGTTAACAATCGCGACTACGGCGCGACAGAAACAGTCAGCATAGCCCCGGACAATCCGACTTCAACCGACAAGAAATATTTAGTTAAGGAATTTCTCACTTCTCTCTACGAAGTCGAACAATCTACACGCGAGGCACAGGTCAATAAACTTCTTCGGATGCTCGATCCTGATCTTTCGATGGCGATGGCCGCCAGGTTAAAGCAGAATGGCGTCCTTGCTGCCGAGAAATCCGAAAGCGTCAATTCTTCCTGGGAGCTGCAAGACCTGTCTGTCGATGAAAGTGATCCCTATATCCTTCGGGCTATCGGAACCAGAAAGATACGACGCAAAGCGGCAGGGCAGGACGTGGAGGAGTCCGTTCAATTGAAATGCAAATTCCTCCTGAAAGACAGTCCGTCAAGTCCGATTCGCAACGATAACAACCTTCGAACTGGATTCACGATCCTTCGCTTTAGGGTTGAACCCGTGAATGGTAAGACCGTCTCGCCTATAACTCTCATTGGAGATGCAGAGGAAACTCCTTCGGTAAACAACTCCGTTAGTGAAACGACTGACGATCAATAAAAACCAATCTAAATACTATGAACACAATACAAGAAAAAACACGTTTACATATGAAGTTGCTGGGAGTTGCGCTTACCGTACTCGCAGTAATTTCCGGACACGCTGAGGCACAGGTCCGAAAGCCCGCAACTAAACTAGGTCAAAAGAAAATTGCTCGGCCTCTCGCTACTGAATCTAAGCCCGCCGAAAGAATCGTCAACATTTCGTCGGCCTCTGGCGGCGTTCAGCCCGTTGCAGTTGTTAACTCTCCGCAACCCGATTTCCTGTCCGGAGAAGCGAACGTAACTGTTAATCCCAAACAGCCTACCGTTATCCGTCTCGGACTCGCTCAGAATGCCGTTTCGATCGTTGAGTTTCCGGCGTCTGACGGCGTCTATTACATCCACGAAGGCAACCCGAAGCTTGCTTCAGTATTTCAGTCTCCTACAAAGGAAACCGACCGGTCGATAACTATTTACCCGGGAGAAGGATTCGTACCTTCTAGAGATGGAGCAACCGCAGCAGCGATCAGCCTGCAGATGAGATCCGGTTTGGTTCTCATTCTCGAGTTGGTTCCGGTGAATGATCTGAAAAGGAACGCACACCGCTGCGTAGTCACTTACGACAGGGATGCTGTTGTGTCAGCTCGAAAAGTTGCGGGCCTTGCATTTAATCTTGGAGGTGAATCTGTCAACGCTTCCCCGATCAACTCGCGAGCCGTATCGAAACTCGTTGGCGCGGCACAACCTGTTGAAACGAATCCGAGCGATTCTAATACTCCTAAGTCTGAATACGACTCAATTTTCAATACCGTGTACACGGAAATACCGAATACAAAGCGAAACGGTTCAAAACGAGCGATGACCGATGCGGAAATTTCGAAGTCTTCTAACAAGCGTCTGGCGGATGTTCTCAGAGATCCAAAGAAAAATCTCGGTATCTGGACGCCACCGCTCCACGGACTGGAACTATCAGTGTCACGGACTACAGATCTTGATGCTGAGAACCGGCTTGTTGTTGTTGCTGTTCGGAACTCTACCTCGTCAAATCTCAGACTCTTAAACGGTTCTCCAGAGCTTCAGATACAGACACTCGATAAAGACGGAAACAGCCTCCTGACTTCAAAAGTCGATATTCGATATCTGGAAACAACTGCGTTGGAAGGTATCGTTCTTCCCGGTTATACAAGCTTTTATGCGTTGGTCTATAAATCTCCGGCGCTCGGAACCAATCAAAAAGTTAGGGTAGTTGTCGCTCACAAAGACGCGGCCGACGCTCCGATCTCAGCCGCTCTAAATGGATCAAAATAAAGGAGGACTTCGATGCAAACAACTTTAAGTACTAGTACTGATATTCCAACCGCATTACCTGACATCGAAGCAGATGAGGATCGAGAAAAGTTACTTCTTGAGGATCAGAAGGAGGCGTCGGACGACGAACTCTATGCGGACGACCCATCTGTAGAAGATATTTCCAAATCGCAAGGTTCTCGCGCAGGAAAAATCCTGAAAGGTATCGCCGCTTTCGTTGTCTTTCTCCTTCTTATGGGAGTGGCTATTACCTGGTTTTTTGGAATGGGATGGTTCGCTACGCCAAAACCACAGTCGGTTAACCGGACCGGCCAGAGGGACGCCACTTCCGCACCGATGACAGAGGACGAAAAACTTAAGGCCGCTCTCACAATGGTCGCCTCGAAAGGATCCAATTTAACTGGAGATTCTGTTGCCCATCCGGCTGAAGATGTCGTGATAGTTGATAAACCTGAAACAATCTCAAGTCACCCCAACGACATAACATCGGTTACAAGCTCGGGACGCGCAGCAGAGCCACCGATTACGAATATCGGGACTAGTTTCTCATCTCAGGGAATAACGAAGAGAGAGAACGAAATTCCGAATGCAAAATTGACGGATGCCTCGCTAACCAATGGTTCCCGAGATCCTCAGTCAACTACCTCTATTGAGCCTTTGGGTCGATCGCTTTTCTTCGGGATTGCTAGAACGAAGAATGATGTGATTGCTTCTCCAGTCACAAAGGCAACGACTCCCTACGCTGATCTCGGAAAGCGGAAAGCTGTTGGACTGATACCATTCGGCACTTTGCTACCCGTCCGTTTGGTAGGTGCGATCTACACACTCAGGAATTCAGGCGGTGTCGTTCGCATGGAACTAACGCAGCCAATCGAAGGCAAGGGATACTCGTATCCCGCTGGCACAACGCTCGTCGGCAACGTAAGAGGGGGTGAATCTATTAGAGCTTTTGTGACTGTTGTCGGCCTCATAGATCCGGTGTCCGGGGAACTAGTGAGATTCACAGGAGAACTAATGGGGACCGACGGCGCATCTGGGATCAACGGAGACAGAAAAAGGATCACCGGCAAGTGGGCCCGATTCTTTCGTGGATTGAAGGATACTGCCGGTTCAATATTGGGTTCGGTCGGTTCACTGCGGTCCGGAGGCACTGTAATTCTGTCCGAACCCCTTCGTCGCGGCTCAGAAAGACTGTCTGAGGATACCAGCCAGTCCATACTCGGTAACGAACGTGAAGATGAGTTCCTGGAAGTTATAGCGGGAACCAGTGGATACGTTCTGGTAACGCAACTGCCCGAAGCAACGACCGCAACTACAACAGCAAATAGAACGGGAGCTGAGAAAGAATGATTCCTTTTGACCAAGATCGGTCTCAGATAAATCCTCGTGACCTTGTAGCGGAAGGGCGCGAAGCTGATCTCTTCTATTTGATGGCTCGTAATGGTTACGTACCGGATGAGCAAGTTTTCGATGATTTTTGTGAAAGTCTTAAATCCGGCCGCGCCTGGCTGATCTCCGGAACGAGAGGGAGCGGAAAAACTGCATTCCCGGAAGCACTGGCAGCCGCATGCAATCTGACGATGTGTGTTGTGGCCGGCCGCGATGGATTAAAACAGGAAGAGATCCTCTACGACTGGGATTACGCGGAACAGGAAGTCTGGATGCGGGAACACTTGGCTCTCGCAAAACAGTTGCCGCTCGAAGAGCAAACTCAGTTTATGGACAAGGCCCGCCAATCCAAATGGCAGCGTCGATTTCTAATTCTTGGAGAGGTTGGAATGGCATTTGACCTTGCCGCGCATGCGGCAGTTTATTCGCCCCGAGAACCCCCGCCAGTTTTGATCCTGGATGAAAGCGATAAATTCGGACCAAGCATTGAGGATTCGCTCCTCATGCCTCTCGAACGCGGGTTGATCTACATTCCGAGATATGAAGGCGGAACTATCGGAATTTCCGATTGGCGGTTCAGACCGATTGTCATCACAACCTCGAACGATCTTCGTCATAAACTCAGTTCGCCGTTTATTTCGAGACACGTATTCAGCCGTTTCGCTAGTCCGTCGTTGGTAAAGGAGCTTGAGATCTTATCGACAAGAAACAAACGAGCGACCTCAACCCACTTGGCACTTACGACGAAACTTATCGATGCCGTCAGGGGCATCGCCGGTATGGAAGATCATCCGAGTGTTCGTGAGTCGATCGATATAGTTGCGGCGTTTGAACGTGACTCGATCGAATCACTAAATACCAAAAGCCTTGTTCGGTATTTTTGCTATTTCGTAAAGGCCAGTGCATCCCGAGAATTGCTCGCTCTTCAACTCGACTATATTCTCGCAATGACCGACGCCTTCCACCCCGACATAGATTCCTGGCTTGCGATAAGAGATCCCGAGTGGAAAGTCAGATGGCCGCAGCTTTCCGGCATTTCATTATGAGAGAAACAAGCAGAAAATTAGGTCTGTATTCGAAGATCAAAGAGAGAATCCGCATTATTAAGTCTATTGACCTTTCACGGTATGCGGGCGTTCTAGTGGTTTTATGCTTCGTAGGAGTGTATGGACTCCTCAGAATTTTGTCGCCCCAAAGCAACGCTGTCCAGGTCAGATTCGTGGAGGCCCCCGGGATCGAATCTAGCCCGGAGAAACCGGACTTCGCAAAACAACTCAAAAATCCCTTTTCCGGCCCTGAACACGATCAGGCGC
>JBEBGW010000317.1:0-5083 GCA_040081025.1 Pyrinomonadaceae bacterium | reverse complement strand
TCTCACTCGGGCGGCCCGGGCTTTAGATCCCTTAAATATTTGAAGCTGAAGATGCCGGTTTCGTGGCCGTCGGAGAAGTCGAAGTTGAGGGCGTAGCGGCCGACGATTCCGATCTTTCGAAAGGTTAGGTCGTCAGCGATCTTTGCCGGGTCGAGCATCTTCTCGCCGGTCCATTCGTTGATGCATCCGGCGCAAGGGCAGGCTCGGCGAAGCCCGGCTGCCGTGAATCGCGACTCGGTGTCGTCCGACCATTTGATCGAAACTTCCGTATCGCTTTCTTCGACTATTTGTGTTGGTTCGATCATTAGGTAGTGAACAGTGAATAGTTAATAGTGAACAAGTGAAAGACTCTATTGATCGACAGAGGAAGCTGAAATGGTTGCGGCGATGGCGTTGGGGTCGATCCCGTAGTGGGTAGCGTGATACACGGGCTTGCCGCTAATGAGGATGAACGCCTGCGGTGATTGATGCGTGTATCCGGTGCGGATCGCTACCTCGTTAGAAAGCGAGCGATTCTCCTGGATCACGATCACGTTTAGCTCGCATTCGATCTCCGATGCCATCTCGAGAACGTGGGAACTGATTCCGCAGGAGTTGCTATGTTTGAAGAGGACGACCGGTTCGGTTTTCGAACGCTCAAATAGGGCGTCGAGTTGTTCGATCGAGTTCACCTTGTTAATTACGGCCATTATCTACAAAACCCTGATATACATTCGGCGGCGGCGGTGAGAGATTCAAAGCCTGCTCCGTTCGGGGAAATACTTTCCGATACGCGACCGTCGTTGCCATCATTATGACAGGCAGGGCGAGGTACACGCCAACGCAGAGAAGTGCGTAGCCCGCGAGGACGACGAGAATGCCGACGCCGAAGAATCCTGCGATCCCACCCTTGTTTGCCCACGCAGCTTTAGCGCTTAGTCTGGCTGCTTCGAATCCGCCGAGACGCCTATCAGCAATCAAGGGAAAAGCGAAGATCAGTAGAGAATGCAGGACCGTCATGCAAATCCCCATCAGCAGTTCGATAAGCAGGACACCACCTATGAAAGGAAACAGTTCCGATTCGCTCACGCGTGGACCGTATATCGACATCAGGATCATCGGGATATAAACGATGAAGAAGAAGGCGAAGACCGGCAGCATTATCATCAGAGCGATCACCAGCCCTGCACCGAACTGATCGAATCCTTTGAAAAGCTTGTCAAAACTCGCTGGCTTTCCGTCCACCTTGTCGATAAGACATAGAAAGACGCCGATCATCATCGGGCCCATCACGACGATCGGGACGACGCTGCCGACGAGCATTCCGATGATCACGATCCCGAAGATCGGCCAGAACTCCGGCTTCATCATCGCCCAGGCTTCCTTATAAACCTCGAAGGGGCGGATCTGTCCGGTGGTGAATTCCATGAATCGGTTAGTTTTTGTAGATCCTATCGAGATAGTCGCGGACCATTCGATCGCTTGAAAACTGAGGCGTAAGGGTCGCGATCGCATTTTTCATCATCGCTATCCACTCATTCGGGAGTCCGTCGGCACCTCTCGAATAAAACGCAGGAATGAGCTTGTTTTCAAGCGTGTCATAGAGCGATGCAGCGTCTTCGATGTCCATCACCGTGTCGCTTTCGACATCGATCCCGCCGATACCGAACCCGTTCTTTCCGTTGTATCCTTCGATCCACCACCCGTCGAGGATCGAGAAATTTAACACGCCGTTCATCGCGGCTTTCATGCCGCTCGTACCGCTAGCCTCGAGCGGACGACGGGGAACGTTCATCCAGACGTCAACGCCTTGGACAAGATAGCGAGCGATCTCCTGATCGTAATCCTCGACGAAAACCGCGCGGCTCTGCCAGCTTGAGTTGTGGTTGATGCTGACGAGTTGCTGAAGGATCTGCTTCGCCGTCCAATCCTGTGGGTGGGCTTTTCCAGCGAATACGAACTGCACGGGCCGAGCAGGGTCGTCCACTAATTTCAAGAGCCGCTGCAGATCGGATGTGATCAGGTCCCACCGTTTATAGGAGGCGACTCTGCGAGCGAAACCGATCGTCAGAACATCGGGCGAACAGACGTTTCGCGGGTCGCGATGCTCATGGATCGTGTCGGCCTCACCTGTCTCTTTGACGCGGATCTTCTCGCGCATAAATGCGACCAGAAGGTGCTTGAGATTACTGTGAACTCGCCAAAACTCACGGTCTGGGATCAGATCGATCGCGGTCGACCAGGCGTTCTTATCAGAAACAAGTTTGTGCCAATCCTCTCCAAGGCGCTCTTCGTATAGTGACTGAAATCCCGGAGCGATCCACGTCGGAGGATGCACGCCGTTGGTGACAAAGGTGATCGGTACATCATTCGGCTCGATGTTTTGAGCGAACATGTCGATCCAGAGTCCGCGCGAAACCTCGCCGTGTTTTTCGCTGACGCCGTTAGCTGTTCGCGCCATTCGGAGCGCGAACGGCGTCATGCCGAACGGCTCACTTTCATTTCCAGGATCGATCCGGCCGAGTCCGAGGAACTGCTCTGGCGTAAGCTTCAGTTCTTCGACGAACTTCGCGCTAAAACACGGAAGTAGATCGGTAGTCGGGAAGGCGTCGTTTCCGGCCGCTACCGGGGTGTGCGTCGTAAAGACACATCGCTTCTTGATCGCGTCCTGAGCTTCCTCGAATGTAGCGTCAGGATTTGCTTCGAGATATTCGTGAACAAGCTCGAGAGTCAGAAACGCCGAATGACCTTCGTTGAGATGAAACACGTGCGGCTCAACCCTCAACTTTCGCAGAAGCCGGACGCCGCCGATGCCAAGTATCTTTTCCTGGACGATGCGGGTCTCGGTGTTGCCGCCATAGAGGTGACCCGTGATCATCCGGTCGATCTCTTCGTTCTCCGTGACGTTGGTATCGAGGAGATAAAGTTTCACCCGGCCGACCTGAACGAGCCAGGCCTGACTCTTAACTTCGCGACCGCGGATATGTACCGAGACCGTAAGCCGCTGTCCGGAAGGTTCGAAAACCGGCTTGACCGCGAGGCCGGCTGTAAAGATGTTGGTATATCGCTCCTGCTGCCATCCGTCGTGCCCAACGCTCTGGCGAAAGTAGCCGTATCGATAGAGCAAGCCGACCGCAACGAGCGGGACGTTCATATCGCTAGCAGATTTCAGATGATCGCCCGCCAGGATCCCAAGGCCTCCTGAATAGATAGGAAGGGAATTGTGAATGCCGTACTCGGCGCAGAAGTACGCGGCGGGATTCGCTTTGGTCGGTCCGTTCTGCTCGTCCTTCGCCGGTTCAGCAAGATAGGCGTCGAATTTTCCCGTGTATGCGGTCAGGTTCTCGAGATAGTCCGGATCGTTCGCCTTCTGCCATAGCCTCAACTGGCTTACGTCCGACAAAAACTTTTGCGGATTCTGCTCGCTCTTGTCCCAAAGCGCCGGATCTATCTCGCGAAAAAGGTCGACACCGTCGGGCTGCCAAGACCAGTAGAAATTCATCGCGATCCGTTCAAGATCGCGAAGCGGCGCGGGAAGGTTGAATCCCAGCGGCTGAAATGAATGAAACGTTAGATCCATGCTCGAAGATAGGGCTTGTTGCATACTTGAAAGACTTTGTTCGGCCAAAGCGCAAAAGAATCTCTAAAGTCTAAAACATGCTAACTATCGAGGCAAACTTTCGTTTAGTCCCGAATGTTTGATGAAACCGTCCACGTCTGTGGATGAGAAGAAGACAAGCCGGATCTCGGCGGAACTGTGTGCCGTGAGTGCTTCTAGAACGGTCGCCCCGACGACCTTCGCGGCTTCTTGTTTCGGGTAACCGTATGATCCTGTCGAGATCGATGGGAACGCGATGGTTCTGAGGTTGTTTTCTATCGCGATGTTGACCGAATTTCGGTAACAATCTGAGAGTAGTTCGGCTTCTTTTCCGTTGTGCCGTCCGTAGATCGGGCCGACGGTGTGGATGACGTGCTTTGTCGGAAGATCGCCTCCCGTTGTGATGACAGCGTGTCCGGTCGGAAGGCCACTGGGCAACGTCGTCTCACGTAGATGCTTGCACTCCTCGTATATTGCTGGCCCGCCCGCAGCGTGAATTGCCCCATCGACTCCGCCGCCACCGAGCAGCGTCCAATTGGCTGCGTTAACGATCGCGTCGACAACCTCGTCCGTAATGTCGCCATGCTTTACGATCAAGCGTCCGTCATAGAATATTTCCGCCATCGCCGTCCTGAAGTTCTCCTACTTTCATGAACCTCAAGTGTAACGCGACGACGAACCCAAAAACGAGGCCGATGCCCGATAGAAGGGCCGCGATCGTCAGATAATTACTGAAATTGCCCAAGCCGATGTATGCCCAGATCCCGGCCATCAACGCTCCGCCGGCGGAAAATACGATAGGTAGCGAGATCAGTTGGAAGGGAAGTCGCCTCGTCGTCTGATTCCGCGTCGAGAATAGTATTGGCTTGAGACGATCATAATCCCAGGCGACAAGCCATAAGGCCGCAAAAGACATCAGCAACGTGAGCACCCAGGTTCCTTTGAATCCTACCGATGCGGTCAGAACTGCGATATTTACGATGATCGGAAGGAACATCAGGGCGCCCAAATGTGCGGTCCTCGGGAACAGCAAGAGGATTGCCGCGATCATCTGTCCCCAGCCGAGGAATTCATAATAAAAGCCCGTGTGGTAAAGTGCGTTGAAATAGTGTCCGACCGGATTCGAGTCGGGTAAGACCGTGAACGGGCGATGCATGATCTTCGTGTAGCTCGGCGGTATGAACCCGACGGCGAGGAGAATCCGCGTGAACGCCGTGAACACCTGCAAATACCACCGATGCGTCACGGACGCGTGAATGCCGTCAAGGATGTTTTCTAGTCTCATATTCCCGAATGCTAAACGTTACTTATACGCTCTGAAGTTTCAATGAATTTAGGTATCAAGGGCCGATACGCTACAATTTCGTTTTTATGCTACGGCGGACGAGGGCGTCCGCGTTCCAATATGAACCTGAACATCATTCCAGTTAAATGGTCGGACGAAGGTGTGCTGATGCTTGATCAGCGCCTGCTGCCGACGGAAGAGAAGTGGCTGACGCTCAAGAC
>JBEBGW010000316.1:0-5093 GCA_040081025.1 Pyrinomonadaceae bacterium | reverse complement strand
TCGCGGATCTCGCCGGCGATCCGCGTCAGCTCCCACCAGCCCGCGAACGAGAAAAATGCCCCGACGAGTCCACCTGCCATTGCTCCGACAACGTCATTGGGAACGGCAAAAAATGGCGAAAGATTGGCGGTATCACCGCGACCTCCTAGAAAACCGTAGGCGACAATGAAGAAAAGAAACGCGACCTTGAGGCATGTGAGAAACTTCAGAATGTTCGAGCTGACCTGCGCGCCGATGATGTTCAGTAACGCGACTGCGATCACCACGACAGCCGCCACGAAGGGCTGATAAGGAATAGGTATCGCGATCACGCGATCGAGATAGCTCGTCAGTCCGATGGAGAAGATCGCTGTGAGTCCGGGATCTAATACGAGAAGTACGACCCAGCCGTAAAGAAAGGCTGTAGCGTCGCCGTAAGCTTCGCGAAGATAAACGTAGCTGCCACCAGCTTCGGGAAACCGAGAAGAAAGTTCCGAATAGCACAAAGCTCCGCAGAGCGTCATGACCCCGATCAAAAGCCAGATCCCAAGGAGCCACGCGGGTGAACCAACAGATCGAGCCATTCCGGCGGGAACCAGGAAGATCCCGACCGCGACGACCTGCCCGACGATTATCGCGACTGCCGTCGCCAGGGAGTAACGGCGTGTGAGGATTCCGGCTTCGGTCGACATCAGAATGAGAACTTAGCTCCGAGCTGCACGGCTCTGGGTCCACCCGATCCGAAGACGCCGCCCGCAGTCGTGATGGCCTGGCCGAACGACGGTGTCCCGAGAACGTTACCGAAGCCTGAGTAGTTCGTGTTCGAGACCCCGAGAATGTTCGTTGTGTTGAAGACGTTGAACATCTCGACGATCGGCTCAAGCCGGAATCGTTCGCCGAAGGTGAAGGTCTTTGCAAGCCGAATGTCGAGCGAGCTGAAGTTGTCGTTGAATTTTGCGTTCGACGGTGCGAGGGGGAGCAGGTCCCCATTGACTCCGCCGCCCGAATTCACGGATGCGATGAACGCGTTCAGCTCGGTGGCGTTATTGAATAGTCTTCCGCCAGCGTTTCTCTGGAGCATCGGGATCCGCGACGATGCATCGGGCAAGAGGATATCCATCGGCACGCCCGACGCGATTGTCAGTATCGGCGAAAGGCTGAATCCGTACGGCAGTTGGATGTTGCCGGCCGCGGTAAAACGATGCCGCTGGTCGTTCGGCGTCGGGCCGAACTCGAGGCCGAGGTTGTTAGAGTTGATCGGGCCGTTCGAGAACGGGATCTGATCGTCGTTCGCGTAGTTGAACGATTTCGAAAGTGTGTATGCGGCACGGAAACCGTAACGGTTCGCGAACCGCTTTTCGACGCTCAGCAGCAAACCGTCGTAGAAAGTCTGTCCGCTAGATTCGAGATTGACGACGCGGTCCGGGCCGCCGACAACCGGATTGTTGACGACGCCGATGTTGCGGCCGGTGATGAAGTGGGTGCCGAAGTTGTGCAGATAATCCGCCCGCAGCACATAGTTCTTTGCGAACTCGTACTCAAAACCGAGATTAGACTGCTGAACCATCGGGTTCTGCATATCGTTGTCGATAATGTTGATCCCGGAAGCTCCAGCTCCCGGAAGAATAAATCCGGTAAACGGATTCTGAGAGTTCGGAGCGAACGGCGGAAACTGTCCGGTATCGGGGTCAAGGAAAAAAACATTTCCTGCCCGGACCGCAACAGGCAGTGCCCGGCCGTCGAGACCACGTTCCAGCGTGATCAGCTCAAGGACGATGCGGTCGTAATAGATCCCATATCCGCCGTGGAAGCTGAGCTTGCCGTCCATCATCGAATAATTGAACCCGACGCGGGGTGCGAAATTGTTCAGATCGCGTTTTCGGTCGCCTCGAAGAAACGGCTGAACTAGCGGATTGATGTCACCGTAGCCATCTATGTTCTTCTCGTTAGAATCGATCTGATATCGCACGCCGAGGTTGACGGTAAAGTTCGGTTTGATCCTCCATGAGTCCTGAACGAACATCGCGAAGTGCGTGTTGTCGACGTTCGGAAGCGAGAGGTCTCTATCAGGGAACTGGCTTCGGAGAGTAACCGCGAAAAGGAGATCGAGATCGTTCACCTGTCCGTCGCCATTGTGGTCAAAAGTCGCGAAGTCCTCGACGAACTCTATGCGACCCTGACGAAATACTCCGAGGTCGATCTGTGCTTTGATGCTTTGGATATCGCCACCAAATTTGAGGGTATGGCCGCCGGCTACCCATACAACCGAATCCGAAAACTGGTAGCGCGTATGCTTCGTCGCCTGCGGAACGCGGAACGACGCTCCGTCGAGAATGCTTGGGAAGGTCAACTGAATCTGATCGGAAAGCGGGTTCGTGTCGTTATCGAAATCATTAATGCTGAAGGTAATGTCGTTGAGGATCTTCGGCCCAAAGACGTGGCTCCACGATGCCGATCCGGCATGAAAACGATTCGTCAGCTCCTGCGTATACGACGCCGAGCCGAGAGCTCGATCGAGTTTGCTCGAGTTGCGATCCTTCAGATCTTCAAAGCTGTAACGGAACTTCAAGTTGTCGTTCTGCGTCGCCGCGTAATCGAAACGAGTGTTAAGGAGAAAGTCACGGCTTGGGGCCTGGAAGAATTCGCGAACGATAGTGCGGGTCGGGACGTCGCGGCGGCCGACGAGCGTGGCGCCATCCTGATCTCGATACTCGAACGCACCAAACGCGAACGCTTTATCTTTTACGATCGGCCCGCCGAGGGTGAAGGAATACTGCTGACGATCAAACGGCGGTGCCGGTTGCGAGCGGTCGTACGTTGCGGGAAGTCCCTGAAGACTGTTGTCGCGGGCAAAGAAGGAAAAGCCGCCGCGTACCGCGTTCGTGCCGGACTTTGTGACGACATTTATGATCGACGATCCGGATCGCCCATACTCAGCAGAGAATCTATTCGTCGTTACCTGAAATTCATGAACAGCGTCCTGCGAGACGTTGATCAGCGATCCGCCGACCATGTCGTCGTTGTTGTCGGTGCCGTCGAGCATCACGTTGCTACCGCGTCCCATTTGCCCGGCCGACGAGATCAGTACAGTGTTCGCTTTCGTCGGATCGAAGTTCGGAGCGGGAGCGTTGCCGGGAGTTAGCAGCGCGAGTTCGAGGTAGTTACGTCCATTGAGCGGAAGATTTTCGATCTCTTTCGTGCCAATAACGGTGTCGACGTCCGAACTCTCTCGGTCTATGAGTGGTATAAGAAACTCGCTATGCAGAGTGGCCGAGGTATCACCTACTGAAAGCTGTGAGTCGATTGAAACCGTCTGGCCGACGGTTACCAAAACGTCCGCAAAGGTTTCAGTCTTGAAGTTGGTCGAGCTTATGGTGACCTCATATTTTCCAGACGGAAGCTGAGGGATCGAATAGAACCCTTCGCCGTTGCTCGTGACCGTCCGCCGAGCGTTAGTTTCCACATTGCGGGCGACGACGGTCGCACTAGGAATTACTGCGCCGTTCGGGTCGGTGACTGTGCCCGTAATGCCCGAGGTGATGCCCTGGGCGAAGACGAAACTCGAACCTGCGGACAGGATCAGAAGCGAAACCGTTGCGATCAGAAGACGAAATGGGGTCATCTGTAATTCCTCCAAGGTGATACGAGCTGTGCGATCTTCTTGCTGTTCCAATTTGAACGACAGTTTGTTGCGGTTGTATGCAAAAGTCGGAATCGCAGAGCGATCCGGAGTTCAGAAAATATACTTTCAAAATGTCATTCAAGGATTGAAGAGCCGAATAGTTGGGACATTCTAAACGCGAATGAGCAGACAATTCAAATCGCAAACAAGGCTCTCGAGCACAAATTTTCATCGACTCGACGAAACGGTGTAATATCAGAACAGCCCAATGGTCAGAGCGAACAGTCAAATTATAGGGACAGTACTTATTTGTACGATCGCGATAGGTCTCAGCGCTTATTCGACCTTGGCGCAGGTTTTGGGCGGGCAGGCGGACGCCGCCGGCCCTTTCTCGGCATCGTTGGAAAGACGTCAGGCCGAGCAAAATCTACGCGGACTTCCGCTGCGACTTCAGGAAAAGCGGGAGCAGAATTTCAAGGATCCGAAAGTTCTCAAACAGATGAACGAGGACTTTATCAGGCTGCAGACGATCCGGGCCGAAATGGCGAGGACGTTTGCGGCTGGTGGCCGACATCAAGCCTCTCAGTTGGGACAATCTTCCGAAGACATCAAACGCCGTGCTTCACGGCTGCGGTCGATGCTTGCTCTTTCGGAGAAACCGGAGGACATCGAGATTCGATTGGAGCGTTCTCCAACGGTCGAATCGGTAAACGACCGCGCATTCAAGCTCTGCATCGAGATCAGCCGTTTCACCGAGAATCCGATGTTCCGAACCAACGGGGTGATCACCGCGAAGCAAGTCACCGACGCCGCCAAGGCGCTCGACACGGTAATCGCTCTTGCCGGGGCAGTTAAGAAAGAATCCGGCCGCGTCCGCTAGTTTCCTGAGGTCACTTCAACTGTCTGCGTCAGATGATCGGTAGAGTTACCGCCGACCATGACCACGAACTTTCCGGGCTCGACCACACGCCGCATTTCACGGTTATAGAACTGCAGTTTCTCCGGGGTGATCTTTAACGTAATGCGTTTTGTCTCACCCGAGGCAAGCGTGATCCTCTGAAATCCTTTCAGCTCCTTGACCGGCCGCGTCACCGAACTCACCTCATCTCGGATATACATCTGAACGACTTCGTCACCTTTGACCTTGCCGGTGTTCGTCACGTCCACGCTCACATCAGTTTCTCCATTCGCCGAAATGCTCGGGCGTTCTATCTTGAGATTCGCGTACTTGAATGTCGTGTAACTCAAGCCGAAACCGAATGCGTAAAGCGGTTCGGTGGTCGAGAAAAGATAGCCGCGACGCGACGACGGCTTGCGGTTATAGAAGATCGGAAGTTGGCCCACGTTGCGCGGGAACGAAACGGGAAGCTTGCCGCCGGGATTGTAGTCGCCAAAGATCACGTCCGCGGCGGCAGTTCCGGTTTCTTGGCCGAGATAAAATCCTTCGAGGATGGCTGGCACGGTCTGAGCGACATAGTTGATCGCGAGCGGT
>JBEBGW010000315.1:0-5107 GCA_040081025.1 Pyrinomonadaceae bacterium | reverse complement strand
GAGCGGTGATGGCGGTTCCGATCAGGACATCCTCGTCGCCGGAGGATCGTTCAGGCAGAACGGCTACAACGGTTTCCTCAACGACAACGACAACCCGATCGAGCTCCGAAATGCCTGGACGGGCAACTCGGGCGGGTACATTACGACGATCGCCCAGTTGCCTCCGTCCGCGGCTGGAAAGAATGTCCGCCTTCGCTGGCGTTTTGGCATGGACAACAATACCGGAGTTGAAGGCTGGTTCGTCGATACGGTTCAGATCGGCGGACAGTCTCAATGCTCGTTCGCCTCCGGCCCAAACAAGCGTTCAGACTTTGATGGAGACGGCAAGAGCGACTTCCCGGTGTATCGGCCTTCCGGCGGCAACTGGTATGTTTGGACCGCAAACTCCCAGTTCATCGGCGTCGATTGGGGCGTTAGCGGAGACATTCCGGTACCGGCGGACTACGACAACGACGGGAAGACAGATCCGGCGGTCTACCGACCCGGTCAGGGCGGAAACCCGGGTTATTTCTATGTTTTGAAAAGTAGTGATCTTACCTTCCTGGCGGTACCTTGGGGCGGTGCCGGAGACATCCCTGTCGTTCGTGACTATGACGCTGACGGTCTGGCTGATTTTGCGATCTACCGACCCGCAACAGGTACCTGGTACGTTTACGAAGCCGATGCGGGCTTCCAGTCAGTCGCATTCGGAATTCCCGGAGACACTCCGATACCCGGAGACTTCGATGGTGACGAAAAGGCCGACTTTACCGTTCGCCGCGACGGCGTTTGGTGGACGTACCAAAGCTCGACGGGCAATGTCGTTGGCACGGCTTGGGGCGTTGCATCCGACCTCGCGGCACCGGCTGATTACGACGGCGATGGGACGGACGACATTGCGATCTACCGCCCGATCGACGGTGGGTGGTGGATACTCAGAAGCTCGGATCTGGGTGTGACCGGTCTCGCGTGGGGTGGTCAGAATGGCGATATCCCCGTGCCGGGAGATTATGACGGCGATGACAAGTACGACGTGGCAATATACCGCGCCGGAACCTGGTGGGTTTATTTCTCAGTAGGCGGCCATACATCGGTATTTTTTGGAGCACCGACGGATATTCCGGTCGCAAAGGCGTACTTACCATAGACCCGAAATAGCGATGGAAAGCTTGCGGCCGGCCATTTTTGGTCGGCCGTTTTATTTCACAAGACTTGTCGTATTAAATAGCTCTTGATTTTATTCCCGATTGCGCGTAAAAATAGTACGTTCCTTTCTCTATTCGTTCGAAAATCCGCACATTCCTTCGGTTGCTCGTGTTTTTCTCGTCGAGGCCTTAGGGTACTGAGATCGCAAGGATCGGCCTTGGATCTCGGAGAACGATTCTTTTTTTCACATTGCGAACCATCCAGGAGGAAAGATGCGTAAGAGTACACGTTTAAGGCTATTTGGGTTTATTTCTGTACTAGCAGCGACCGCGCTCATTTGCTGGCAGTTGCTACCGGCGACCGAAGCTCAAGAGAAAAACAAGCTTTCGAACAGCACTGAGACGGAGGCGTCCGCGGACGCCTCACCAGTCGACAATACCGACGACATCCTCCTGAATGCGGGCACGATCAATGTAAAAGCTGAAAAGCAAAAAGCGAACATTGATGAAAAGGAATCTCTGGCGGCCGACAAAGGCGATGGCGAACGGCTCCATCTCGTTCGTTTCAACGGTCCGATCAAGAGCGCTTGGGTCGATTCACTGAAGCGAGGCGGTATAACGATCGTCGACTATATCCCGCACTTTACTTATCTCGTATGGGGCAATTCTGCCGCTATCGACAATGTCCGATCTGCCGCAAGAAATTCAGCTTCACCGATCGAATGGGAAGGGGCATACAAGCCTGAATACCGCGTCATGCCGTCGGTCTATGCGAACTCGAAAGATGAGCGGTCCGGGCTCCGATCCGATCGATACGAGATCCAGCTCTTCAATGACGAGGCGTCGAATGCCGAAACCTTCAAGGTTCTCGAAGCACTGCGGAGAAGTGACGTTACCGGCAAGCAAGAGATCAAGCACTACGTAAATTTCGTAGTTGGGTTGGACGAGGAAGGACTTCGCCAAGTCGCGGAACGGCCGGATGTGATATCGATCCATCCGTACATCGAGCCTCAAAAATTTGACGAAGCTCAGAGTCTGATCCTCCGCGGCAACCTCACCGGCAACCTCCCTACTCCGGGCGATTACCTTCAGTATCTCCTCGGCAAGGGCTTCACACAGGCTCAATTTGAAGCTTCCAACTTTGCCGTGGACGTGACCGATAGCGGCGTTGGAAATGCGGATCCCGCGAACGAAAATCAATTCCTGTTGCGAAGGGAAGGTGATCCGACACAGGCCAGTCGCGTGATCTACTCTCGATTGGAAGGAACACCGCACGCCGGAAGTACTCTTGCAGGCTGCGACGGCCACGGTAACATAAACGCGACCATCATTGGCGGCTACGTGCCCTCCGGCGGGATTTTTACCTCCGCACCGCACGCAGACGCGAACGGGTTTCGTTACGGCCTGGGGATCGCTCCGTTCGTAAAAGTGGGCTCGTCAGTGATTTTCGACCCGGATACTTTTACAAGTCCTAACCTGCCCAACCTTCAGGCTCGTGCGTACAACGATGGGGCTCGCATCAGCTCAAATAGTTGGGGATCAGCCGCCGCGGGTGCCTATACTGCTACGTCCCAGTCATACGATTTCCTCGTTCGAGATGCCCAACAGGGAACGTCCGTCTTCCCGACCGCAGGCAACCAGGAGATGGTGATCGTATTTGCCGCTGGAAATGACGGTGCAGGCGCGGGCAGCATGGGAGCACCGGGGACCGCAAAGAATCTTATCACTGTGGGAGCCTCGGAGAACGTCCGGGCGTTTGGCGGCGCTGACGGATGCGGGCTTCCCGATTCGGGTGCCGACAGTGCGAACGACATCGTCGGATTTTCGAGTCGCGGCCCGACAACGGACGGGCGGCGCAAGCCGGACATCGTACTTCCAGGAACACATGTGACCGGGGGTGCTGCCCAAAATGTGCTTGCCAACCCGGTCACCGGAAACGGTACCGTTCTTCCGTGCTTTGCGGCAAGCGGCGTATGCGCTGGTCCGGGAGGCAGCGACTTTTTCCCGACCGGCGGTCAGCAGTGGTACACCGCATCATCTGGCACCAGCCATTCGACTCCTGCGATCTCGGGACTGGCGGCCCTTATCCGGCAGCATTTCATCAACACCGCCCCGATCGGCGGAAGCGCCGGCAGCGGAACCGTTCCTAGCCCTGCTCTTACGAAGGCCTTGATGATGAACACGGCGTCGTATATGAACGGTTCAGGCGCGAACGATAACTTACCCTCCAATAATCAGGGTATGGGATTGGCCGACCTCGATAATTATTTTGATGTGTTTGATCAGGACAGGATTCTCCGCGACCAACAAGGAGCAGATACGTTCACTGACTCCGGCCAGGAACGCGTATTCAGCGGATCTGTCGCGAATACCGGAAAACCCTTCCGCGTGACCGTCGCATATTCCGATGCGCCGGGCGCAACGACCGGAAATGCCTTTGTAAACAACCTCGATCTGGAAGTCATCGTCGGGGGAACGGTATACAAGGGAAACAACTTTCTTAAGGGCAATTCAATTGGCGGTGGAACCGCCGACACGCGAAACAACGTCGAGAGCGTGTTCGTCCCGGCCGGCGTTTCGGGTAACTTCCTTATCCGGGTCAAGGCTACGAACATCGCCGGCGACGGATTGCCTGCAAACGCAGATACTACGGACCAGGACTTCGCACTCGTTGTTTGGAACGCTCACGAAGCACCAGTCGCAGTGGTAAGTGCGGGAGCTTCCGCGATCACAGCCGAAAGCTGCGCCATAAACGGTGCCATTGATCCAGCCGAGACGGTCACAGTCAACTTTGATCTATCGAACCTTGGCGTTGCAGCGACAACAAATCTGGTCGCTACCCTGCAGCCTACCGGCGGCGTGTCGGCGCCGAGCGGACCGCAGAACTATGGAGCACTTGCTCCTGGCGGAGGCGCGGTAACCCGGCCATTTACTTTCACTGCGACGACCAATTGCGGTCAAAATCTGGTCGCTTCGCTCCAGCTTCAGGATGGTGCGGCCGATCTCGGTATCGTTACTTTCAATTTTCTTACTGGTGCCTTGGCGGCGCCAACCGCAACGGCCGCGACCACCGGCAACCTGACAACCACTCTGCCGGACAATACGACGGTGCAGGTTCCGATCGAAGTCACGACGTCCGGCTCTCTGTCGGACCTGAATGTAAAAGTTCGTCTGAACCATACGTTCGACGGAGACCTACAGATGTCGATCACGAGTCCCGGCGGAGTCACTGTTCCTCTTGCTGCTGCCAGAGGAGGTTCCGGCGATAATTTTGGCTCCGGAACGAACGACTGCTCCGGTACTTTTACCGTCTTTGACGATTCTGCAGCGAGCGCTATTTCGGCCGGAGTGGCTCCGTTTGCGGGAAGCTTCCGTCCGGAAACGCCGCTCGCGGCACTGAACGGTCAGTCGATCACCGGCACCTGGCTATTGAACATTAGCGACACTGCGACCGATGATACCGGAACACTCGGCTGTGCTCAGCTTGAATTCCAGCGTCAACGTTACGTTTGCTGTGGTATTGCCGGAACTGCAGAGCCCGCGAGCGGCGGGGCTCCGGCTCTTCTCTCTGAGTCGTTCATCCCGACGAACAACACGCCGGATCCGGGTGAAAGCGTCACCTACAATATCGCGATCGTTAACGCCGGCGACGGCCCGACGACGAATCTTGTAGCAACGCTTCAGAATTCCGGTGGAATTACTCCGGTCACAACGTCTCAAAGCTACGGTGTGATCAATCCGGCCAGCCCGGCAGTTGTAAGACCCTTTACGTTTATTGCGAATGGGCCTTGCGGCGGGAGCGTGACGGCGACCTTCCAATTGCAGGATGGTGCCACGAATCATGGAACGATATCCTACACATTCCAACTAGGTACAACATCTACCTCGAATCAGTCGTTTACCAACAGCTCAGCGGTCACTATCAATGTGTCCGGTGTAGCGGCACCATACTGTCTCTTATACACATCCTGACGCTGCCGACG
>JBEBGW010000314.1:0-5123 GCA_040081025.1 Pyrinomonadaceae bacterium | reverse complement strand
CAAATCCCGCCGCGAGTACCAATATAACCTCAATAACTACAACTAGTTACGACAAGCAAGAGACGGTCAAGAAAGGCCGTCTCTTGCTTGTTGGACTAAACGTTGGTTCAGAGCCGGTTTGGGGGTTTTTATTGGGTTTCGAGAGGCCTTGGCAGAAAAGCATTTCGCAGAGAAAGGCTCAAGTGGTGCCTACAGAATGGGCATCAAGGGTGCCAGTTCAGATACAGCATACGAGCGATAATCCCCGGGGGCATGGTCTTGGGGTTTCCTGGTAGCTTGTACTTTTGCATCTTTCCCTTCAAATACAGCTTAAGCTCCTGCGCCCCTTGTTCAAGTCCCCTCGCGAAATATTCGGTGTAGTCGTCAAAAGAAATTTCGACTTCGTCTGCTGAAAGAGTAATGCGCTCATCTTGGGAAATGGGTAAGGAGATTATGGGATTCGCGACGAAGCCACCGTTGCCGTCCGAAGCCCCCCTATTCCTCATCTCAGTGGCCATCGATTTTCCAACACTCCTTGTGCATCTCGCGGCAAATTCTTTTAGAGGTAGGCCACCGGCGAGAATATTAAGGTGGTCACCGATAGATTCATCCCTCCCTGATCTCAGGTTCACCATTTGCCCCATGTTCGGAGAAAAAGTATCAAGGCCTAGCATTTGACTAACATTAGCCGGCTTTATAAAGAAAAAATTGCCCGGATTCAAAAATCTGCCGCTTGGTATATCAAATCGATCGTTATTGCCGTTGAATACATCAACAGCAATTATCTTGCCAAGTTGAACCCACGCGTTTGGGTCGGAGAGTGTGTTGAAAGCTTTCTTCAATAATTCAGGAGTGGCTTGACGATTGTTAAGTCCCTCAACTTTTGCGGTTAATTCAAGCTCGTTAAGACCGGCGACGCTGCGCATCTTGACCCACGTAACATGATTACGTACCTGTTCTTCAAGGAGACCAAGGTGTCTGGGGCCGACGTAGTTTGGTTGATTGAATTTTGCTAATGCTGCTGCAAGGAAGTGATCTATTTCCTCTTGCTTCATAATCTTTATGCTCGTTAGCTCATTGTTTATGTTCTTCATCAACTTGGCGCCCCAGTGGATGGAAACCGCAGCATCAATTTCCGTCCCGGCTTGCTTGTCAATTTGCCCATGTTCTGCCTTCACTACCAATTCCTCACCGGCCACTGTCACAAAATAGACAGGTCGCCCGTCAATTGCTTTATTGAGTACAACAGCGTTCGTTATCATCGGTATTTTTGGCATAATTTCTCCATCAGACAATCCGCACCACACGGGCATATTCGAAATGAACGCTCATAGCCATTGAGTTGGCGCATTGGCTGATCTTCCTCAGGAATAGCTGAACATCATAGCGCGGTTTCTTTTTTTAGGACGAACTTTCGCGAACTTACAAGCTTTTGGTTATTGAGCGGATTTATGGATAGTGTAGTTCACTCCGAAGGAAGAGTCGCAGGTTCAAATCCCGCCGCGAGTACCAGTTAAATAGAAAAGGCGTACCCGATCTCTCGAGTACGCCTTTTGTGTTTTGAACGTTGCCTTTATCGAACCTTGAGCATCGGATCGCCGATCAACGCCCACGAGAGTCTGACGTCCGCGCCGGCCGGAACCTCGACCTTGGCATCGTTAATAAGATCACCTATTCGAGGAATGCTACCCTCTTTGAGCTTTATATAGAACCGCGTGCTCATGATCTCCTGAACATCAGGCGTCGTTTCACCGGTCGAGGCCCATACGGCGACCGCTCCCCCGGTATTTCCGCCCGTCATCGCCTCCGCAAAGCTCACATTCGTCGGCTGATTGGCAAAGAAATATCCATTCAGACACGTCAGAGCGATGATCAGCGACGGATGATTCGCGTTGGTCAGCGCCGGAGCCTGGACCGCCGAGAAAAAGCCCGAATTTCGCCATGCAGAGACTGTCCCGTGACCTGAATAGTTCATCAGAAACACACCGGCGTTTGGCCCCGGCGTTTGTTCTGTTCCACCGTCTGTGTCGTTTATCGCACTGAGGATGTCAGCCTGAGCCGTCGGGGAAGTCTGTGAGATCGAAAGCTGAGGCACGCCCGGAAGGTTCGACGCGAGCCGATTGCTCATAGCCTGAAAGTCGTACCCGTCAGGCCAGTCATGGGCGAAAAGAGCACCCCTGTTCATCGAATTCGCGTTCAGGGACGCCTCCCAGGCAACCACCTTGTTCAAAGCCTTGGTGACGAATGCCGCATCTCTAGCCGGTATTCGTCCGATCGGTATCTCGGCAAGTCCATCGTGATTGAAATCCGATAAGGCTTCGTCACTCCCAGTCTCCATGAAGAGCGTATCAACGAGACGGGCGGGAATCATATTCCAATAGCCGAGATCGGCTCCGTCGTAGTTCTTCGAATCGTAATGGCCGTCGCCGATCAGCAGTACATACGATGGCGGCGTCTGCCAATTGTTCTTTGCATACTCCAGAAAGTCCTCGATGGCTCCCGGGCTCATAACTCCAGAGTTGAATTCGTCGTAGATGTCAGTCACATCCACAACCTTGGTCAAAATACCCTGGCCGGATCGGTACGATGCCCAGGCATTCGCTGAGGCCATTAGGCTTGGATGTGAAATTATGAGGAGTTGTCCGGCATTGGACGGTTCGCCGAGCAATGTCGGATCGTTTGCAGTCACCGAAAGAGCAGTACCAAACGAGCCACCCTCAACCGCATAGAGCAATTGTCCTCGACCTGCCGGAATGACCGGACCCCAGGTGCCGCCGGTCTGTACAACGTTGAGATTCGTTAGTTGGCGGGGCGTGTCCTCGTAGGTCACATCAAAGACACGGATATTCTGAGTCGAGAAGCCTGAGACGCGAGCATTCTTGTAATTATCTGTATAGAACTCAAGCTTATTGTCCATTGCGACATAGTCACGCGGAAAATCAATGCTAATCCGAGTGAGTAGGCTTATATCACCGACTGGTCCTGCAGCTCGCATTCGCAAGGTATTCTGCCCGTCAAGTAATGACGATACCGGTACGTCAATATTCCCCTCGAATGGGAATCGGGCATTTCCAGTCAGGTTTGGCAAAACGGTGCCATTGAGCGTTAGCTCGACAGAATGCTGAGTTACCGAATAGCCTTGAAAAAGTAATGTAAGTTTTCGGGTGCCTGCGGTTCGGTCTATTCCGGAAAGGTTGAACTTATAGTCGAAGTTCGACGAGGTGATCGGATCACCCCACCAGTTCTCGGCAGTACCGTTCAGCACCTGCGAAATGTAGATCTTTTTATCCTCACGAACAAACGTTTGGTTGTATTTTCGCGAAACGACATTCGAAAAGGTCGGACGAACAACACGACTCGCAATGCGACGCCCCGGTGAATTGCCCGGAATCAAATAATAGGTTCTGAAATTAGTCTCGAGCGTATTCACGGATTTCCCGAGGAACTCGATATGATCGGCGTTCGGACCAACTATGATCGGAAGCTCGTTTCCATCAACGTAGAGCTGCCAGTTGGCCGAATTGGAGTTGACGTCAAAGCCCGCTCCCTGAAGTTCTGTCTTCGTTACGCGGATGAGGCCGTCGGCCTTTGAAGCGATGCGAACCCCACCGGGAGTTGAGATAACTTCTCGATGTCGTGTCGGATTCGGTGCAAGCAAACCTGACTGGATCTCGGTTTTGAGGTCGGACGAAATTTGCAGATCTTGCGATACAAGGTTCTCGCCCGCTTTCGGCGCGAGAGCTTCAGCCTTAACCCGGTTTCCATCGGGGATCGCATCGATACTCTCAACGTACTCAGGGACAAGATATCCTGTTCTCAGCGTTTTCCCTGAATCACTGATAGCTTCAACAAAATAGGCGGAATCCTGATTTCCCTTCGGATCGAAATAGTTATACTCGCCGCCGGTCAACTCTCTTTCACCGGTCGTGAACGACGAGCCCGGCATAAACTCGGAAACAGGAAATTCACCTGTTTTATCCAGGCGATAGACTCGGAACCCCGCGTTCTTAAGCTCGGTCACCATTCGCCATCTGATCCAGGCCCCTTTTCCGTCGCTCATAGCCTCGACTTTTGCGAACTCCGTCTTTTCCGGCAACTTGGACGGCTGAGGACGTACAGGCTTCGGTATGGCTCTGCCGCCTCTGGATTCAACTTCCTTGGATTCGATCTTTTCCACCGCCTTCTGGGCAGGCCGCTTAGCTGAATTCTGGCCAAAAGCGGGCCCGGCAGCCGAGAAAACGATGGAAGTGAGGGCGGCAAACGAAAGAATACTTCTCATGGGGATACTACTCCTGAAAATAATAGGCTCTAATTAAACAGTCGAAAATCGCCTAGTGGCCACTTGCCGCTGACGAAGAAAGCAACTGCCTCAAAACAAACGGCAAAATACCGCCATTCTTGTAATACTCGATCTCGATCGGCGTATCGATGCGGAGGATCACATCAACCGATATCACTGAACCATCCGGTCGATGAACCGTAAGCGTAACGTCCTGACGCGGACGAACTTCACCTTCAGCAACTCCGCTTAGGTCGAAGGTCTCAGTACCATCCAGTTTCATGCTGGACACAGATGTTCCTTCCTTAAATTGAAGCGGTAGAACTCCCATACCTACGAGGTTTGACCGATGGATCCTTTCAAACGACTCGGCGATCACAGCCTTTACGCCCATCAATCTAGTTCCTTTTGCAGCCCAATCACGCGAGCTTCCGGTTCCGTACTCCTGACCGGCGAAAATAAACGTAGGAGTTCCAGATTCCTGATACTTCATTGCCGCATCGTATATAGACATTTGCTCGCCGTCCGGTTGAAATAGGGTAACACCGCCTTCAACTGGTGCAACGATCAAATTCTTGATCCGAACATTCGCAAAGGTACCGCGAAGCATGACGCGGTCATTCCCTCGCCGCGAGCCGTACGAGTTAAAGTCTTTCGGATCAACACCTTGCTCCTGCAAATATAAACCAGCTGGTGAACTCGCTTTGATCGCTCCGGCCGGCGAAATATGATCGGTCGTAACCGAATCTCCAAATATCGCTAACGCTCTAGCCCCCAGAAAGTCCGAAAAGCTGCCGGTTTCCATCGAAAACTCGTCAAAAAACGGAGGTTCTTGTATATAGGTCGATGACGGGTCCCATTCATA
>JBEBGW010000313.1:0-5138 GCA_040081025.1 Pyrinomonadaceae bacterium | reverse complement strand
CGAAAGACTACGGAGTTTTAGACAGAGAGTTAAAGAATTTCAGCCACATGATTTTGGTGTTAACTCGTTCCTAGGTGAGCGAATTGATGCCGCCTTAGCCGAGTTCACCGAGGCAATGGATGACGATTTCAATACGGCCACAGCTCTGGCGTCTATCCATAATCTGATTCGTGACGTAAATACCTCGATGCAGCCTGGAGGTCTTCTATCGCAGGACCGAGACCGGATCCTCGAGGTTATTCAAGCATTCGACTCCGTCCTCGGCATCTTCGGCCCCGAAGGATCCGAACTGCTCGACGCCGACATTGAAGCGCTCATCGAAGAACGTCAATGCTCCCGACGCGACCGCGACTTCGCACGCTCCGACGAGATCCGCGATCTGCTGGCCGGAAAAGGGATCGTCCTTGAAGACACAAAGGACGGCGTCAGGTGGAAGCGGAAATAGATGAGTTCCGCGAAAGAATTTTTAAAATGGACCCTCACCCTGGGCCGCGAACCGCAGACATTTCTCGGAGCCCGATGGATACGCTGGGCTTTGAACCGTGCACCGGCGTCTACGAAGAGACTCTGGGCGTTTCGACTTTTATCTCTTAGCCCGCACTACTTTCTTGATCGTCTGGCTCCAGACAATCGCAAGCTTCCTGAACAACAGTATTTTGAAAGGGCCGCGGCCGAGTGGCTCGAATCGCGCTCCAAATTCTTTGATGTTGTCCTGAAAGAACGTCTCTCCGACGCGAATAGTATTTTGGACTACGGCTGCGGTCCGGGATTTCTTGCTGTCACCCTGGCCAAACACTTCAATAGAGTGTTTGCCTGCGACATATCCTCCGGCGCCCTGGATTGTGCGAGAGTTCTTAATTCCGCTAAGAACTTGACGTACATTCTCGCCACCGATAGTGGGCTTGCAAAGATCCACAATGAAAGTCTCGATGGTGTAGTCAGTCTCGCAGTCATCCAGCACCTGTCACGTGAATCTTACGAGCAGCTACTCGCCGTTTGTTATCAGAAGTTAAAGTCCGGCGGCAGGCTCGTCGTGCATGTTCAATTGGACGAAGGCGTATGGAAAAAAGAGGACGACTGGAAACAGGACCGCTCGATGAAAGGTCGGCTCAAGTACAGCTACGGGCTTCACAACTTCGGCAGGCCTGAGGAAGAGCATTTATCAATGGCTGCGGCAGCCGGATTCACCGATGCTTCAATCGAACCGCTTTCGCCTCTTTTCTCGGAGGGCTTCGAGGATATCGGCGAGCAACACCTTCTTTCGGCGATCAAGCCCTGACATATCAAGGCTCCGAACACGCACCCGGATCCTTCTCAAACTTCACCCAAAACACGCGGTTCGTCCCATAGGCTTTTTGCTGAGTCGAGCAGACGAAATAACCTCGGCTTGTGAACGCCTCGATCAGCGAAAACTCTTCGCCGATGCGGAAGACTCGAAATGCTGTCCAAAGTTCCGGATCACGTATCTCGTCAATGTTGACTGATCTCACGTTATCGAATCCGCGGGGCAAGAAGTACGATCTGTCGTCCGTTCGGACCGGAATTCCCTTCACGATCGCAACCTCTTCCCTATCCTGCTTTCGACCCGCAAACCAGAGGTGAAAGGCGGCAAGGTTTTCGAGCGCGTAGATCGGAGGCGGCTGGGCTTTCCCTATTTCCGCCGTTCGGATCTCATTCCCGACGCCCTCCCAGGCACACCAGACCTGTTCAGTCACCGGACGGCGAACTTCCAGCACGAAGGCAGAGAGTGAGTGTGCGGCGACCACACACAACGCCCCGATCCGCAACCGCCGATCGGCGAGCGACACGACAGACGCAGCGGCGAGGATCAGAAAGATCGGGGTCGCAACGATCAAGTGCCGCGTCCCCCAAACCGAATTCGGCAGCACCCAACTGAGTGCGAATGCAGCGAGCAGCGGAAAGGCAATAAAGACGGCCGCGAATCGAATGAAAGTTTTGTCATCTTCCGACTTCTTGCTCGAGACGAACATCCCGATCGCGATCGAAAACAAAAACAACAGCGGAACGGCGATAAATCTCACCGACGACGGGTCGAGGCTGCTCGCCGGCGTGTAAAAAGGTTCGACGAGCGTCATCAGGAATGTCGTGACTTCCTTTACGCCCGGCCGCGGCTGCCAGGAAATATTCTGTGCCAGGTCCGATCCGATCTGGTCTCGATTCAGGATCGTCATCAGCCACGGTACAAACGACGTCACGGCCACGGCCACCATCACCGCCGCACGCACGATCTTGATCCGCTGAAACAGCAGGATCATCAGAAACTCGCTGCCAACGACGAGCCAGCCGAAATAGTGGGTATAAACAAGGAGGACGTTTACCAAAACCAGCCAGATCCAGCTTTTTCCGCGGTTGAAATATCTCGCAAACAGCCAGATCGACATCAGCGTCAACAACATCAGCAGCGTGTACATCCGAAGAGTTTGGCTGTACTTAATGAGTGCCCCGTTAATGGCAAAAAGGCCGAGTGCGAGAGCAAGCGTCGAGTTGTTCAGCTTTAGTTCGCGGCAGAGATACGTGAAAGGAACGAGAGCGAGAACGGAGAACAAAACCGGGAAAAGCCGCAGCCAAAACAATCCGTCGCCGCCAACGCCGATCCACATTTTCAGCAGCGCATAAAACAGCGGGGGATGGATCAGATCCTGAGCGACGAACGACCACATTCCGCCCCACGACTGCTCGGTCGCGTGAACGCTGAAGATCTCGTCAAACCACAGGCACGCGTCCGAAAGCTGCCACAAACGCGCGGCGATGTAAGCCGCACATAGTGCAACGATCGTGAATCGGAATATTTTCTGGTTTTCCAAAACTGGAGACTGAAAACTGACAACTGGCAACTGTAGCGAAACTAACAGTTACCAGTTCTCAATTCAAAACCGGTCCTTTAAAGTTGAATGCCGTCGCAGAGCTTGCCGTCGATACTAGTATAGAAAAGTTCGACTTCTTTATAGGTATTTGTGTCGCGGCAATAGGAGATGCAGCGGTCGTACGGTTTCGAATAGATGTGAATGCTGACGGCACGTTCGTCGAACTCCGCGAGATTCAGGACCTGATGGATCGGCTCTTCGAGATCGACGCGGGCGGCGAGGCATTCGGTCAGCACGAAATTGTTGGTCTCGTAAAGCTTGCAGTATCCGCGGCTTTCGTCGATCTCCTCGATTCCGAAATTCTGACCTAAGAGCTTTCCGATTGGCACCATCATCCAGCATCGCTGGTCCCAATGATTATGCACCCGCGAGACCTGCCCCTTGTCCCAACAGATCGCCATCATCTCGAACCGCTCGTCTTTATATACAAGGTTGCGCGTGTAAAACTTCGGGCTCCAGTGCAGGTACTTCGCGATCGAGGCCTCATCCACTGGATTAGCGTTCAAATAATCGTAAACAGGCTCGCAAACGAACATCTCATCCGACATCTCGCGCAGGCCGCGCACCAATTGATCGATCGAAACTCTATCCATAACCTAACGGCTGAGTTTATATCCAAACCAATTCCGAATCCAGTCGCCTAGTTCTGTGCTTTTTTAAGGAAATCAACAAATTCTTGCGAGTCACGAGTTAGCCCCGGAAACGTCCCGATGATCTTCCCATCGCCATCGACGATCGCGTAGAACGGTAATGCGACGGTGCCGAACATTTCCTGTTCCATCGCCTGCTGCTTTTCGTAGATCTCACCGTCGCCGTCAGTGTATAGAGATGAAAGGACGAACTTCTTCATCTCGGCTTCGACCGCGGGTTTCGGAAAAATGTTCGCTTCCATCCAGCGGCAATTCGTACAGGTGTATCCGGTGAAGTCGATGAATACGCGTTTGTTCTCGGCCTTCGCTAGAGCGAGGGCGGCAGGGTAATCGTTCTTTATCCACTTAAGCTCATCATTTCCCGCACCACTCACCTTGAACGACGAAGTGCCGTCAAGATCAGGCGGCAGGAAGGCTTCAAGCTCGCCCATTTTTGCACCGAACAATCCGGTGATCAGCCAGAAACTGATCGCCAAACTGAGGATCGCCGAAACAAGTCTGAACGCTCCGATCCGTTCCGGTTTCGAATCATGCGATAGCTGAAATTTACCCAAAAGATACAACGACAAAATAATGCCGATCGCGATCCATATCGCGAGTACCGTACTCCGCGTGAAAATCCCCCATTTCCAGACGACATCGACGTTCGAGATGAACTTCATCGCCGCCGCGACTTCCAAAAAGCCCATCGCGACCTTTACCGAATTCATCCATCCGCCCGCACGCGGCATGTGCGAAATCCATTGCGGGACCAACGCGAGAACAAAGAACGGCAGAGCGAACACGGTCGAGAACGCGAGCATTCCGACCAACGGCATCTGCCAATCGCCTTGCGATGCGGAGACAAGGATCGTCCCGACGAACGGCGACGTACACGTGAACGACGTGAGCGTAAACGTCAGCCCCATCAGCAAAGCGCCGATGATGCCGCTTCCCTCTCCCTCGTGCGACCGCGTCAGGCCGTCGAGCTTGGTGAGAATCCCGGTCGGTATGGTGATCTCGTACGCGCCGAAGAGATTGAACGCAAAGAACAAGAACACTGCGGCAATCAGGATATTCACCCACGGATTCGCCGCAAACAGATTTATCCCCGCCGCCCCGACAAAGATCGCCAGCAGCATCCCGAGCAGCGTGAACGTCGCGATGATGCCCAGCGAATATATCGTAGCCAATCTCACCGATCTTGCCCTGCTCCCCGCCGAGTGGTTCGTAAAATACGAAACCGTGATCGGGATCATCGGGAACACACACGGCGTCAACAGCGACAAAGCTCCCAACGTCGCCGCGAGCCAAATGAAGGCCCAAATATCTTTCGGCTGTTCTCGAGTAACTATCGGCTGATTCGTCGCAGCGGCGGGCGGCTCGTTCTGGCTTGAAGCTGGCGGCTGTGAGTTGAAAGCTGTTCGCTTAACATCTTCCTCGCCAATAAATGTAATTCGCTTAGTCCGCGGCGGAAGGCATACGGTGTCGTTGCAAAGTTGGAATCTAACGTCAAGAGCGATCGAATCCGCCCCTACATCCGCCAACGCCTTTAGGGACACAGCAAACTCCGCACGCTGGATAAAGAATTTCGTCTCCAGCGGCTTTCCATCGATGATGAAGT
>JBEBGW010000312.1:0-5144 GCA_040081025.1 Pyrinomonadaceae bacterium | reverse complement strand
TCATTGACGCGCCGACAAAAAGGAACACGAAAACGAAGTACGCGACGACCAAAAGGAGCAGCAAAGTTCCTAGTACCCCAGTAATTATTCCTCCGAGTGCCAACCCAGCGCCGCCATACTCGGCAGGGTTATTGGTGGCCTTTTTCTTGGCCATGATTCCTGTAATTATTGCAGGTGGGCCAGTTAGGCCGCCGCAAAAGATGAGCCCGGCGATGCCGAGGACGAGAGAAACGATCGCGAGCGTTTGGTTCTGTCCGCCTGCGGAGATGCCGCTGCCGGGTTGATATTGGGGATTTTGCATCGGTTCATTTTGCCAGCTTTGATCTTGCGCCGCCGGCGTGGGCGTCCAGTTGGATTCGGCGAGCGGAGCGTGAGGCTCGGGGGCCGAATGTTCGAACGGGTTGAAGGCCGGAGCGGGAGGTTCCGGCTGAACGAATGCGGGAGGCTCCGGGTCCGGAGCGTTGAAAGTTGGCGGTGGCGGAGCGTCTCCAAACGGTGACGGGATCGGCGGAGTCGTTTTGGAGAATCCAGAATCCGACACCTCATCCGTCACCGGCGGCGCGATGAACGCAGGAGGAGCGGGTTCCGGAGCTACCGGCGGGATATCCATCACCGGCGAGTCGACCTCGGCCATCGCGTTTCGGATCTCGGCCTCGGACGCGTACATCGTCTTCTTCGGATCGTCGGCCGGAATGTCCAGGACTTCCTCCGGGGCCGTCGGGCCGGGCTCGACAGATGCGGAGATCGGCGGGATCATCGCGGCGATGTCCGCAGGGCTTGCGACCATCGTCTTGTACGGATCCATCGCCGGCGCCGCATCAACCAGCGGCGTGCCGTCGGTTTGGCAGAACCGCATTCCGTCGTCAAATTCCCTTTCGCATGTCGGGCACTTTTTCATATGTTGTTCAGAGTTCGGGCTTTAACCCGCTACCTCCAGGTTCAAAATGCGGCGAAACGCGTGTGAGGTCCGTGCACTCTGAACTAATAAAAAACTGGGTAATTTATACCCTTAGCCCTAGACTAATTCAAGTTTGCTAAAGAAGTAAGCGATCTCGATCGCGGCGTTTTCGTCGGAATCAGACCCGTGGACCGCGTTCTCACCTATGGAAGACGCAAACTCCTTACGCAAAGTGCCATCGGCTGCCTCGGCCGGATTGGTCGCTCCCATCAGATCACGCCATGCCGGCACGGCGTTCTCTTTCTCGAGCGCCAGCACGACGCACGGGCCGCTGGACATGAATTCCGTAAGCTCCCCGAAAAACGGCCGCTCGGCGTGGACGGCGTAAAAACCTTCGGCCTGTTTCAGGCTCTGGTGGATAAGCTTCATCCCGCGGACCTTAAACCCGGCGCTCAAGATACGATCTACGATCTTTCCATGATTCCCTGCCCGAACCGCGTCGGGCTTGACAATTCCAATTGTTAAAGTGCTCATTCTTAATGATTTATAGTTCAGTAATATTTTCAGTTTTTCTGTGTTTTTTGTGGTCCGCTCCGATGGAAGCGGTTGGCCATGCAACCCGGAACCACAAAAAACACAAAAAAACGCAACAAGTTAGCCTGAAAACTGCTAAATTCCTTTCCTTTCTAGAATATAGCCCTTGTCGGATGCTCGCAACTTGAGCAACGCATTCGGCGGACGGTATTAAGCCGCCTCCAATTGGCCTGGCCGGTGCGATTGGCTCCGCTGTCGTGGGTATCGTTCTGCTTGTTGATAGGCATTGGCGTTTGGCTCTAACGATAAGGACCTCGGAAAAGCATTGGCGATGGCGTCCGCATTTATTTGATGATCGCAACGAGGTAAGGAACCTTCGCGAAGGTTTTCTGGATGCCTGCCGATACGTCGGCATACCGACACGTAGGTTGGATCTAGTGAACGAGACCGAGGTAAAAGCATTTTGGCGTTGGTTCGAAGAGCATGCGAAAAGAGGCGAAGTCGATCAGGCCGCCGTTCGGGCTAGGGTCAAGAAACTGTGTGATCGCCTGGACGTTTTTATCCGACCAAACGAAATCCGAGCGTGTCGCGATCTGATCCTTTCGGCAAATTATGCGCGAGACGCGTTTCCGATAGTTGATGAGTTAGTTCTCGCCGCTCCGCCGATCGAAGGCTGGTCGATAATCGCCTTTCTACCCCAGAAGCAGTTAACCGAAACGTTTAATTTCGAGGGGATCGTATATAGTCTCAAGAATTTGTCCTTCGTTCCCGATTCCGATGGTTTCGATCTTGCCGTCGTCATCTGCGCCGACCTCCAGACCATAACTGAGGATGCGATACAGTCCCTTTTCCACGATATTCTCGGGGAGTACGAAAGTATTTGCGGCGTCAGGTACCTGGACATTGTAGACTCGTCTGCCCTGGATGAAGATGTCGAAGTTCGCCATATTTCCGAGCTGTATGCCGTGGTCGAGAACTTTCACCATTTTGAGGCAGGGTGATCTTGCACCACTCGAGTTTTGCCTGCGATTCCGGAATGCGGACTTCGGAGAAGCCCGTGCAAGATCACGTTGCCGGTCCTTCAAGAGACACGGGCCCCTCCAGAAGACGCTCGCCGTCATCGAGGCAGTAGAGTAACGTCTCGTCGTAGTAATCTCGGCGACATTGCGGGAAGCGCTTCATAAACAGAAGGGAGCGAGGCTAGGGAATACTAACCTCGTTTCTTCCGTATGAAAAGCTAACGGCCCTGGGTATCGGTCTTCTTTTGGAGGCCGTAGAGGGTGGCGACGATGCCGATGGGGATCTGGAGAAGGATGGCGTAATTTTCCTGGTCGGTGCCGCGGTAGGATTCGCCGGATGCGAAATAGGCCACGGCTGTGGCGGCGGTGATGAAGCCGCCGGCAATAAAGAACCAGAAAAACGCTGAGCTGGTTTTCATTTGAGTGAACCTGAATTATTGATTTTGGCCGTTGGGTCCGTCGGGGTGAGACGAGGGAAACGGTCAATTGAAAGAATATCAGACGAGGGATAGTTCTTTCAATGTAAAAAGAATTTGTAAAAGCGGTATCTGGTCGGAGATAGGCGGGCCGAAGGTATTACTCGATGTCGCGGTATTCATTCCACTCGGTATCTATGTAGAACGAGTTCATGTAGTGATGATCTCCCTCATTGGCTACGGCGATCCCATCCCTGAACTCTCCGGTCGACGAGTAGCTCGGGCAACGGAGGATGTTGCCGGACTTGTCCATAAAGCAGAACTTACCATCGGGCTGCTGTGTGTACGCAATGCCCTCATAAAAATAGCTGTCGGAGAGGTACTTCGGAGGCAGAACCTGATTCCCATTGACGTCGATGAAGCCCCATTTGCCTTCTACGCGTACGGGGGCAAGGCCATCGGAAAAACCGTAGGCATACTCGAACTTTACAGGGATGACCACCTTTCCATTTGTATCGATAAATCCATACTTCTTGTCGACCTGGATGAGAGCTCGTCCGTCTTCAAAGATAGAAGCGAAATCGACCTCAAGCGGAAATGCCTCCACCATATCGCGGTTGACGAACCAGTTTCTCCCTTTGTGCTTTATGAGCCCGAAACCGCCGGTGAATCGCGCGGTGTGCTCGTATTCAAACGGCAGCAGCGTCCGACCTTCCTTATCGATGTAACCGCTCTTGCCGTTTGATCTCGCCGCTGCTACGCCGTGATGGAATTCGCTTGCTCCGTCGAATGTTAGCGGGATGACCTCGCGTCCGGTGGGGTCAATAAATCCATATCTCTTTTTAACGATCTCTTTCCCGAGTTGATCGTTCTCACCCGTTCTGATATCGACCCCTACGACAGCTAACCCGTCAGAGAACTCGCGGTCGGCGTGATCGTATTTGAAGCCCGTGATATTGCGACCGCGGCGGTCGATGAAAGCATACTTATTATCTCGGAGAACACGCGCGAAGCCTTCGCGAAACTGTTCGACGCTGTCGTAAGTGGCGAGGATAATCATGCGCCGATCGCGGTCGCAAAAACCCATCTTCCCGCCCTTGCGAATCGGTATCAATACGACCTCCGGTCCGACCTCGATCACTGGCTGATCCTGGAACCGTTCACGCAGTCCGCAGGCAAGCCCGGTAAATAGGAGAAGAATGATCGCGAACCACTTTTTCATTGAGCCTGAACGAGCGAACTAGCCGGAAATCTCAAATCAATTCCAATTTTAAGGCACCTACCTGCCTATACATCTCCATGAAATCGATGTTGTTCCAGGCTTCGGCGATCTTGCCGTTTTCGAGCCGGACGATGCTCATGAATGTGAATTCGACGGGCGTGTTGCACGGGGTGACCCCAATGCCTTCGCCACAGTGAGTAGCGTTGACGCGGCAGCGAACGGCGATCTTGTCGCCCTCGGTGACGGAATCCTCTACGGTGACATGCAGGTCTGGAAATGCGTTGACGAAATTCTGATGAAAGGGTTTGTAGTCCTTCGGCCCGACGATCGGCGAGCCGTCCGGGTTGAAGATCCCGTGGCCTACGCCATCCGCCGCAAACATCTCGTCGATCGCGTCCGCGTTCTTGTTGTTCCAAACCTCGTCGAACCAGCGTTTTGTAAATTCAGCGTGGGTCATAAGTTGTGCTCCAGGTTGAAGGACTATAATTCACCTTATATTGACTGGTCAAAGGATAACTTTCGGGCAAAGAAAACCACCCGCTACTGCGGGTGGTACTGGCAGATGCTGAACCGATTCTAAGCCGCGGCTTTTGAGCCGAGCACTTCGACAATCGCCTGGCCGATGTCGGCGGGGGATTGGACAACTCGGATGCCGGCGGCGGTTAGGGCTTTCATTTTTTCTTCGGCGGTACCTTTGCCGCCTGAGATGATCGCACCGGCGTGGCCCATGCGGCGGCCGGGAGGTGCGGTTTGGCCGGCGATGAAGGCGACGATCGGTTTGGTGACGTGATCTTTTGCGTAAGCGGCTGCGTCCTCTTCGGCACTTCCGCCGATCTCGCCGATCATGATGATCGCGTCGGTTTCGTCGTCTTCCTGAAAGAGCTTGAGTGCATCGGTGTGGGTCGTGCCGATGATCGGGTCGCCGCCGATACCGATGGCGGTCGATTGGCCGAGTCCAAGAGCGGTGAGCTGTCCGACCGCTTCGTACGTGAGCGTTCCCGAGCGCGAAACGACGCCGATCCTTCCCTCTTTATGGATGTGGCCGGGCATGATTC
>JBEBGW010000036.1:0-19031 GCA_040081025.1 Pyrinomonadaceae bacterium | reverse complement strand
CCCCGACATCAAGTTTTCCCTCGCCGTCGGTATCGGCCGAGATTATATCGATCTCGCCGTCGCCATCTGAATCGGAGCCGATCGCATCAAGCTGGCCGTCTCCGTCGGAATCCACGGCGACCATATCGATCGTTCCGTCGCCATCGCTATCGGCCGCGGCAGCATCCGTCTTTCCGTCGTTGTCAGTATCAAGTGAAAACGTGTCGACCTCACCGTCCTTGTCCGAGTCAGACACGGCGGTCACTGCTACATCTTCGAGTGCTTCGCCGGATTCGGTCGTGATCTCATACGTTGCTTCGTTACCTTCGGCGTCGGCTTCGGTAAACATTACGGGTTCAGTCGGCATAGTCTTGGTTCTCCTGTTTTATTTTCGGCGGCTTGGGCGCCTTGTTCGCATTTTTTCGAATGACGGTAACTTTTCCGCATTTTGCGTCTGGGCATTTCACCGAGAGTTTCGGTTTGCCCTCTAGAACGGACGTTGGGATCTTCATCGGTGCTCCGCATGTCGAGCATTTGATCCTCAACTCTTTCTGAGCAGCTTTGGCTTCGGGCCTTGTCGGAGCGGCTTGGGCGAGAGTCGCCTTGATGCGCTGGAAATAGTGCTGAAATTCGGGGCTCTGCGCGTATTGGCTAAGGAGTTTCAGCCGGGGTCCGATGTATGGAGTCGAGGTCGTGGTCAGCTCCGAGAGACGCAGCATATCGCCGTCGTCTTCGTTCTGCTGCTCGAGCCATGCGTCGATGTTCATTTGCTTGAAAATGAACGACGATTTCAGCGACCAGGAAAGCAACGCACGTCGTGCGATCTCTTCACTTCCAACGGCTAGCAATCCCGCCCGGTCGGCGGTGATCTCAGACTGGCGTGCCCACGCGAGCAGCGGCATTTCGAGGGCCCCGCCGATCATCGCGGTCGGGCTGAGGATGTTGGCAAGGATCCCGCCTGCCATGAAGCCTTTCGCCTGGCCTTGCTCGCCGAGGAAGAATCGGATGACCGTCTTCCAGAGCGCGTGTCCGGCCTTGCAATGGCCCATCTCTCGGGCGAGCAAATAGAGCATATCGACGCCCTGAAAGTTCCCCGCCACGGCCGATCCGACGACGATGAACGAATCGTTATCGCTGCCGAAGGTGAGGCAATCCCACGGGCGCTCACCGGAAAGGTACACGTCCGGCATATGCGACATCCCGAGGATGCGAGCGGCTCGAACGGCCTGGCCGAAGATGTGCGGCATCTGCTTTTCACCCAGCAGCACGCCGTTGAACGTGACCTCGATCCAGCGGCGGCCGACCTTTTCGGATACGACCCTTGCGACCGCGTTGAGCGGCTTCATCGAGCGAAGCACAGCCATAGCCTTTGCATCCGCGGCCCACGCGAACGCGGCGTTATCAACGGCGTATCCGGGGACGAGCGGACGCAGCCAGCGGCACTCCTTGCACATTACTGCTTTCTCGGGAAGGCCCTGTCCGTTGCCTCCGCACGTTCGGCAGCTCGGCGGCTGCTGATACTGCGGCGGATGTTGATATTGCTGCCGGCCGTAGTTCGGAGGAGGCGGTTGCTGTTGGTACTGATGTTGCTGCTGGTATTGCTGCCCGCCGTTCGCCGGCGGAATCTGCTGTTGTTGCGGCGGTGGCTGATGCTGATGCTCCTGTGGCTGAACCGGTTGCTGAGCAGCCGGTGCCGCGACTGATACCGCGACTCCGCAATAGATGCAGAATTTCGTGACCGCAACCGGCTGGCGATGACCATTCGGACAGACCGGAAAATTTTGAGGGTTTGCTGACATTAGTAATCGTACGGGTTCGACATCGTCGAAAGCATTCCCAGCATGACGTAGAGTACGTAGCCGATTATGTGGAGCACTGTCGAGGCGATCCCGCCCCAGAGTCCGACCAACGCCATCCATTTGTTATCAGCTGGCGAGCGGCCATTCTTGATCGCGTCCAGTTCCATCCATCCGAGGATCGCCGCCGGGATGCCAGCGAACGGGCCGCAGCAGATGAGTGCGACGATCGCGAGAATGAGTGAGAACAATCCTTTTTGACTCGCGGCCGGAGCATTGGTTGTCGCTCCGAATTGCGGTGCCGTCCCCATCGGCCCGATCGGTGACGCACAATTGAGGCAGAACGCGGCCTCCGCCGGGTTTAGCTGGTTACACTTGGGGCAAGGTTTCGTCATACGTAGACACGAACCAAACTAGCGCCGTTCACAAACGGCCACATCAAGTAAGGCGTAGAATAAACGCGAAAGGCGACAAAATACGGGATGCCCGCTAATATAACCGATAAGCGTGCCGATGCAAAGAATTATTGCGTTGCATGTCCCTTAAGTTTCGCCTCAGTATCTAAATGACAAAGATCGAGAATTTCATCGGCGGTGAACTCGTCGCACCGATTTTGGGTCGCTATCTGGACAACTTCGAACCGGCCACCGGAGAGGTATATTCGCAGCTACCGGATTCGGACGAGCGCGACGTCGAACGGGCGGTCGAGGCGGCGAAGGCGGCGTTTCCTGGGTGGTCGATGACGCCGGCAGAAGAGCGGTTCGCGATCCTGATGCGTTTGGTCGCGTTGATCGAACGTGATCTGGATACGTTGGCTCTCGCGGAATCGACGGATAACGGCAAGCCTGTCTCACTCGCTCAAACGCTGGATATTCCACGGGCGGCGTCCAACTTTCGCTTCTACGCGACGGCGGCGATGCATACGGCGAACGAATCACACGACACGACAGGCCTTGCGATCAACTACACGCTGCGGCAGCCGGTTGGAGTCGTCGGCTGTATCTCGCCTTGGAACTTGCCGCTATACCTGTTCACCTGGAAGATCGCACCGGCGATCGCCGCGGGATGCACGGTGGTCGCAAAGCCGTCCGAAGTAACTCCGATGACGGCGTATCTGCTGTCGAAGCTTTGCATCGAGGCGGGATTACCTGCCGGTGTGCTAAACATTGTTCACGGCACCGGGCCGAAGGTCGGGTCGGCGATCGTCGCTCATCCTTCGGTCAAAGCAATTTCGTTCACAGGCGGTACGAAGACCGGCGAGGAGATCGCCCGGGTCGCGGCACCGATGTTCAAGAAACTGTCGCTAGAACTCGGCGGAAAGAATCCGAACATCATCTTCGCCGATTGTAACTATGAGGAGATGCTCGCAACGACGGTGCGTTCGTCATTCTCGAACCAGGGCGAGATCTGTTTGTGCGGTTCACGGATATTTGTCGAGCGGCCACTCTATGATCGGTTCAAAAAGGATTTTGTCGAACGTGTATCGGCGTTGAAGGTCGGCGATCCTCGCGAGAGTTCGACAGATGTCGGAGCGATCGTTTCCGAACAGCACTTCGAGAAGATAATGTCGTACATCGTCCTCGCCCGTCAGGAAGGCGGACAGATCCTCTCCGGCGGTAAGCAGGCACTGCTCGACGGTCGGTGTGCGAACGGCTGGTTCATCGAGCCGACGATCATCGAAGGACCGTTGCATGATTGCCGGACAAATCAGGAAGAGATCTTCGGCCCAGTCGTCACGATAATGCCTTTCGATAGCGAGGACGAAGTGTTGGGTTTCGCGAACAGCGTTCGGTACGGCCTTTCGGCTACCGTCTGGACCGAGAATCTTTCGCGGGCACACCGAGTTTCAGCGGCTCTCGAATCAGGCATCGTTTGGGTCAACTGCTGGCTGCTACGCGATCTGCGAACGCCGTTCGGGGGCGTGAAAGATTCCGGCATGGGCCGGGAAGGCGGGTTCGAGGCGTTGAGATTCTTTACCGAAGAGAAGAACGTATGCGTGAAGCTTTAGCTGCGTTAGCGGGCGGCCCGAGTCAGAACCGCCTGCGTTAGCGGGCGGCCAGTTCGCTGGAGCTGAATCTATGTGGAACAATACAAACGAGCCAATTGCCTATCTCATCACGTTTCGCACCTATGGAACTTGGCTGCACGGTGACGAACGCGGCGCGATCGACAAATACCACAACAAGTATGGAGCTCCGCGAGCAGTCGAAAGCCGGAGGCGGGAAGAGATTCACCGCGAGAGGCTCAAGTCGCCGCCATTCCGCTTGGACGCAAGGTCCCGCACGATCGTCGAAAAGGCTATCCATGACGTGTGTGAGTTTCGTGAATGGTCATTGCTTGGATTAGCAGTCCGTACCAATCACGTTCACTCTGTAAACGCGGCGACTAATGCTTCGGGTAAAATGTTGAACGATTTTAAGGCTTACTCCACTCGCCGGCTGCGGGAGAACGGCTGTTGGAAATATGCCCACAGTCCGTGGGTAGATAAAGGAAGCAGGCGAATGTTGTGGACCGAAGAGCACGTAGCGACAGCAGTTGACTACGTGTTAAAGGGGCAGGGTGCACCGTTGCCTGAGTTTGATTAGGCGTGTTCGCCGGTAGCAAGACTGGCCGCCCGCTCACGCAGGCGGTTCTGACAAGAAACGTATGCATAAAGCTCTAGCCGCCGTTTTTGTTGGCCTCGCTCTTGCCGTCTCTTGCTTCGCACAGGAGCAGAAGTTCGCTGAACTTGGCGATTTCAAGCTTGAGAGTGGTGAGATGATCCGCGATTGTCGGATAGGTTACCGGACTTACGGGAAGCTGAATGCCGATGCATCGAATGCGGTGCTGTTTACGACTTGGGCGGGTGGAACTACCGAGCAAGCGGCGGGTCAGTTTGCTCCGGGTGGGCTGATCGATACCAACAAGTATTTCGCTATCGCGGTCGATGCGTTCGCGAACGGCGTTTCGTCATCGCCGTCGAACAGCAAGCTGCAGGCGCGGATGAAGTTTCCACAGTTCACCATCGTTGACAACGTAAACGCTCAGCACGAGGTCCTGACGAAGGTGCTGAAGATCAAACATCTCTACGCCGTTTACGGCATCTCGATGGGCGGGATGCAGACGTTTCAGTGGATGGTGTCGTATCCGGATTTTATGGACAAGGCGATCCCGATTGTCGGCACTCCGCAGCCGGCTCCGTATGACCTTATCTTGTGGGAAACGCAGAACGAAGTGTTGATGAGCGATGCGGCTTGGAAGGGCGGAGAATATGCGTCGAATCCTTCGCGGCTTTTTGCGTGGGGATTCGGGAAGCTGATCCTGACCTCGCCTGAAGACGTGAACTCGAAGATGACGCGGGAACAGGCTTTCGATGAGATCGCGAAGGCTCGGAAGGACACGGGCGGAATGGATGTCAACGACAACATCCGTCAGATACGGGGAATGCTGTCGCTGGATGTGACAAAGAATTTTGCCGGTTCGTGGGAGAGGGCGGCGGCGGTGGTTAAGGCGAAGGTTCTCGTCATCGTCGCAACAAAGGATGCCGTAGTTACTCCTGGACCGGCGTTGAAGTTCGCTAAGCTGATCAACGCTAAGACCGTCGTGCTCGAAGGAAACTGCGGCCATCTGGCGACGGTCTGTGAAAGCTCGACCGTTAACACTGAAATCAAGAAGTTTCTCGAGCAGTAAACACGTTGCGTTTTACGCGTGTATAGGTTGAGGAACCTATATGAAACTCGTTCTAAAGGCAGTTTTAGCGATTGTCGCGGTCGTCACAATTTACCTGCTGGTTGGGATCGCTATAAACACAGCGTTTCCGGCGTCGACGCCTGATCTCGCGGGATATTTCAAACCCGGCGATAGGCTCGTTAGCCGTTTCGAGGGATTCGATCAGACGGTGCTTGCGGTTGATGGCGAATGGCTGCACACGCGGCTGGAGGTCGCTCCGCTGGCAGGCGGTCCGCCACAGCATTTTCATGAGCATTTCGCGGAAACGTTTACAGTAAGGTCGGGCACGCTTAGCATCTTAGTGGACGGCGAGAAGCGGACGCTGAAGGCTGGCGAAACGATCACGATCCCGCCCATGACGCGTCACAAACCGTTCAACGAAACGAGCGAGACGGTCGTAGTCGAGAGCGAAGACGCGAAAACGATTCCCGTGAAATTTGCGTATATACTCTCGCAACTCTACGGCTTTATGGACACTTACCCCGACGGCCCAAGCGTTCCTGCGATGATAATGCAGCTTTCCACCTACGGAAACGAAGCCGATTCGTGGCTCGCCGATGGCCCTCCGCTGAGTGTGCAGAAAGCGATGCGAATCGTACTGGCTCCGACGGCGAGGCTGATGGGATACTCCAACCATTACGAACAATTCGGTCCAGGGCGGTAATCCAATGGAATAGACAGTTAGACGTATGAAGACTATCTTGCTACTTGCCTTATCGTTATTCGCGGCTCAGGCCTCGTCCGGGCAAAACTGCGTTAAGCCGATCGTCGGACCCGACAGGGGAATATGTGCTCAACTGACTGTCCAATTTGCCGAACTGAAACGTACTTCGCGGCTCGTTGGTGTCGTAGTTGACGCTAACGGGGCATCCATCCCCGAAGCGATCATAGAGGTCTTTTCCGGGGATGAGAAAGGCGAGATCGTTGCAACTTATCGAACCGACGATAGCGGGAGATTCTGCATCAAGGATCTGAAGACGGGAAAATATCGGATCAAAGTTGGTTGGTCCAAATTCGGATTCAATTGTACCGAGATGCGAATCGAGATCTCCGGTAAGACAAAACGCCTTTTGCAAGTTCCTCTTGAAATTGGACACTAACAACTCACTCCCGATAAGACCTATGACAATACTTATTCGTTCTCTTTGCTTTCTTTTCTTTCTCGGTACGCTGTCCTTTGCCCAAACTAAGGCTCCGTCTGAAACCGCGATGGATCGGTTTCTGCGGTATGTGAAGATCGACACGCAGTCGGCGGAGGACGCGGGTAAGTTTCCTAGCACGGATAAGCAGTTGGTGCTGGCGAAATTGCTGGAGTCGGAGTTGAAAGCACTTGGCGTACAGAAGGTGCGGATCAGTGCCGAAGGAATCGTTTACGGATTCGTGCCGGGGAATCTGCCGGACAACTCGAAGGTGCCGACGATCGGATTCATTGCACACATGGACACGTCGCCGGCGGTGAGCGGGGCGAACGTGAATCCGATCATCCACAAAAACTATCAGGGCGGCGATATCACGTTGCCGAACGACAAAACGCAGGTGATAACGGTCGCACAGAATCCGGACTTGAAGAACCTGATCGGTGACGACATCATCACGGCGGACGGGACGACGCTGCTGGGCTCGGATGATAAGTCGGGGATCGCGGAGTTGATGACGATGATCGACACGCTGAAGAACAATCCGCAGATCAAGCACGGCAACATCGCGATCGCCTTTACGCCGGACGAAGAGGTCGGCGGGCCGATGGACCAGTTCGACATTCAGGGCTGGGGAGCGAAGTTCGCTTATACGGTCGATGGAGAACAGCTCGGCGATATTTCGAATGAGACATGGTCGGCACGCACAGCGACTGTCACCTTTCGTGGGAAAAGTACGCATCCAGGTACAGCGAAGGGAATAATGGTCAACTCGACCTACGCCGCCGGGTATTTCCTTGGCGAGGTTCCGAATGTGGCGAAGAATCGTCCGGAAACTACTGAGGACCGAGTCGGGTTCATTCATCCATATGTCGGAAATCTGGATGTCGAGACTTCGACGATAAAGATCCTGCTCCGCGATTTCGACATCACCGGACTCGAGGACCAGGAGAACCTTGTGAAGAGCCTTGCAGCGACGACTGCGAGGAAGTTCCCTGATGTGAAGATCGAATACAAGAGCGAGCTCGGCTATCTGAATATGAAGGAAGTGCTGAAGAATTATCCGCAGCTAACCGACTTTGCTATCGAGGCAGCACGACGTGCGGGAGTCACCGCTGAGTTGAGGCCGATACGCGGCGGGACAGATGGATCGCGGCTGACGACTCGCGGATTGCCGACGCCGAATCTATTTACGGGCGGCCACAATTTTCACGGCAAGCTAGAGTTCAATTCGCGTAAAGGGTTAGAGAAGTCGACCGAGACGCTCGTTCATCTCGTGCAGATATGGGCTGAGAAGGGTGGAAACAAATGAGAAAAATTTTGAGCGTCACATTTCTTTTCCTCGTTAGCGTATCCGCTGCGTTGGCTCAGGATCCGCCGAAGGCCACGGTGCAGACGGCGATGAGAAGGTTCCCTACAGTTCCGGAACCGTACATAGAAGCGATGATCGTCGCCAAACAGGTGATGTCGATCGCACTGCCTACCTGGCTCCCGCCGGGTTTCAAATTCGAGAAGCTGAAGGCTCGGATCGGACGAGAAGTTTCATTGGAGGACCGTGAGTTTGTCGTCATTTACTCGCGTACTCAAGGCGGAAAGACGCAGCGATTCGCACTCGAAGCCGGGTTCGACGGGCTTGGCGGATTGCCTTACGACGCGACTCAGGTGATCCGTTCAGGCGTTGGGCAGATCGATCTGATGTATGAGCCGAAGGATATTGACGATTCCGGCAAGACGGTCAAGAATTGGGTTTACACCGAATGGTTCAAGGTCCGGACCAGAACCGATTGGCACTACATCGGGATGTATGGTGCTCCGGAAGAAGGCGATCCCGGCATTGAGATGATCTCCCTCGCCGACACCGAGCGGATCTTGAAGTCACTGCAGGCACTGTAACGTATCAGGGAAGGCACGGGTATTTGGTGCGTTTGATACGGTGGTACGCAGTTCTCGCGTAGCTAGCACCTCGCTTTCATTTTCTTGTTTCGTGTTTTTCGTGGATCAACTGATCTATCCACGAAAAACACGAAATAGATCCTAACCCATCAATACTTAGATGTACGTCTTCAGGAACTTTGGCTTGCGTCTCGCTTTCGTTGCCTGCTCGAACGAATAAGCCAGCTTGATCAGCTTGTGTTCGGTGAATGCTTTGCCGAAGAATGAGATGCCGATGGGGAGTTCTTTTGCGAAGCCGGCGGGGACGGTGATGTTCGGGTAGCCGGCGACCGCAGCCATCGATGAAATGCTGACGTAGCCGCTGCCGCAATCTCCGCTGACCGTATCGATCATCCACGTCGGAGCGTTTGACGGCCCGACGATCGCGTCGAGCTTGTTCTTGTCGACCGCCTCGTCGATTCCTTCTTCACGTGCGTATTTGCGGCACGTTTCGAGAGCGTCCTTGTACTCCTTCGAATTCAGATCGCCGAGCTTTGCCGAATCGGTCATTATCGACTGGCCGAAGTATTTCAGCTCGCGAGCCGCATTGGCATTGTTGAACTTGATCAGGTCGTCGAGCGTCTTGTGTCGCGAACCACGGCTTCGCAGATACTTCTCAAGCCCGTCCTTGAACTCGTATTTCAGCACGATGAACTCGGCATCTCCGAACTTTCGTAAATTCGGGAACTTCACGTCTATCAGTTCCGCTCCGGCACGCTTCATCGCTTCGAGAGCGGCATTCGTCACTTTATCGACGGTCGCGTTGCGTCCCCAGTAATCGCGTGCGACTCCGATGCGTGCTCCGCGAAGGCCATCGGCTTTGAGCGAGTTTGTATAGTCGGTCGGAGGAATAAAACCATCGACCCCCTTTAGCAACCGAGTCAGGTTCTTCGACGAAGAGTCATTCGGATCAACGTCTGCTATTGCGGTTAACAAAATGGTCGCATCCGCCACCGTCCTGCACATGGGCCCAGCGGTGTCTTGGGTTGCCGAGATCGGAATAATCCCGCTTCTCGAAACCAAACCAACCGTTGGCTTTAAGCCTACAATGCCGTTGATCGACGACGGACAAAGGATCGATCCATCGGTCTCGGTGCCGATGCCGATCGCGGCGAGATTGGCGGCGATCGCGGCTCCTGTTCCGGACGAAGACCCGCACGGGTTGCGTTCGAGGATGTAGGGATTGCGTGTCTGACCGCCCCGTCCTGACCAGCCGCTGATCGAATCGTTGTCACGAAAATTCGCCCACTCGCTGAGGTTCGTTTTGCCGAGGATCACGGCACCGGCTTCACGCAGCTTTTTCACAATAAAGGCGTCCTGCTTCGGGGTAGGAGCGTCCGCGAGTGCGAGGCTGCCGGCGGTCGTCTTCATCTTATCGGCGGTGTCGATGTTATCTTTGATGACGACGGGAATGCCGTGGAGCGGGCCTTTCACCATCCGGTTGCGTCGCTCACGGTCCCGCTCGCGTGCAATGGCGATCGCGTCCGGGTTGATCTCGATCATCGAGTTGATCTGCGGGTCAACCGTGCGGATGCGTGCGAGGTACCACTTGGTGATCTGCTCGCTCGTCATCTGGCCGCGTTGCATCATCGAAGAAAGCTCTGCCACAGTTGCCTCTTCGAGTGAACGTGCCGCTCGCTGTCCCAAAACATCCGAACCCAACGCGGCCCCCACGCCCGCAAGCGTAGCCGTACTCAAGAAATCACGTCTCTTCATATCTTTAGTGAGTCGAACGAAGCGTATTGTGAACGAATCTGTGCCCGGGTGCAATTGTTTGGTCCATCGCCCATTGATCGCGAAGTGTACCGCAGCCTCTCTTTTTTTGTGATTTTTGTGGTTCCACCGTTTTTTAACCACAGAAAACACAGAAAACACAGAAAAAGCCTATTCGAAGTACTGACTTCCGTTCAGGTCGAGTGTCTTTATGTGGTTTGTGATCCCCGCAGCTTCGGCTTCCTTGGTCAATTCACGCAGCGGGGCACCCGGTGGTTCGTCGGATAGGTTGAAGGTGCCGTAGTGGATGGGGATGAGCGTACGGGCTCCGGAGTCCTTGAATGCCTTGACGGCATCGGCGGGATTGTTGTGACTCGGTTCCATGAACCAACGCGGTTCGTAGGCTCCGATGCCGATGAGGAAATAGTCGATCCCGGGGAACAGGTCACCGGTCTCGCGATAGTGACGGCCGTAGCCGCTGTCGCCACCGAAGTAGATGCTCGTCTCGCCGCTGCGGATAAGATAACCGCCCCAGAGTCGATGATTCGTGTCGAACAGCCCTCGACGTGACCAATGCCGGACGGGAAGGAAGTAGATCTCGACCGGTGATTCGCCGATATCGAAGCGTTGAAACCACGCGGCAGTGCGAATGTCGTTCGTCGGCGTGATGAAGGTTTTCAGCAACTCTTCGCTCCGCATTCCGGCAAGAAACTTCGCATTGGGGAAGCGTTTAGCGACTTCGCGAAGTGTTGGTTCGTCCATGTGGTCGCGGTGATCGTGTGATAGCAGGACGTAGTCGACCTTTTGTATCTTCTCGAGCGGAGACGGAAGATCGACGATCCGTTCGACCAGCGGCGGAGCTCCAAGGATCGGGTCGGTAAGAATTGTGAAACCGTTCAGACGGATGTAGAAAGTCGCGTGACCGAACCAGATCATGCCGTCGCGGTCGCTTGTGAGAAATTCCGTCGGATCAGCAACATTCGGCCGCCATGTATCGTTCGCTTTCTCCTCGGCAAAGGGGTTCGATCCGAACTGCCAGCGGAGAAAGCGGCTCGTCTTCATCAGCGTCGGGAACTCGTCATTCATGAAGCGGCCTTTCTGATCGACGGGATTTCCCTGCCAATCAGGCTTGATCGTTTCCAGTCCGGGCTGCGAGGTCCGCTCGCTCAATCTCGTTTCATCAAGCTCCGTCCAGAAGCCCGCTCCAACTAGAACGAGCAAGAAGACGCCTACGATGATCCCGATACGTTTGAACCATTTTTTCATTCTTTACAAGTATCGATGTCCAAGGTTATTCAGACAAGACCGGGGACTGGCGTCATTTCGTGCGTTTCGTGTCTTTCGTGTTTTTCGTGGATAAATCTTCTGAATCTGTCCACGAAATGCACGAATCAAGAAACAAGAGGCCGCTGAAACCCAATGATTCGAGATGGCGTATAATGTGGTGACCCGATTCCCTTTTTAGTTCTGGAGAAAAACCCTTATGTTTGCGAAGAGATTGCTGTGTGCTTTGATCGCGTTGGCTTTTGTGACACCGATGTTCACGATCGCACAAGACCAGCCGAAGCCTGAAGAGAAAAAAGACGAAAAGAAAGACGAGAAAAAGCCGGAAGGATTGGTGCTAAAGCCTTCCGAGACGATCAAGTTCACGACCGACGAGGGAACGTGGATGTCGCTTGACGTGTCGCCGGATGGCAGCACGATCATCTTCGACATGCTCGGCGATATCTATACGCTGCCGATCGGCGGTGGCGAGGCGAAGAAGATCATTGGCGGAATGGCGTTCGAGAGCCAGCCGAAATACTCGCCGGACGGCAAATCGATCGTATTCTTGAGCGACCGCAGCGGCGGTGAGAACGTCTGGGTCGCGAAAGCGGACGGCACTGACCCGAAGGCGATCACGAAAGACCGCCGTTCGATGTATGTGACGCCGAATTGGACGCCGGACGGCAATTACGTGATCGTGTCGAAGTCTGATCAGTCGATCGGGACGTTCTATCCGTTCATGTATCACAAGGACGGCGGTTCCGGCGTAAGCATCGGGCCGCCAGCTCCGCCAATGCCCGGGCCCGGTCAAACAGGACCGCCACCACCACCGCGGATGAACCACATGGGCCTCACGGCATCGTCTGACGGTAAATACATCTACTTTTCACAGCGAACAGGACCGTTCAACTACAACGTACAGTTCCCCGTTTGGCAGGTGTTTCGGTTCGACCGGGAAACGAGCGAGGTTTCGCGGCTGACGAATTCGCAAGGGAGTGCAATGCGGCCGCTGCTTTCGCCGGACGGCAAACAGCTCGTCTACGCGACGCGATTTGAAACGAAGACAGCTCTGCGGGTACGCGATCTGGAATCCAACAGCGAACGGTGGCTCATAAATAATGTGACGCGTGACGATCAAGAATCGCGTGCGACGCGAGACACGTTCCCGGGCTACGACTTTATGCCCGACGGAAAGTCGATCATCGTCCCTATTGACGGCAAGATCGCCCGCGTGGATTTCGCTACAGGTCAGGCGACGAACATCCCGTTCAAGGTGAACGTCGAAGCGGAGATCGCTGCTCGATCGCATTTCGAATATAAGGTTGATGATTCGGCGACGGTGAAGAACCGTCTTATTCGCTTCCCGACGCTCTCTCCGGATGGCAAAAAAGTCGCGTTCACGGCGTTCGACCGCGTTTACGTCAAAGACCTTCCGGACGGCAAGCCGACTCGGTTGACGAGCAATGGCAGCGACGGTGAATTTATGCCGGCATGGTCGCCGGACGGCTCGTCGATCGCTTATGTGACCTGGACGCGAGCGGGTGGACATATCCATACGATCCCTGCGTCCGGCGGAAGTCCGAAGCGGCTGACATCGACGGCATCGTTCTACGCCTACCCGACGTATTCGCCAGACGGAAGCAAGGTCGTGTTCGTTAATGGAACTGTCGAGGATCAGCTATTCGCCGACATCCGGGCCGACCACGAATATTCGTCGCCGGAAGAAGAGATCCTGCACGGCAAGCATGCGAATGAAAGTGAAGTTACCGGTAACGGCGGAAACGGCCCCTTTGAGTTACGTTACATCCCGACGGGCGGCGGCACATCGACGCTGATCGCACCGACGCAGGGCGGACGCTTTCCTCACTTTACCGCTGACAACAACCGCGTCTATATGACGAGCGGTGCGGGCATTTCATCGATCCGTCTGGACGGCTATGACCGACGTGTTCACGCTCGGATCACCGGCAAGGGCACACCTCCTCAGCAGCCTTCGGCAAGCTCGGTTATGGTGTCTCCGGACGGAAACAGGGCCTTTCTGGAACTGCAGGGCAAGCACTATCTTGTGACACTCCCGAAAGCGGGCAAGGAGACGGTCAACATCAGCCTCGCGGCTCCGACATCGAACGTTCCGTTCAAGAAGCTGTCTAACTTCGGCGGCGACTATCTCGCTTGGAGCCGCGACGGCAAAAATGTGACCTGGTCGTGGGGAACTAAGTTCTTTCGCCAGGGCATCGACGACGAGAAGCCGCAGGAATTCGACATCATCGTCGAACAGCCGCGTAAGATCGCCCAGGGCACAGTCGTTCTTAGCGGGGCGAAAATTGTGACGATGAAGGGCGACGAAGTCATCCCGTCAGGCGACATCGTCGTGACCAACAATCGCATCGCGGCGATCGGTCCGAAAGGAAAAGTTGCGATCCCCGCAGGTGCGAAAGTCATCGACGTCAAGGGCAAGACGATCATGCCGGGAATGGTGGACGTTCACGCCCACATGTGGCCGCCGCGTGACCTGCACCAGAATCAGGTGTGGCAGTATCTCGCCAATCTCGCATACGGCGTGACGACGACCCGAGATCCGCAGAGTGCGACGACAGACGTTTATGCTTACGCTGACCTGGTTGAGACCGGAGACATCATCGGGCCACGAGTCTATACGACCGGACCGGGCGTTTTCTCGGGACTGAACATCGACGATCAGGAATCGGCGAACGCGTATATCAAGCGATACAGCGACGCTTATAAGACGGACACGCTCAAGCAGTACGTTGTTGGTGATCGGCTGACCCGTCAACAAGTGGTGATCGCTACCCGCGAGAACAAGATAACACCGACGACCGAAGGTGCTCTGGATATGAAACTCGATCTGTCGCAAATGATCGACGGATATTCGGGAAATGAGCACGCTCTGCCGCTTCAGCCGCTATACAACGACGTTGCACAATTCGTGGCAAAGACCAAGACGTTCTACACGCCCACGACGCTCGTGGCATACGGCGGTCCATGGGGTGAGAACTATTACTTCCAGACGACGGACGTGCTGACCAATCCGAAAGTTCGGCGGTTCATTCCGCGTGAGCTTATGAACAGTATGATGCGTCGGCGGGCACAGTGGTTCTCGCCGGAAGAGTACAGCTTCAGGAGCATCGCCAAGGGTGCGTCTGATGTTGTGAAAGCCGGCGGACGAGTCGGAGTCGGCGGACACGGACAGATGCAGGGAATCGGAGTTCACTGGGAGCTGTGGTCGATCGCATCGGGCGGGATGTCGAACCACGATGCTCTGCGTGTCGCGACGATATTCGGTGCCGAGGCGATCGGGCTGAACAAGGACCTCGGCTCGCTCGAGGTAGGCAAGCTGGCCGATCTGCTCATCCTAGATAAGGATCCGCTCGTCGATATCAAAAATACGGATTCGATCCGAATGGTGATGAAGGGCGGCGAACTTTACGAGGGCGATACGCTGAACCAGATCTGGCCGACGGCGAAAACGCTCGACCAGCAATACTGGTGGGGCATCGAGCCGAAGTAAGTCAGAACCGCCTGCGTAAGCGGGCGGCCAGATCGTTGAACATGGATCGGGATGTGAGGCCGTGTGTCTTGCATCCCTTTCTTGCCGTAGATCGGAGCTGATTCAATAATCGCGATCTGACCCCCGCTTACGCAGGGGGTTCTGACGTGCAATAATCCCACATATGAACGGACGTCCGCCGGAGATACCGCCGCATAAGCTGATCAGCGCACTTCGCGGCTACAACCTGCTCCCGGCGATCGTCTTTTTACCGACGCGTAGAAAATGTGACGAGGCGGCGACTGAGGTCGCGGGCGACAAGTCGCAGCAGACCGACGGCGAGAAATTCGAGCGGCGGCAGCAGATATTCAATGAGTACCTTGCCGCAAATCCAGAAGTAAAAACTCATAAACACGCCAAGATATTGGTGAACGCAGGTATCGCTTCACACCACGCAGGGCATATACCGGCTTGGAAGCTGCTGGTCGAAAAGATGATGTCGTCGGGATTGCTAAACGCGATCTTCGCGACGTCGACGGTCGCAGCCGGGGTAGACTTCCCTGCTCGAACCGTGGTGATCACGAACGCCGACGCTCGCGGTAACGACGGCTGGCGATCGCTGACGGCGAACGAGCTTCAGCAGATGACCGGGCGAGCCGGTCGCCGAGGCAAGGATAACGTTGGATTCGCCGTTCTCGTTCCCGGACAGTTTCAGAATCCAAAGAAGATCGCAGAACTATTCAAGACCGAACCCGATCCGCTCGAGAGCCGATTTCGAGCCACCTACACCACGCTCCTCAATCTTCTCGACGCATTCAAGAATTTCGAGCAACTCCGCGAGATCGCCGAACGCAGTTTCGCCTTTCGAGGAACCGGCCGGCAGATCGACCAGCTCCGTCAAAACGTCGAAGCGGTGACGGACCGGATCAAATCGAGTATTGCGACAGCCGGTGTCGAACTGTCGATCAATGACGTGCTCGGGTTTGAACGTCTTGCCGAAGCGAAACGGCGGGTGATCGAACGGCTTCCGGAAACTCGAGTTGAGTTTCGCAATCAATGGCTAGTCGAAAACGTGATGCCCGGACAGATCGTCACGCAGGGGCGAAGCGGCAAGCGGCTGTTCTTTATCCTGCAGATGAACGGTGACGCGATCTCGGGGATCCGCGATGACGGGCAAGGCTCGACGTTCCCGATGTCGCGTATCAATAAGGTTTACGGAAATAAATATCCTGTCCGCGAACGCGAGATAGAGCGTGCATTCTTCGACGTTTACGAGAACAAGAATCCGGTGCTCGAAGAACCGAAGCCTCCCGAGAAAAGCGACGAGGGTGATCCCGCGGCTGATTTGATCGATGGCGTGATCGAGAAGTTCATTGCCGAGCCGGAGCGGAAGGATGTTTACCTGCAGGTGCTGTGGGAGAACGCGAAGGTCGCAGACAAGGTAGAACGGACGCGTCGGGATATCGACTATCTGCGATCGAAGATCTGGTCACCGTTTGAGCAGCGCGCGAAGGTTTTGGATCATTTCGGATATCTTGAGTTTCGCTCAGAAAAAGTGACGGACAGCGGAAAATGGCTCGCGGATCTTCGCGTTGATCGTCCGCTGCTTGTCGGCGAGGCGATGTCCCGCGGCATTTTCTCAGCGATAGATCACACGGTCATGGCGGGATTGATGGCCGCAATGGCAGCAGACGCGGACCGAAACTACGGCGAGTTGTATCTGTCGGACGATCTTCTCGAAGCGATCACGAGGACCGAGGAAGTCATTTACGACGTCTCGAAGGTCGAATGGCGATTCGGCATCGAACCGGTCGAAGAGATCAACCTCACGGCTGCAGCGGCAGCTGAACGGTGGACGGGCGGCATGGCATGGCCCGATCTTGTTAAAAGAACAGGAGCCGAGGAAGGCGACCTTTTCCGCCTGCTCTCACGCACCGGCGAGGCCCTGATGCAGATCGCCCAGCTTCGCGATTCTCACGCGGAAGCTGCAAGAATCGCACGTGAGACCGCCGAGTTGATGCTTCGCGACCCGATTCGATAAATGCCAAAGCTGACTGTTAAGGAGACGATCCCGGCGGGCTGCAATGAGGTCTTCCGCATCGTGCACGACTACGGTCGTCGGCTCGAATGGGACTCTCTCCTTCAAGCGGCCTATCTCGAAGATGCAGCAGCGGCGGATGTCGGTGTGGTGGCGGTCTGTGTTGGTAAAACCGCCCTTATGGGGATAGAGATGCGTACTGCTTATGTGTCGTTCCAACCCGGAAAGGTCGCGGCGGTTAAACTTTCAAGTCCTGCACCGTTCTTCGATTCATTTGCGGCGAGCATCCGCCATTTCGACCTCGGCTCGGGCAATTCACAGATCGTTTACGAACTGAATTACAAAGCAAAACCCGCACTTTTCCGGCCGCTGCTGCATCCAATAATGAGCCGAATGCTCGAATGGGAAACGCGGAAGCGGCTCAGATCGCTAAAACGGTACGTCGAGGAAAACCAGAACGTTGTTTCGGTCGAATCCTCTATTTGATAGACTGATATTGCAATGAAAGTACTGCTTGCAGATGAATACGGGTTCTGTTTCGGCGTCGAGAGGGCTGTCGATATGGTCGAGGAGGCCGTCGGCCAAGGCGACACTGTTCGGACGCTTGGGCCGTTGATCCATAACGAACAGGAGATGGAACGGCTTGGCCACCAGGGCGTTACGACAATCGCCGAACCGATACAGATCCAGCGAGGCGAGACCGCGGTCATTCGGGCCCACGGCGTGACTCCGCAGGTGCAGCAGGAACTCGAAGAACGTGCATCGAAGGTGGTTGATGCGACGTGTCCTTTTGTGACTCGGGTGCAGAAACTAGCGGCGAGGGCGGCTGAAGCCGATCGTCACGTGATCATTGTCGGCAGCCCGGATCACCCGGAGATGATCGGTGTTAAGGGATACGCGCCAGATCACGCGTTCATTATCAAAGACGAGACCGAGGTCGCAGGACTTCCGCGATTGAGAAATCCTCTCGTCGTATCGCAGACGACGATCAAGGCCAAGACCTTCTTCGATACGGCCGAGGCGATCAAGTCCAAGACCGACGACGAAGTTCAGATCGTGAATACGATCTGTTCGGCGACCCGCGATCGACAGGACTCTGCGATGGCACTTTCCAATATGGTCGATGCGTTTTACGTTATCGGCGGCAGACATTCATCGAATAGCATCAAGCTCGTTGGAGTCTGCAAGGAAAATTGTGACAAGAGCTTTTTGATAGAGACCGAGGAAGAGATCGACCCTGAAGATCTGATCGGTGTCGAGACCGTCGGTGTAACTGCCGGTGCATCGACACCGGAGTGGCTTATCAAAAGAGTTGTTGCGAGATTGGAAGAAATCGGCAACGATATGTCCCTCAAATAGGACGGGCGAATCAATTAAAAAGGCCGGACAGATCAACGCTGTCCGGCCTTTTTTAATGTGAAACTGGCTGTTACGGATTGGCTTCTGCAAACTTCGGCAGAGAAACCGCACGGTTAAGATAGACGCTAAATTCGGTTCCGGACTCAACCTTGGCTTCTTCGCCCTTAGTGTATCTTTCTCCAAGGAAACCGCCGCCGGCTCCGAGCAAGCCGCCGATCAATGCACCCTTGCCGCCGCCGATCGCCGCACCGAGGATGGCACCGCCGGCAGCACCGCCGCCGTACCAGATCACCTTACGATGCTTCATCTTGTCGCCGCGAGCGGTGCCTTCGTTGTCACTCTTGGCATCGTCGGCATTGAGCTCCGTCAACGATCCATTGATAACCCGTTTGGTGCCGTTCGGTAATACGACCTGAACAAAGCTTACATCGAGAGCACCGGGCTTACCTTTGTTAGCGGCCTTGGTCACGGCATCAACCTTTCCGACGATCTCGCTGCCTTCGGGGATAACGACTGCACCTGTGGTCGAATAGACTGGTTCGCGGACCGTGACGGTAAAGCGGTCGCCGACCCTGGCCGTCTTCGAGGTTAGCTCT
>JBEBGW010000311.1:0-5180 GCA_040081025.1 Pyrinomonadaceae bacterium | reverse complement strand
GCAGAGCATTGTCGGGATACAAAATCGGTGGTTCGAACGTGTACATGCGAGAACCACCAACCCTTTGAGAGGACGCTTCGGCGGTCTCGAAAAGAAAAAACAAAAGCGTCGATAGCTAGCGATAGCGGTCGACGCTTTTGTTTTTTTCCTATTCGTATCTCAAGGCATCGATCGGGTCAAGCCTCGCCGCTTTCCACGCTGGCAGCAGACCAAAAACTAGGCCGATCCCAACCGAAACACAAAAACCGACTATCGGAGCCCAGAGCGGAATATATGTCGGCAGAATAAACTGGATCAGGAGAGCCAAGCCGACTCCAATTAGGATACCCAGGACACCACCCAGAGCCGTAAGCGTGACGGCTTCGATCAAAAACTGAGTGATTATATCGAGACTTCGGGCTCCGATCGCTTTTCTGATTCCTATCTCTTTTGTGCGTTCGGTGACCGAGACGAGCATTACATTCATCACACCAATGCCGCCGATCAGTAGGCCGACGCTGGAGATCGCAACCATCAAAATAAAGACACCGCTTGTGATCGCGCCGAACTGTTTTACGATCTCATCTGAGGTTTGGACGCCGAAATTATCTTTTTGACCGGCCGGAACCTGTCTTTGCCGGCGTAAGATGAGACGCATTTCTTCAAGTGCTTCGTTCAACTTGCCAGGCTTTGCCATCGCCATGATGAAGCAATCCTCGTTTGCCGGATACAGCTGCTTTATGGTCTTAAACGGCAAATAAACGGCCTTGTTCTCATTATTCGGGTCTTCTGCTCCGACGAGAAATATCTCGCGTTCCTGCAGCACACCGATGATGCGATAGTTGCGGCCTTCGATCTGGATCTGTTGGTCGAGGGCGTTGGAAAAGGGAAAAAGCGTATTGGCGACATCGATCCCGATGACAGCCACCGTCGCTCGCCTCAATTCTTCCTCCTCGGTGAAAAAACGCCCTTCAGCGAGATGCGAAACGCCCATGCGGAAGTAATCGGTCGCGGCTCCCTGCACCGTTGCGTTCGTCATCTCGATCTCTTTGTTGCGGACATTGATCCGCTCGGTAAAGGGACCGGCCGTGAAATCAACAGGAGACATGAAGGGAGTGACGAAATCGCAATTCGTGCATTCCGCCCTGATCGCATCCGCGTCTTTTTCAGTCAGCGGTTTTCTGGTGCGCTCCTCCATCGACGGGTTAAAGTTAAATCCCGGCTCAAACTTGAATGCGTAAACCGCGTTAGTACCAAAAGCCTCGATCTCTTTCGACACGCGCGAGTCGATTCCGGATACAAATGCTGCGATCACGATAACCGTGGTCGTACCTATAACAACGCCCAGTATCGTCAAAAACGAGCGCAACTTATGCTGCCGCAGCGTGTCGAACGCCATCAGCACATTTTCGTAAAAATTTGACCTCGGGAAATTCATACTGTCGGACCGCAGGCTGCCAGCCTGCGAGTATCTTCAAATAAGGCTTTCTATTTCTACACGCAGGTTGGCAGCCTGCGGTCTGACGGTCAATCCGCCCTCAGCGCCTCAATGGGATCGAGTCGTGCAGCTTTCCATGCCGGATAAACACCGGAAACGAGGCCGACACTACTCGACACAAACAGAGCGATCGAGACCCACGCAAGCGGCAGCGCCGTTGGTACTGAAAGGCCAACTGCAACCAGTTTCGCGATCAAATACGCGATCGCAACACCTATCGAACCTCCGAGCAGAGCCAGCATCGTTGATTCGGCCAGGAATTGCTTCAGAATGTCACCTTGTTTCGCACCGATGCTTTTTCGTATGCCGATCTCTTTCGTGCGTTCCGTGACGCTGACAAGCATGATGTTCATGATGACGATGCCACCGACGACTAGCGAAATCGACGTTACGCCGATGGCTACGACCTGGATCGTGCCAAAGATCTTGTCGCGCAACTCGTTGATCGCGCTCGGCGTGACTATGCCAAAGTTGTCTTTGTCCGACGGCTCAAGCTTTCGCCGAACGCGCATCAATGTGCGTGCTTCTTCCAGAGCCTCCGGATAGGTTTCCGGGCTAGTCGAGGTTACTGAGATCGAAATGGAACGCCGTACGCCATAAATCGACAGAAATGTGGACAGCGGCATCGAAACATACATATCGCGGGTCTGGCCGAAAGCTGAACCGAGCTCTTTGCCGACGCCGATGACCATGAACGTCCGTCCGTCTATCTTAATAAAATTGCCGATTGAATCTCCGCCGGGAAATAGTTTATCGGCCGCTTCCGAGCCGAGAAAGCAAACGAACTTTCTGGTTTCCTCTTCTGCGTCGATAAAATACCTGCCGTCACGAACCTCTATCTTTTCGATCTCCTCCATGTTTGGCGTCGTTGCCTTGACCTGCACGTTTTTCAGCGTCTCGCCGCCAAATTTTACGTCGGCCATCGAACCAGACTTGCCACCCGCATCTTTGATGAAACCTCCCGCGTTCTTCAGAGCCCTGAGATCGTCGATACTGACATCCTTATTCCGCCTTCGAGCCGAGTTTAAAGCCTCGACGCTAGAATAATCGTCGATCGAATAACGCTGCACGCTAAAGGCGTTGGTTCCGATGTTCGCGATCTTATCGTCGACGTAGGCGTTAAATCCTTCGATTAGAGAGACTACGACGATGACCGTCGCCACACCGCCACTGATCGAGTACTTGGCGAACTGGATGATCGGGTGGGCATCGCGTTCATTGAACTTCGCGAGGATGGTCTTGAAGTCGTTGGTACGGATGAAATGAAGAGTGTCGGCAAACGGGGAGGGCATATCGGGCCGCAACGGTGGGGCGGATACGGGGAATCTCAAACTGAATCAGAAAGGAGCGCGGGCTTGCCCAATGGCGGTTGCTCCAATGATCATCTGCTCGGTGCCGGGGCGCAGAAACCGTAGGCTGGCGACGGCATCGGAACCACCGAGGTCACTGGCATGCCCGAGCGCTTCCTCGTGCTCGCTACCGCCGCAGTCAGATCCTCTGACATTCACCAGTCAGCATTCCCGCCAGCCTCACGCAGAAGGCCTTGGCTGATCCAGCGGCAAGTCGATGACCACGTCGGGAGTCGCGCTGGGATGAAGTCGCTGCCCAGGATGACCAGGCTTGGCTTGGCCGCAGGTTTGCGTCCGCTGGTGTTGTTGCATAGCGAGCGGGTGAGTATGAGTCCATCGCTTGAAGGCGGCTTGCTACTGTTGGAGCTGTTCTTGCCGAGGCGCTTTTCAAGTTCCGCAATGCGTGCTTCGAGCCGCGCCACAACAGCTTGATGACGCTTTTACAGCTCCGCCATTTCTCGCTGATGCCTCTGCTCCTGTGCATTGAGCAGACCAACAAAGCTGGTTGTTTGAGCCAATTCCGAAACCCCGAGAGGCCCCGGAAATACAGGGTGAAAAAGAGATGAGGTAAGCAGCCCCTTGGCCGAAGGTTTGGTGCGACCCAACCATGACATTAAAACTGCTTACCCGACTTCACTTTGGCATTCAACGTGACCTATTGCCAGCGCTAGAAGAGGTCACTGGGCCGCTGGGCGACAAAGACAAAAGCTTCGTCAAAGTGTGCGAGCTGCTCAGCTTGGAAAAGCAGGTCGAGGCCTGCGGCTGGAAGGGCAACGAAGGTCAGTATCGCATCCGCATCATGGACAACACCAAGGGCACCGACTGCACCTATCCCGGCATTGAACTGCTGCCCGACGGCACCTTCGTCACCACCACCTACGGCCACTGGACCGAGGGCGAGCTGGCCTATGTCGTGAGCGTCCGCTTCACGCTGAAGGAGCTGGATGCCAAAGTGAAGTAGCCACGACTATGACTTCACTCCCTCGCCGTCGCTTCATCGCCGGACTTCCCGCCTTGGGGCTGATCTCCAAGGCCTCTGCAAAAACGCAGACGGAGCCGTTGCAGCACATCGTCTTCGGCTCCTGCCTCGACACGCACGAGCACCCCATGCTCGACCGCACGCTGACTTTGCCGCGCGACCTGTTCATCTTCATGGGCGACAACATCTATGCCGACAAAGGCGGGCTGCCGATGATGCGGGAGAAGTATGCGCTGTTGAAGCAAAGCTCCTTCTTCCAGGGCCTGCGCAACAAGGGCCGAATTGTCGCCACCTGGGACGATCATGATTTTGGCGAGAACGACGGTGGTGCGGGCAATCCGCTGAAGAAGGAGGCCCAGAAGGAATTCCACGACTGGCTCGACGAACCCGCCGACTCACCACGCCGACAGCAGGAGGGCGTTTACAATGCGCATATCTTCGGCCCAGAAGGCAGGCGCGTGCAGGTCATCCTGCTGGACACCCGGTACTTCCGCAGCCCACTGAAAAAGGTTCCCAAGGACCAAGCCATGCTCGGTGGCGCTTGCACCGCCACGGACGACATCAGCACCACGATGCTTGGTGACGTCCAGTGGCAGTGGTTGGAAGCCATGCTCACACAGCCCGTTGAACTGCGCTTGATCATCAGCAGCGTCCAGTTCGCCCCCGAGCTGCATGGCGGGGAAGGCTGGGCCAACATGCCGCATGAGCAGCAGCGCATGCTGGACATCCTAAAGCGCACCAAGGCCGCAGGCGTCATCTTGCTCAGCGGCGACCGCCACTGGTGTGAGTTCTCCAAGATCGACGGCCCCACTGGCTATCCGCTCCACGACTTCACTTCCAGCTCCATGACGCAGAAGCATCCGCGCGGTGCGCCGACACCCAACAAAAATCGCTTCGTTCCCCAGACCTACCACCTGCCCAGCGTCGGCTACTTGCAGATCGACTGGGGCAAGGAGGTGACCATCTCCGCTCAAGTCATCGACGTGGATGGCAAGATGCAGATCGAGCACGGTTTCAAACTCAGCGAATTGCAGCCTCAGCGGCGTTCGGAATAAGTCGTTTCCACCACTCGATGGACCCAAAAGCATTGTGCCTTAAAGGTGTCACTCGATTCATTTCTCAAAGTTCTAGTTATTTGAACGGCTAAGTGATAAATTCTGGAATTCTGCATAATGATTCGACTGACACTTTTCACAAAAATTATAATATGAGTATTAGTATGAACTTTAGATCAAAATTATTTATCGCTTTGATAATTGGCTACTCTACCGGGTTCGTCACTCCCAGTCTAATTAAGAGCCTGTCCGTTAAAAGTCTATAATGGCGCATAGTGTGCAGAACTTGTGGTGAGATGGCGGGCGCTGTGACCGATCAT
>JBEBGW010000310.1:0-5181 GCA_040081025.1 Pyrinomonadaceae bacterium | reverse complement strand
AGCTTACGACGTGCTGTCCGACGATAAGAAGCGTAAGGTTTTTGACCGGTTTGGGTATTACGCGGACAATCTCGACGCCGATTCGCCTTTTGGAGGCGGTGCAAGTTCGGGAGCCGGAGCTTCGCCGGGGTTTGATTTTTCGGGGTTTGATTTTTCGTCGACGCCCGGACAGTCGGGAAGCGGAGGCGGGTCGAGTTTTCGGGATATATTCTCCGACCTCTTTGGCGGCAGCGGCGGTGGAAGTGCAGGAACCAGGACGCAGCCTGAGCCTCCTCGCCCGATGCCAAAGAAAGGCCGCGACATCGAGATGCCGCTGGCATTGAGTTTTGAAGAGTCCTTCAAGGGCCTGACGACAAATATCACGGTCAATCGCAGCGAGCAGTGCTCGCGTTGTCAGGGTGCTGGCGACACTGGTGGGCCGGTGGTCCAATGTACGACTTGCAAAGGTTCCGGTCAGGTATTGCGCACCGGCGGACGCCTCCAATTTTCCCAGGGCTGCCCCGATTGCGAAGGCACTGGCCGACGCCGTCAGCCGTGTAGTTTGTGTAACGGCAAAGGTGTCACGCCGAAGAGCGAACAGGTCAAGGTCAAGATACCGGCTGGTGTTGATACAGGTTCACGCGTTCGAATTCCAAAGAAAGGCCACGGCGGACGGCTCGGTGCAGAACCCGGAGATCTGTTCATTCTGACAAACGTCGGCAAGCATCCGTTCCTGACCCGCAAGGGCGACAATGTTTATATTACGGTGCCAATCACCGTTTCCGAGGCAGCTCTGGGAACGAAGATCGAGGTGCCGACGGTCGAGGGCAAGGCTCAATTAAAGATACCGTCAGGCACGGAATCGGGACAAAAGTTCCGCCTGCGAGAGCGCGGCTTTCCGAGTCTTAGAAACCCGAGCCTTCGCGGCGATCAGTTTATTGAGGTTAAGGTCACGTTGCCGCGAGTGATTTCGGAGGAAACGAAGGATCTCTTAAGGCAGTTTGAGAAATTGAATCCTGAGAATCCGCGAAAGGTCATAGGTTTGGAGTAGTCTGAACCACCTGCGGTAGCGGGTGGTTGAAGAGGGATTAGAGACCAGTCGCGGCTTGAGTGATATCCGAGTTAAACCACCCGCTACCGCAGGTGGTTCAGACTATGAAAAAACGCATCCGAACATACACGATCAGCGCCGTTGCGGAATTGTATGACATACATCCGCAAACGCTGAGGTTGTACGAACGTGAGGGGTTATTAAAGCCTTCGCGGTCCATCGGTAATACGCGCCTTTACGAAGACCCCGACCTCGAACGCCTTGAAGTAATTCTCTCCTTAACGCGCGACCTCGGCGTCAATCTCGCCGGTGTCGAGATCATACTAAACATGCGGGAGAAGATGGACCAGATGCAGCGTGAGTTCGAGAACTTTTTCGAATATCTAAAAACCCACGCCAACGAATTCTCACGCCAACGCGAAGAGTTCGGCAGCGGCGAAGCCCTCATCCCGATCTCACGCATACGCTCCTTCCGCGTTCGCAGCGAAACTCCGGTCGAAGACTAACATCGACCAAACCCCGGCGTTGATTTCCGATAGCTTCTACGCTACGATTCTCTATTCACTTATCTTGATATAAGTCGTAGGAGAATCCGATGTTTGGAAGAATCTTGTCACGCGTTTCGACGCTCACGCTTTTGTTTGTTTGCTCTGGTGTCTTTGCCCTCGGCCAGGATTTGGATGATGTAACCATCGCTGGTAAGATCACCGACTCAAATGGATTGGCCGTTGTCGGCGCCACCGTCACTGCCACGTCCGTCGACACCGGCGAGATCCGCACCGTGGTTACAGACGACGAAGGCCGCTACCGAATCGTCAAACTCAGGCCCGGCACATACAAGATCAAGGCCGTCGGAACTGGCTTCGGAGCCCAGGAAACACCTGAGATCGCGACTATCTCCGCACAGAATGTCGTCAAGGATTTCAAGCTTTCCCCGGCCGATGTCCGAGCCGAACAAACTGTCACAGTCACGGATGACGACTCACCATTAGTGGATACTACTCGAACGATCGTCGGCGGCACGATTCGGGAACGCGAGATCGAGGAGATTCCGAACGCATCGCGAAACCCGCTCGACCTGGTTCTGACGCTGGGCGGGACTGCCGAGGAGCAGCTTTCGACGCGTGATCTCGCCGCAGATCGCGGCCTGCGTGGCCAAACTACTCCGGGGCAAACTCCTGAGGAAGCGGGCATATTCGGATTGTCAGGTGGTGCAGCCTACTCTAATAACATCACCATCGATGGTCTCGACAACAACGACGACCGAGGTGCTTCGTTCCGATTCCAACCGTCGATCGAGTCGATCAGCGAGGTGCAGGTGATCACCAACCAGTTTTCGGCCGAATACGGTCGTGCATCGGGCGGACGTATTAACCTTCGCACCCGCGGAGGATCGAACAAATTCCGCGGTCGTGCGTTCTACTTTTTCCGCGACGACGCCTTGAATGCAAATACCTGGAACAACAACCGACTAGGCATTGAAAGGCCGCCGCTCCGAAACCACAATCCCGGATTCACGTTCGGTGGGCCGGCTATCAAGGACAAGCTCTTCTTTTTCGCTGCTTACGAATACGACAACATCGCCGACACTACCGTGCTCGACGCGTGGGTGCCGATCGGTTTCGCGAATCCGAATTTCCCGCTCCCGGCTCCAAATAATCCTCAGACCTTTCTCGTCGGCGGGGTAACGGTGGGCCGGTACATTACGCCTGCGGATACGCCGGCTAAGAAGCACATTTTTACCGGTCGCGTTGACTGGACCATCAACGGTGCCCAAAACGCGACGTTCAGATACGACTTGGGCCGCTCTGACGATCTGCGCGCATTCAACGGCGTCAACCGTATCGAGGCTTCGCTGATCGGCCGCATCCGCGACACCGACGCCGTTAGCGCGACGCACAACTGGGTTGGTTCGTCGCGTTTTGTTAATCAGTTTCGATTTCAGTGGTCGACGCTCAAGCCTAGCTCGGCCCAGGCGGCCGGGGAACTTTCCCCTGCGGTGCTCGTTAACTTTACCGGCCCCGCAGGACAGGGCGGCACGCAGGTTTTCGGTTCATCGACCAACGCAAGCGACCGTGCCGAGGACCGTTTGCAGTTCCAGAACACGTCGACCTTCATCAGCGGCAGCCATACTTTCCGTTTCGGCGGCGATTTCCATAACATCGACACGCTGTTCACCGACCGCTTCGACGTTACGGGCACTTACACGTTCCCGAACTTCGCAGCGTTCGGGCAGAATCTTCCTTCGCGGTATCAGCAAAACTTCGATGTCACGTCCGAACTGCTGAATAGATATATCGGCGTGTTCGGGCAGGCCGATTGGAAAGCCCGAAACAACCTGACGGTTAGCTACGGGCTTCGCTGGGAAAAGGAGACGGTGCTGGATGATAACAACAACTTCGGACCGAGATTTGCTGTTGCCTGGAATCCGTTCCCGAATTCGAACAAAACTGTTATTCGCTTCGGTTCCGGGATCTTTTACAACCGCGTGCTGCTACGCACCATTGACGACTATACAGGTGGCACCTCCGCGATTCGGCTTGATACAAACAGCCTTAACCTTCCGGTTGGAGTCACGCCTGATGCGTCGTTCACGCTCGCCTTTCTGGCGAGCCAGTTCCCGAACGGACTGACTCGGGATACTTTGATTCCGGTGAACGCGACGCAGAGATTCACTGCTGCCCAACTCGGCCGTTCGACCACCGCTTTCCGCAGTTTGTCCGATGATCTCGTTATTCCGGAAAGCTATCAGGTCAACGTCGGATTCGAACGCGAGCTCAGCAGTACGTGGGTGTTCGAAACCAACCTGACATTCAACAAGACGGCCCATCTCTGGCGCGAAAATAATCGGAATGCTGCAGTAATCCCCTCGGGTACGCCGGATCGCAACAACGACGGTGTGATATCGGCTGCCGACTATTTGCTCGGACTTACGACGGGGCCGTATCGATTTGAGGCGGTTTCGATAGCAGCGAATCCGGGCTTGCGTCAACCTGACGGTTCTGCATGCACAAGCTCGGCTCAGGTTTGCATCGGCAACTTGAATCAGGCCACCACCGGCAACCCAAATTGCTCAACCACCTCGGTCACGAACAGCGTTATCTGCCGTGCCTTTGCCGCTATCAACCCTCTGCGTCCACTCTTCGCGTCGGTCGGGGCGGTGCAGCTCGAAGAAGTTCAGCCTATCGGCAACAGTGAATACCTTGGTGCGATCTTCGAACTGAGAAGCCGATATCGTCGCGCATACGGTTTTGGCGGTTCGATGCGTTTCGTGTACACCCTATCGAAACTGATGGACGACGGTATCGTGAACACCTCGAATCCGACCGTGCCCGGAGATTTTACGCGTGAATGGTCGCGTAGCCTCTCCGACCGACGGCACCGCGTCGCGATCTCGGGTACGTTCGACGTGCCGAACTGGTTGGGCAAGCTTCGCCTGTCGCCGCTTTTCCGTTACGGTTCCAGCGCTCCGTTCAACCTTTCGGGCGGCGGCCTCGACCGCAGCCTCGATGATCTGAGCAATGACAGGCCGAACTTCACCGGCGATCCGAGCGACATCCGCTGGCGTGTTTTCCAGTCATCACCGTTTCCTCAGGACATCGCGAACCGCCTGTCGCAGAATCAGATCGGAGCCCCCGGCAACCTCGGACGTAACGCCGGGAACGGCCCGCGGCAGTTCATCTTCGACCTGAGCGTTAGCCGCGAGTTCCGCTTCACCGAGCGGCTGCGTTTCCGGCCTATGGCGGAGTTCAACAACGTCCTGAACGCCACAGTTTTCAGCTTCGGATCGAACTTTATCGATTTCGGAAATCTAGCGTCGGGCACCGCACAGGAAGGCTTCCTCGCCCCAACGCGTACTGTCGCCCCGCGACGTATCCGCCTCGGATTCCGCTTAGATTTCTAACCTCCCGGTCAGCTTGATCTCAAGTGGGCCGTCAGCAATGGCGGCCTTTTTCAAACCGCAACTTAAGAGAAAAATATGATGACGGAGTCGGTCGCATTGTGCTAGGCTTAGATGTTGAACATTTTTGTTCACGGCCCTATTTATGAGTGTTGGAATAGCTGAGCCGCAGGCGCCTGTTACTGAGACTACTATTGAGTCGGTCTTGTTGGATGCCGATCTGTTTATTAAGTACAGCTCGCCGGAGAAG
>JBEBGW010000035.1:0-19057 GCA_040081025.1 Pyrinomonadaceae bacterium | reverse complement strand
TAAATGAATCAAAATCACTTATCAGCTGCTGAAGTCGCTATGTTTCGGGCAGAAACTCTTTCTTCGCGATCGATTGAGATCGGTCGCCACCTTCTAACCTGCAGAGAATGTCGAACAAAGCTTCCCGCGGCAACGGCGCAAGAGTTTCGCAGCTGCGTGGTCGATCCCGAGATCGTAGTAAGCCATAGTTCAAAATCTCGATTGAATCCCTTCGACCTATTTCCCAAGTTGTCAGTTGCACGAGCAACAGCTTTTGGCGGCTTCGTAATTCTACTATTGGCGGGACTTTATTTGGTCAGAGTCCAGAGCGGGTTGATGAATTCTGAGCCGATGGTAGCGAAAAACGATACGACTCCAGTTCAGTTAGAAACCGTTCCCCTCGAATCACGATGCATCACGAATCCGCCGTCCGACGAATCGGAAAAACCGACCTCGAATGAATCGGAAAAGAAAGATGAATATTCTGAACGCCGACAAGCACCAAAGCGGATCAGTCTAAGTCCGGGCCGAAAAGCGGTAGGCAAAGCGCCCGCAATACGAACCGCAGAAACGCGTGGAGATGAAAATCCTTGCTCTGGTGGCGCCACCATAAGCCTTGAATCGAACACCAACGAAAAGGATATATTGCTGAAGTGGCATCCGGTCAAAGGTGCGACTTCGTACGACATATACATATCAGACCTAGACGAGAATCTGATAGATCACTTCGAATCGGATTCTCAAACTCAATACCGTTCTACCGTAAAACTGGAACCCGAGAAAACCTATCGTTGGAAATTAATAATCACACTAAGCAACGGCAACCAAATTGTTGGTCCTCCTCAAGTTCTAAAGCCAGGAGTTGTGCCTGTTAACGAAACGAAAAAGGGAGCAACTGAAAAACAGCGAACAACTTTTGCTATTCGGTGTGTTGAAACTAAATGAAGGGACTGGAAAACAATCTAAAGAGCCTAGCGGCTCTAGCCGGTATTGTGTTGAGTTTGCTCGTCACCTCAGAGGCTCAGCAATCGGAAGATTTCCCTGTACCGGCGTCCTTTAAGCTCGAAGGTGTACCGCGAATCAAAAATGATGATGTGAAGCATCTCTTTTTTGAACCTTCTGCGATAAGAAGTAATTTGATCTGGGACGTTGATCGGACATCTCGTCGGCTGTTCGTGACGGATGCGAAGACCGCGATTTATTCCCTTGACGTACTACAGGGAAAACCCGAGTTACTGATCGACGGACGGGTGCCAAATACGCTCAGAGTGAGCCCGACTTCATCTCTAGTCGCGTTTAATAACGACAAAGATGATGCCGATAATTTCACGCTTTGCCTTTGGGATGGAAAATCGGAACCTAAGAAGCTGTCAACCTTTTTCGGGAAAGATGATTCAGTCGATTCCTTTGTGTGGAATCGCGACGGAAAGAGCATCTTCTTCACACTCAATGACTACGAGACCAAAACAACCAGGCTCTGCCAAACCGACCTCAAGGCAAGCGAGTGCTTCTCGATAGATCTGAAAGGCCTATGGAATGTTATCGACGTCGATCGCGGCAACGTCCTACTTAAGTATTGGAAATCGTCTAGCAATCAACACATTTTCAATTACTCGCTCGCCGATAAAAAACTGACTACCTTGTCGGATCTCGGCAATTCGACCAAGGCGTTTTTCGTGGCTGGTAGCGCCCTAATTTTGAACGAGAACTCAAGTGAATGTGGGGGAATTCTTTGCTTACTTTCAATTGATGTGCGCGGTGGAAAAAGGACTCAGATAGGCCTGCAAAATGTTCGGGGTTACTTGAGCGATATTAAGCCATCTCCTGATGGCAAGCTTCTTCTAGTACAGGAGGCAGCCGACGGAATTGACAGCTTATGGATCGGAAAGATTAAGAAAAATCGTGTAGTCCCTGAGGTTTTGAATTTTTTGAGCGGTTCGTACGTAGTGTGGAATACCCGTTGGCTATCCAATAGCGAAGTCACCTTTACGATTGAGAACATAGGCATGCCGGCCCTGATCCGATCGTTCGATCTCAAATCAAAAAAGACGATCCAGTGGACGAACTCTCAGCTTCCGCAAACTCTAACTGAGACTGTTAGGCCGCCTGAAACTATTCGCTGGAAGTCCTTCGACAAGAAGGAGATTTCGGGATACATCGTTAAACCTGCCAAAACCGCTGCGAAAAGTCCGGTGCTCATTTTTATTCACGGCGGGCCGCAGGTGATCGATCGGCCGACTTTTAATCCTGTCGACCTCCGCTTTGCGACCTTTCTTGGCATGTCGGTTATTCACACGAATATCAGGGGATCCAGGGGCTTCGGTAACGAATTTATGGATGCGGACAATGGCGGCAAAAGAGAGGGTGCCGTTCGAGACATAAGTGCTCTCCTGGACTGGATCGCAAAGCAGCCGGATCTAGATCCAGACAACGTATTCGTGCGCGGCGAAAGTTACGGCGGATTTATTGCACTGGCGACTGGACTGCGCGAATCCTCGCGTCTGCGCGGAGTTATTGCTGAGTATCCGCTGGTATCAATACGAAATTATCTAGGTCAGAGTTGGATCGACGAATTCGCAGTCAACGAGTATGGCGATCCCAAAGATGAATCACTAATGATAAAGCTTGATGAGCTTTCTCCGCTAAATAACGCTTCGCGTTGGAAGGGAACTCCTTTGTTTCTAACAAGGGGAAAGCTCGACTCAAGGGTCCCTGAAGGGGATGTTCTCGGCCTCAAATCTCAACTGCGGGAGGCGGGTACCGATGTTTGGTTCGTATATGCCAATGAGGCGGGACATGGCGTCGGAGGGCGCTTCGTCACAGCGGCCATGTATGAATTTCTTAAAACCTACCTAAGGAGGAAATGAAATGAAACGATTCAAAGCCTTTTTCTTGGCAATGGTGCTGACCGCAACTTTTGCAGGCAATATATTCGCGACTGGAGGTGTATTGACCACGCTTCCTACGAGTCTATTCGCCTACGCGATCAGTGCCGTTGCGTCATTGGTTGGCAGTGACGATCAATGCCCATTGAGACAATGTACCCAATGCCGACCGAATACCGAAGTTGAAGGCGGCGGTGACTGCCGGCCAACGCCGAATTAGGACTTTCATGCATAATTATCCGAACGTGTGGGCTAGAGTGAACCGGTCAGCTTCGATCGTTCTCACTCTAGTTCTCATGTCGGTTGCATCTCTATGCCAAAACGAACAACGGAGAATATCTACACTTTATTCGAAAGGCTACTTTGACCAGATTAGTTCCCTCGGTCCAGGAGAAATCACGAAGCTATCAAAGGCTGGACGTATCGTAGAGGCTTCCAAAGTAGCAGTTCTTACATGCAGGACTTTTATCCAACATGGGAGATATGACGACGCGACACAATTGGTAGACTCATTGGCAAACGACCCGAAGCTAAGATCGCAGTCTCCCGAAACGTCTGCTTCCCTTCTGTTCTGTAAAGCCTCCGTACTTCGCGCTAAACGTAATTATCAGGCAACGTACGAAATATTGCGCCAAGGGCTCGAGAGGGCTCCCAATGATCCAGCAACACGCGCGAGTTTTCAGTTGGAAGTAGGTCGTACCTTGTATGCGGCTGGGCACGATTTTGCGGCGATAGTTTGGCTCGAAAGAGCCGAGAAGGAATCTTCGTCAAATGGGAAAACGGCAATTTATTACGAGACACTTCGATTTCTGAGTTTGGCGTGGCAAGCCAAGTTTTATTATGCCAATGCCTTGAACTATGCCGAGAAGTTGGTAGAAAAATCGTCGCGGGGAGAATTTGAACACAGAAACAGAATTGCCCATCTTGAGTTGGCGGGCCTGCTTGATCTCACCGGTCAACTGCAAGGTGCGAAGGCCATGTACCTAAGAGGCCTTAGTCTCTCCACTCGAGCCAAGGTCAACTATCACGCGGGCCAATTCGTTTCCGCTCTAATTCTTAGAGCAGTTTTCGAAAATGATGTTGAAACCGCAGAACACTATCTCCGACAACTAGAGTCCATAGACTCTGCGAAGCAGTTCAATTATGAAACTCTTCTCGGAAATGCACTGATAGCAGATTACAAAGGAAACAAACAGCTTTCTGATCTGTATTTTTCCAGGTTAAACCGCGAAAACACGACGTCTGAATTTGTCGTCCCCTATTGGAAAACCACAATTGCCGAACGAGATCACAATTGGAAGGAGCTTATCCGCCACGCCGAGTCGCTACGGAGAATGACAGAAGAGAACAATTTCCAAGATGACCTTCCTGGAATCTATTACAAACTCGCACTGGGTTCCTGGCGGTTGGGTGATGTGGGATCCGCGAGGGACTACACAAATAAAGCACTTTCGTTGTTTGAGCCCTTCCGAGACACAACGTCAACTAATCTCTCGATCGCTACGATGGAAGTCCACCATTCAATCTACCGGTTACTCTCTGAAATTGAGATTAAGGAGAATCCCGAGAAGGCTTTTGAATACTCTGAACAGTTGAAGGCGAGTTTACTAAGGGACAGAATCGAAGGATCAACTCTCAAACCGCGTCCCGATCTGTCTGGCGCAATTCGGACCAAGCTTCTCGCGGCTTCAAAGAACTACACTGAAGGTAAAGGGAATGTAGAGACGTTAATCAACCTCGAAAAGAGCATCGTTAGTGACCGACAAGTTGAAAGGCAGCAAACTATTGATCTCTCGTTGCAAGGTCTCCGAGTACCGGAAGATACAGCAGTCGTTTCATATCAATTCACGTCGTCGGGACAACTTCTTGCGTACGTAATTGAATCAGCGAAGCCAATGCGCGTCGTGAAACTTGCTGTTATGGATGACCAAGTGTCGAAACTTGCATCCGAAACACAGACAAAGATCAAAGATCGAATTTTCTTCAAAAGCGATGGGAAAAAGCTTTTCGACCAGTTGCTGAGACCCTTGGATTTGAGATCACGTAAACTTGTGCTTATCCCTGACAAGTTACTATGGCGAATCCCCTTTCATGCTTCAAGCCCGGATGGGCAAAAATATCTTATTGAAACCAATACGATTTCCTATTCGCCCTCCGTCTATTTACTGAAGCAGCTATTGTCGGTCCCGCCTCCACGCAGGAGAACGATTCAAATATTTGCTAACGAGATCTTCAACAATCAGAAACTTGCGTACGTCAACGACGAAGCTGCTAGCATCGGACAATTATTCGGCGTAGTACCGCGTCTACGAGCGACCAAGGCTGACTTCATGAAGCTGGCCGGAAGTTCCGACATCTTGCACTTCTCAATGCATGCTCAACTCGACCGTGACAACCCGCTTTCCTCATTTCTCGCCTTTCAGCAAAATTTGACAGAATCCGGCCGATTGACGGTAGCTGATATTCTTTCGGTCCGCCTGAAGCCGAATAGTCTAGCTTTCTTGGCTTCCTGTGATACAAGCAGAGTGGTTAACGGCGAAGGACTAATCAGTATCCCGTGGGCGATGTTGGGTTCAGGAAGTAGTTCGGTAATTTCGTCTCAGTGGGATGCCAGTGACAAAGCGACGCAGAACTTTAGCCTCGCTTTTTATCGAGAGTATTTGAATGGACAACCAACCGCTCAAGCACTTCAGAATGCGGCCATCTCAGTAATAAACAATAAGTCCGCTGGCTTCCACGAACCTTACTACTGGGCATCGTTCACGCTTCTCGGCGACTTTCGGTAATCCCTTGGGATTTACATTCTTCGTCGGATGCTGTATCGCGAGGAAGAGAAGACCTGTCGCTGCCGGGATTGGATTCTTCGCTGCCCGGGTAACAATGACGTCCTCCGGGCCACATAAAATTCATTAGCGTTTTACACCTGGCAACCGGCCATAATCTTTATATACGGGAAAACGTAAGTCGAAAAACTGGATCTACCTCGTGGATTCTGAGCAAGACATTGGAAGTTAAGTCACGGAGCCCCTCCCTGTAGCCATCGAGCGCGTCTTGCCGGTCGGCATACGGGACGCGGCGGCCGACATCAACAAAACGGCCGTAAGTCATTCATAAAGACCTCCATATGGAAAGCACTAAGTAAAAAGTCTAGGTACCTGTGAATTCCCGCCATGCCTCATAAATCATGACCATGGCCAGGGTATCAAGTTCGCAGTACTGCCGTAGCGACCTTTCAATTGAACGTCGTTCGTAGTCAGTCATTTCTTCAAACTGCAAAATCATATAGGCCGCCATCGCGGCGCCGCCCTCGCGGATGCCCCCACGATCCTCTTCTTCCATGAGGAGAAGGTCTAAATCCTTTTCCGAGGCGTCGCTAAATAAAGACTCGAGTAGCTTGTAGGGGTCTTTCACCTTGCCAAGTGAGTCGGTTTGAAACCACACTATCCCTTGCGGAAAATTTTTAGTTACGATCAGTTTAGAATACTTCTCTCGAAGATAATCTGAGCTACTCAGGATCGCGGGCAGCACATTCTTGATGGAATTAGAACCTCCGGTGGATGGGTGGTAGTAGTAGCGCTTGACGAGGTCGAGCATGTCGATCATGTTTCGAGGTCCGCACCATTTTTTTACCTGATCTTTTTTCGATTGTGAGATCTCTTCGATGAACCCCATGAGCTCATCGCGGTCGGTCACCGATTCATCGACAAGCAATTGTTCCCAAATGTGATTCAAGTAAGTGTTCTCGTGCGTTGCGTATCTAAAAATGCTGCCCTTATCACGCATGAGGTGATCGCGCAGCGACCTTACAAAGTCGTAGTTCGGAAACGTCCCTGGATCAGTCATAAGGAAGTCGCCCTCGTGAACTACGTCTCCGTTACGTTGAACTACATGGTGCGAGAACTGGAACGCGATACCCTCGTAAGGACGTCGCCCCTGCTTGAATGGAATTGCCGGCATCGACGTTTCAAAGTCAATAAAATGAAGTGGGAACTCCCACCTTGCCATTTCCCGTCGAAGGCCGTCCTCATCTATCCAATGGTCGGTCTCTCCCCGGCACACCTTGGTGATCTGGAGCCATTGTCGTTGCGTGCGTGAGATACCCTTACCGTCGGAATCCTTTACGTCGATATCCAATTCGTTGAGATCGTTCAGGCTGATCTTTCCCGCTGTGATCATCGCGTCCTTCTTTCGGAAGTCCCAAATGTTCAGGACATTTGGTTGATCAACCTGCTCGGGTGACCAACCGAACGACTCAAACCAGCATTCATGCTTTCCACTTCTCTTGCCATTCTCGAGCTCCTCAGCCTTCATCGTAAACTCACACTTGGCACAAGCTGATGATACTATTGGTGCTATCTTCTCGTCCTGGTCGTAAGCCTCTGACAGGAAATCAATATGCTCTGTGAAGGTACGAGTCCCTTCATACGGGTCCAGCTCTGTGGATAAAACATCGCATGCATCGATGGCCGGTACCAGTGTTAGGATCCAAGGCTCTCTATCGGCGGCGTTTAGCTCGCCGACCCGTACACAACTTCTGCGGCCGTTTACCTTTTGAATCCGGAACTTCTGATTTAGTCCGTCAGTGGGACATCTGGACGTCTTATCTGCGAATAGGAAATAAGGCGTGATAACCCATCGTGGAAAAGACATTGAAAGAACATGGCGTTGGAAGGCCAGGTCGGCGATCTTCGACTCAAAATCTTTGTTTAGACCCCCTCTTGCTCCAAAGAGACCGGGCGAAGTCGAAGGGGGCCATGACTTTGCCTTTACTTCAATTAAATCGACCCGATCGCCTACTTTCCGTAGTATGTCGACTCGAACGAACAAATTACCGTATCGGATCGCCGCTTCGAAAATCGTTACGCAGTCAAGCTCAAGTAATTCGTTCGTTCGTGCAACCGACTCTTCATATCCCTTCTCAGCGACTTCAACACCGTCCGGAAAGTAGCATTTTGCCAGTTCGCCTACCTGAAATCCGCCGTTGGCAAGCTGCTGTAAAAAACCGTCCTCAAACTTTTTATCTGGATAGACGTCGCGCTTTGCCGTGTAGAAAAGTTTTGTCGGGCACTCAAGTCCGAGAACGTATCTCGATTTCGTCAAAAAGCGATCGTTGGTCGTCATATGGGAATTGGACATGCGGTTATCGGCTAACAGTTTTTAGACTACTCAGCAAGGGCTTTAAGAAAGGCGTCCTTGGAGTCAGAGTAGTAGATCAGGGTCACTCTCGTTGCGAGTTCGTCCGGTAGATCGAAAAGCTGCTTGCGAGCGGAAACAGGCATAAGCACTTTTTTCGCACCTTTGTCTGCAGCAAGTTCCACAATGCTCACCGCGTTGTGAATCGGCTCGATCGATCCTCCGAGGTTAACGCCTCCGACGACAACAAGGCCGCCTTCAAGAGAACGCTCGACAAGGGCTGAACAGAGTGCAAGTAGAATCGGCACGCCGGTCGCGGCTGCACTCTTGGAAGCGTCAAAGGCTCGAAACTGGATTGTAAACTCGTGCTCTCGCGGATCGCGGTCGCCAACAAGTTCTTTGGCTCGTGAATACAGATTTTGCTCGGCACACCGAACGCTTTCCTTCAAAGGTCCTGGAGGACTCTGATTCAGGATCTTGATGCCGCCGCCGGGTCCCTCGGTGACCTCAATTCGGAAGAGTCCTGGGTTTTCGTCCGGAGCTCCCGGGGACAGCGCCCAGACTTGGCCAGGAGGCAGTGGATCATCTCCGATACTGTTTTCGTTACTCAGTTCACGTGTCGAGACGAATTGCTCGACACCCTCCGGCATCATCGTGAAACTAAAGTGCGTATTGCGAAACTCTGCCGCTCCGATTCGTTTCTGCTGTTCCTTAACGCGGCGTCGGCACTCGAGCGAGAGCCTTGCCGCCCACTCTATGGCGTCGTCTGGAATCTCCGATTCAGGGTCTGGATACATAAGCTTTAGGAGCCCGCCCATTGTCTTCTGGACAGCGGTAGTATCGCGTCCGCTCAGGGCACCACCAAAGAGGATTCTTCCCTGTAATTTGTTTACTCGACTTTGGGAACGCAGATGGTTCCAGCACGAGGAGAGGAAATCGCTCACTAGCCCGAAATGCTCTGTTAATTGATCGCGATTGACCTTCGGTACATCCCAGCCGGGGATGTACGCGTGGATGCGATCCATAAACGCCGTGTCATTTCGCATCTCCGGTGGAAGCGGGCCAAGCAGATGTCCAATCCGCTGCTGATGCTCAACGTCGACGTCGAAATTGCCGACCATGACCATTCCACCAAATCCGCGAATGCTCTCCTTTCCTCTACTAAACTCGCCGGATTCCATGTAGCCCTTCATGATGTTGACGCCGTCCTTTTGGTCAAAGGAGATGCCTGATACTTCATCGAAGCAGACCACGTCATACTGGCAAACGAGTCCACGCTGCCCATTGGCATTGTTCACGAACATCTTCGCCACAGTCGCCTTCCCGCCGGAAATGAGGTGCGCGTATGGCGACACCTGTTGATAGAGGTGGCTTTTGCCAGTCCCCCTCGGGCCAAGCTCCACGGCGTTGTAATTGTTCTCGACAAACGGGACCATTCGGAGAAGCATTACATCGGACGTTCGTTCGCCTAGGACAGAAGGCTCAAGACCGACACTTCGAAGGAGAAGGCTCTTCCATTCATCGAACGTCAGAAGTGATCTCCCTTTGTACAAGGTCTCCAAGACGTCACTCCTTGAAAGCTGAATCTCCCGTAAAGATTCGATACCGAATGGGCGTCCATTTTTTTCTTCGGCGATCGTTGGGTCATAGGCTAGATCGATCTCGGCATAGAACCCGCCCGTTAGCATCCGATCATGAGAGTGAACCAGATGATCGCTGATCCTGACATCGTTAAGACGAACGCTAGGGAGTTCAGCAAGAAAGCAATCGTTTTTGGTATCAAGCCTAGCCTTGATCAAGTCGATCAACTTTACGCGGCCCTGCTCCTTCGCTCGGGCCTTGAACAGCTCTTCCTCCCCTGCCCTGACCGTCCGGCTCGCTAGCTGTCTCTGCACGATTGCCAATCCCTCGGTTATCTCAGAGTCATCTGTGCTTGCACAGTATCGTCCGAGAAGGAACTCGGCCACATATGTCGGCACGGGATACTGGCCTTTGAACTGGCGAACGAGATCCTTTCTCACGAGGTAACCCTCGAAGGCTTTGGCCGCGATCTGATCGAGTGAATCAAGCTCCATTTCAGTTTTCTCCAATAACGACTGTGTCCCTAAAAATCGGTTGTCCGCTTGCGTCTAATACGACGAGATGAGCCGCCGACCCAATAGCTCCGTCGTCCTCAACAAGGAGGCTGGTACGGCTGCCGTCCGACGATGCCTGGACGGTCGAAATCACGTAGCTAGATGCCGGATCGCCAACCTTGCTTCGGAGGTCTACCGTCATGCCGTCCGCTCCTTCGAATATCATATTCAGGCGCAGACCGGACCACGCGTACTCCTTCAGCGAAACCGACTTCCCTGGGGCTCCGCGGCCAGAAATAATCACGGTCGGAATCAACGCCTCTTGGACCGTCAACCCGCCGTGGGAATACTCGACGCCGGCTTTGAAGCACGCAATGCTTGGCGCAAGCACAACCGCCTCCGCCGCGTCCCAAAACCACCCGATCTCTTTATAACCGTGTTTCGCTCCGGCATCTGGATTGGCGCACCTTCCCCATCGCGACGTAGTCAAGTGCTGTGGAAGATCTACTTTCGGCAGTCCGCCAGGCATCATCAAAAAGCCGTGATCGGTTACGATCTGAACCTTTTTCCATCCGGCATTGAGTAACTCCTGGATTCGGTCGGACAGCCCCTGAAGTTCCTCATCAATTCGCCAGGCCAGCTTGGAGCCCTGAGCATGGCCGTAGCTGTCGAAATTTGCGCACTCTGTCCAAGAGCAGGCCGAGGGATCCCCAGTAGAATCGGCAGGCATATACTCGATTCCAACATCAGCGATAAGTTTCTTGAATCGTTCCTGCGTAACCGGCTTGCCATCGGCTTTGGTCTTGACGTCGAAGTCGCCGGCGGTAAAGGGACCGCCCAACTTCTCCGCGAGTGGGCGCCAGGCCGATTTAGCTGTCGACGTTACCGATGGCAACGCCGTCCAGGAATGCTCGACGCTCGCGTCCATTCCAGCACGAGTTAGCAACAGCTTTTGTAGGACCTTGGCAAGGTCCATTCGGAGCCCGTCGGCGAACACATACACTTTGCCGGACTCTGGAGAGAAGACTCTGCACATTTCCGGCTTTATGTTGGGATACTCCTGTTCAATGGACTGCGCATTCTCGGCGAGTCGTTCCAACCATGGAAGGTAAAGGGCCCGGATGGCTGCCGCTACTGCTTTACTCGATGAAAGTGACCTCGCAATATTTATAGCTCGTATTACGGATTGGTCAACCTTCCATCCCTCGTTCGCATAGTAGTCCGCGAGAGAGGTCCATGAAGGATGGTTGGCGGTTGCTCTGATCATTTCTGCAGCATCGTTCAAATGTCCTACAGCGATCGCTAGGGGTGCTTCGCCGAGGGCAGCCCAGACCCATCTCGAACGGTGAGAATGTTGTGTGTTCAGCTCTCCAAGTTTTTTGACTACTTCTGATCGCGCAGTGTCCGCGAGGGCTAACAGTGCAGATTCGAGACTGGACTCTTCCTTTTGGTTTGACACGGGCCTGAACTCACTGGGCTCCTCGAACAGATCTTTTGGCGGGATCGATTCGAGCAGCGTCTTAACCCCCGGATAAGATGCCGGAGACTCCTTATAACGCTCCCAAACAGCCTTCCAAGGTTCCGAATTGTCGGACAGACGTTCGGCCGCCGTGATGGCCCCGTCTTTCTCGGGATCGAATCCGTAAGCGTCACGGCATACCTCGCAGAGGTTCTTCCACTCGGCGTCACTGGCTTGAGTCTTCGAGGGCTCGCTCATCCAAAGCAAGATCTTTCTTGCCGGATCTTTAGTTACAAGGGCCCTGAAATCCGCAGCCTCCAGACGTCCGTACTTGAGGCTGTCAACCTCGGCCGTCAGCAGAGCCTTCAAGCATTCCTGGATGGCGACTTTAGTTTTCTGATCAGATGCGACATCGAGCCCAAGTCCTCCCTCTGAGCTTGAGAGAAATGCAAAAGGGGTCCAGTCCTTACCGTTCTTCTGAGTCCAGAATTGGCCGCGGTACTGTAGTCCAAACAGATTCTTTGCAACGTCAGGAACCTGATCAGCGCTCCTGAATGCCGATCGTCCGACATCCGGCAAATAGAGAATTGGAACTTGGCTGTCGTGTGCCCCGTCGACTCGATACCGCAGCCAGACACCCGGGCCTTCCGATCGTTCAGGGTCGTAAGTTCCAAGCGAGAGTAACTCGGGACAGGCGGCACGTAGTTCATCTATACAATCGATCCACAGCCCTTCCTGGTCGGGCCACAGAATGACAGACGGAGCCGCAAGCTCGTGGCTGTTGTATGTTGCCGCGCTCCGAACGGCCGCTATGATTTGCTCGATGATCAACATTGATGAGAAATAATCTCGTAGACGCTAAGCTCGTTTTCTCGACAGAGTCAGGTGAACATTATTCCAACGATTACCGGTGAACGCCTTCTCGCCTACCGGATCGGTTCCGGGTTCGTTTTCGCACCAGAACCAGGGAAACTCGTCACGGTCGCGGTGGGGTTCTTTACCTCGATCCTTATCCCACTTGATGTTCGGTTTGCTCCGGAGAATACCTGCCCCCTTCTTACCAACATCAGTCGCCGTTAGGAAGGGGCGAATGTTCAGACGGACGCCGTCGTTTATGTCCGGGTTCCATCCTATTGCTTGCTTGGCGATCGGCTTCCAGCGGACGAAGATGTCGTAGGGCGCTTCGCCCTTTAGTATGTTCGCGAGTTCGGCCTGCAGTTTTCTTGCTGCTCCAAGACGTATCGCGGCTCCGGGCTTGTCTCCCTTCGCGTCTTCGTCTTGCTGCCGGATCCAGTCGCCGAGATAGCTGTAGGTCAACTTCTGAAGAGTCGCGCGATCCAGCTTGTGATAATTGACCAGGGCGCTAAATCCGTCTTTTTGGCCATCCCAAACGTGCCAGATGAAGGGCCGATTATGGAATAGATCACAATGCTGTTCAAAGAACTCATCGCGGAGCCAATTTTCAAGCGTGTTCGCTTTGCTGCCCTTTTTTCCCGCGGCAGCAACAAGTGTCTTTTCGTCGGAGGAACCGAGTGCCTGAACCAATAAAGATCGAAGGCGTTGTGCGCCCGGCTGTTCTTTATTGATAGGGGGGAGGCACACGATCCCGTCCTGGTCCGCGAGAGGTACTAGATTATCTGGACCGAGCGCGGGGGAGTCGGGAAAATTCGAACCAGTCTGGCGTGGCCACTGGTAGCCGAGCAGCCGCGCCACGGCGACGTGCAACGGCTGGTCTGCACCGGAAGGGTGGCCGTTGAACAGCCATTGCGTCGGGTCGCTGGAAAACGGCTTCGGCAATCCGTCGGGAAATCTTTCCGTTGCGACCTTCTCCCAATGGGCTAGGTCGAAAGGTACATGTCCAAAAGTTGCATTCGTAACGTTTATTTTCTTGTCCACTCGGCGAACCGCCGCCAAGAATTCGTTTGATGAACAGTACGCCCAAATTGCGGGGAAATGACAATCGTCCTTCGGCACAATGACCGCGACGTTCGTGTCGAAGTGTGAACCGGAGAAGATGGTGCTTGGCAAATTTCGCATCTGTGTGACCGTTATTCCGGCCCGACCGAGAGCGCTCAGACCGCGAATAGCTGAACTTTCACTTTCTGCCAAAGCTCCTTTTCCGTTGTCCCATCGAATGACCTTTTCCCGACCTCCATAGCTCATAGTCTGAGCCACCGTACCCTGCTGAAAAGCCCAAAGTTCAAAAAAGTCCGACACTTCCCAGAATAGGAGCTGAAACCGGGGGTTATCGCCAGTCGAAACGCCTTGCAATGAGTCGGCGAAGCGAGAAAGCAAAACGTTTGAAGCGGAAGCTGCCGCAAGAGCAATTCGAGAGTCTGGATTCGCCAACAGGCGTGTCGAATTCGCGGCATGCAAGGATAACGACTTGAGATCGGCAGCTCGCTGCGATTCCTGCGAGGCATCTGTTTCAATTCCGGTTACTAAGTACTCATCAGACTGAGTGCAATTTACTATTGGTAATGCTCGTAACACATCCCAACTCGCGGTTGCGGTGGCACCAGAGCCAACTGAGGTTGCATGCACGACTTGACCTTCGGTGAGCAAGCGGCGCCGAAATCGTAAGTAGCTTTTTAGGAATAGCCAATTTTGAGGCGTTACGGTTGCATGCGTTCCACCTACAGCACAAAAATCCGCGCAACGTTCTAGAAAAACAGTTGCGAGATCTGCCGAAGCATCGAACGCATAGGTTTCGCAGAAAACCCGTAGTTCCTGAATTTGTTTCGCCTTGACCAGGTAAGGAACATTCGTAGCGACGAGAGTAAACTGACCCGCGAGGATTTCTGCCGCCTTCGCAACACCACTAGCAATCACAACCAATTCGTGGGCTCCGGCGTCATCGGCCTCCTTTGCGAGTGCCTTTTCAAAGAGCGGCTGAAGATCTATGAAGTCCGCTTCTAGTAGCATTCTGCCCGGTGATTTCGGGTTGATAAGGCTGCCAAGAATGGGAGCACTTCGGAAAAGCTCATAAAGCCGCTTCATCCCATTTTTTAGCTTTTCATCGTTTCCCGCTAATTTTACCCAGTCTTTTTCAGGTGCGTTAGGTGCAAGCCCCGAGCAAGCAAGATGCGGCAGTGGCAAAGGCTGATAGCCGCCGATCTTCCAAGCGGTTAGGGCAAGATTAAAAGCGGCGATCTGCGAACAGCGTTCATCGATCTCAAGGCCATGCAGATTATCAGCGATGGTCGCATGCACGGCTTCTGCAGGGGACAATCCTTCTTCCTCCATCCGCAGTCGTGCGATTATCGGCAACGCAAAGACAAGAAAGTGTCCGCTGCCCATACAAGGGTCGAGAAACTTGATCTCTTCCACCTCGGTCGGCCAACCATCAAAGGTCCCTGCCGCCGGCGACCATTTGTTGGATTCCTCATCCTGAATGAAGCGTAAGTAAGTCCAGTTGACACTCAAACCATCATGCACGGGAAGAGATGCCCTGACCCTTGCGTCTTCTTCGTTTGCAGCCTCAATTGGCCCGAGCTTCCCCGCCCACCACGCACCGAGCGTATTGTGGAGTAGGAATTCCACCATATAGTCTTCGGTAAAGAGCTGTGTAACCGACGGGAGTTCGTCCGCACCAATCTTCTTGCCGGACGCATTGACCTCGTCCTTCCTCTGGGCCTGCCAGTACTGATACGTCCATCCGAGCGTATCGTCCGCGGTGAACACATCCGATGGCAAAGAGTCGAGAAGGCGTCTCAACTCGACCTCGTCATTCAATGCCAAGCGCAGATCGAGTACCGGGTCATTGGAGCGAAACACCCCCGGTAGGATCTCTGCCGAAAACCGACATGCAAGGTCGAAGCCATCTCTCGCGCCCAGCTCAGCTGCGAGCTCCTCACAATCCTGCAATGTAACAGGCACGTTGCCATGCTCCTTTCCCGTATGAAGAAGATCGTTCTCCGCAAGGAACCGAGTGAACAGCAGCCGGTGCCAGTGCTCGTAAGCTGCGGCTTCGGTTAGGCGCTTGACCTCCTGGATCCCGGAGGCCTTGTCCAACGGATCGCCGAGTGCTCGGCCGCGTGCCCTAAGCTGATTGCGCAAAGTGCGCTGCTCAACCGTCATATGCGATCGATACTCTTTCTCATGCACAGCGAGGTTTTCTAACGCGGCCTTGCTCGCGGATTCCGCTCGTAGCCGCGCAGCCGCTGTTGTCTTCGCTAGTGTGTTCCGCAGATCTTTTGCGAGAGAGATTGTCATGGTTGTTTACTAGAGAATGACCGGGCCATCTTTCAGCGCGGCTTCAATATCCGCCTTAGACTTCTGCAGCCAAGAATCAAGCTCGGCAGAATCGTGAATCGTAGCAGACTGGAGCGTAAGCCTCTTTGCCTTCGGCTCGGCCTCGATGATCGCCGCCGCCAATGCTTTGTCAAACTGGGCCGGTAGAGCATCGGTGTGCGAACGCCAGTTATCCAGCGAGCAGACCTCAAGAGCGGACAACAGTTTTTCGTCAGTTTCGACAACCGGAGCACTCCTTTCGATCGCTCCGGCGGATATAAGTAACTGTTTTCGCTTCTCGTCCGAAAGTTTCTTCCACTCCGGTTGACCTGCACCTCGGGCGGTCTGTTCATCAAACGTTCTTGCATACGCCTTGTGAGCGTCAACAAGGGCGGTCCTAAGAGCGTTAGCGGCTGACGTCAGCACACCCGAAACTGGATCGGGCTCATGAAGAAGCGATCGATTTGATTTGATGTCAGCAAGGGTTTGATTCCGTTCTGCGTGGCCCGAAAGACTAGACCCTTGAGCAACGATCTTTTCCGCAAGCTCAAACTTGTTGAGCCGTTTAGAGATCAGCTCACCTTTTGTCTGCCATTCCTTAATCGAAGTGAGCAATTCCTCACGCTGATCGTGCAGGTCTTGCAAGAGCTCGTTACCGTTCTTGAGGTCAAGCGCATGCACTGCGGAAGGGACAGGTGCTTGCGGACACGGGGCCTCTCCTCCGGCACCTGCGGCACATGTTTTAGCATGCTCGATAAATCGGATGGAGTCTTTCTGCTCATTCCCCGGCGAAACAGATGTAAGTCCCGAATCCTGGAAAAGTTTGCGGATGACGATCTTCTGGGTAGCGGTCAGGACCGGGCTCTCTATCCGAAACATCGCCTGCCCGAGCTTCTTCTGATCGATCTCTGCATAACCGATCGGATTGTTATTGATCCGAGCGCTTAGGTGGTTGCTCGTGAGTAGGGTGGCAAGAACGCCATCGATCGCATCCTGTGGCCAGCCGTATGGCGACGCATTGAATTTCTTTCTTATCTCCAATCCAGTCTTGCCGGAGCCAATATATGCGAGTATCGCTGTGGCGACGGGGTGAGTTTGGGGATCACCGTTGTGCCCGACAAGAGATAGTGAGCTGACCGACCCCTCTTTTGCCTTCTTCAGAACCTGTGGCCACTTGGCAGAGTCACCATCGCTGAATTTCGGGTAGAGTCGGTTAAGGACCTGCGTTGCCGCATCCTCGATGCCAGTCTTGAGGGCTATGAACGGTTGATCCTGACCACCGGAAAGATATAGCCGCGCACCCAAAAGTATCTGACCAACAAACTCGTCGATCCTTCGATCTTCGGTCGCCTTCCGGGTTACCATCGATTGCCTGCACTGTTTTCCTTCGTCAGACGTCGGATTACCTTTGGCATGGAGCGTTTCGTCCGCAGCTTTTGCCGAGGCGATCGCCCCGTTCAGCTCGTCCCCATGAGATTTCGGAATGAACAGATGGAGCGTAGCGTCATCGGTGCTGAGCTTTTGTATGTCTGCTCGAACCGACCCCTCGGTTGAGTCAAATCCGTCCCGAACCCACAGTACGATCGACTCGGATGCGTCCGGTTTGGTTTCTCCATAATGGACTTCCACTTTACGCCGTTCCTTCGAATCCCCGTGCAGTACGGAAGGGGCTCCGATGGAAGAGGTCAACTCCTTCCGCAAGATTTCCGCTCGAAGCGCAGCGATCATCGGCGAGTCATTGACCGCGGCCGCCTTACGCTTTCGAAATTCAGATTCCCAAGCAGCCCCTTCGGTCGTCTGGAGGTGATACTCATCATCGACCTTCATGAGCACGCCTTCTTGCTCCATCGATGCGAGCAGATCAGGAAGTTGTTGTCGAAGCTGCATGCTTCCGATGACAATGTCATCGCTTAAAAGGTCCGCCAAATGCTCCGGCTCAGCTCGCAGTCCGAGATCAGTACCTTGCTCGCGCGGAAGTTTGTTTACAAGGAAGACCAGTGAACAAACTCGGCTTCGTAGATCTCCGTCAACTTTCCCTTTCTGCTGCTCGATGATCTCCTGAAAACGCTTCTGCATTTCCCCAGTTGTAACGAGGTCAGTCGAGATCTGGTCATAGATGAAATCGGCGGGTACTACCGCACCGAGATCTGCATTCGCAGTCGCTTTACAGGCTTCGTGAACGACCCGAAGCTGGGTACGCATTTGCGCCGCAGTTCCGGTTGAGTCGACCGAGTGAAGAACGCGCTCCCAAAAACGCCGGCGCACGGGAAGAAGTGGAAAGTCGGGGATGTACGACCCTGAGTCTTCGGTTCGCGTTTCAAGTTTCGTTCCCTTTAGCTGTCTAGTGATCTCACCCTCATTCTTCGATATGAGCTTCTCGATCTCAGGCTTCTTGTCTTCACGCTTCTGCAGTACGACGCTGCGGACTACTTTTTCTACGTCGTTATCCTTTAGGTGAACCTTGACGGTGAATCTTCCCATTAGACGCTGGAGATTCGGCATGTCGCTGAGCGCACTTTGCCCAGTACCCACGATCATTATCCGACCATCCGTATCCTTACTAAGTGCCTCCGTGACTTCTTGTACATCCAGCGATGTCCCTGAGTCCTGGCCGATGAACTGTTGAACCTCGTCAAGGACGATCAGCGTACATGGTAGACCGCTATCAGTAGCGAGTGTGTCGCGGATCGTACCGATCATGTCGTCCATCGAAATGTCGGTAACGTTTGACGGGTATTCGGATCGAAGGAGATCGCCGATCTTAGAGGCGTCATTGAGGTGGTCGCTACATTCGACGTAAGCCTTCGCTACTGCCGCTGAAGTGTACATTCGACCGATCTCTTTATTCACCTCACGTCCCTGAGCCTCAATGGAAGCCCGGAATTGTTCGAGTTTCCCTTCTCTTTTTAGGTCAATAAGGAACTTTGCATGGGGATAGGTCTCGGGTAGGCCCGCAGATTTGAAGACTAGGCCAACGATACGTAGGCGGACGCTGCCAACGCCGGCTTTCAAAGTTCCTCCGGCCATGTGGAGGCCGCTATGTCTTACACCGAGGGTTGAGATCTCTTTCAGGAGCTCTCGTATTTCGTTTGGCAAATTAGACAACGTCCTCGCCGATGTTCCGTCGTCGAACGTTAGGTCTATCCAAAGGTAACGAAGAACTTTCGCGAGGTGAGACTTGCCACTTCCGTAAAATCCGCTGATCCAGGCCGCCTTTTGTTCCGGCTTGCCGAAACTCTCAACATAGCTCTGAAGAATCCGACGCATGCCATTTAGGTATTCGCCGTCGCAGA
>JBEBGW010000034.1:0-19069 GCA_040081025.1 Pyrinomonadaceae bacterium | reverse complement strand
TCTAGTTAGTGAGCGGCAGACAAAGATCGGACCATTGGAATTTCGTTCTCGGGCGAAAGAAAGGAGTCGAGAGAGGTCTCGACTCCTTGTGAATTCATTACCGACTTCTCATCTAGAAATCGTAACGAAGCGCAAATTGCATCACTCTTGCCGAACCTTGAGTGCCGGTGAAGTTAGCAAAGGTTGAAGCCGGCAATCCTTTTGACGGGTTATAGCCCAAGTTTGTATTCGCGAGACCAGTAAACTGAGCAGAGTTCGTTACATTGAAGACCTCCCAGCGAAATTGAACCTTCTGGTTCTCACTCCATGGCAGCTCAAAGGATTTTGCCAATCCTGCATCAATCACGAAATAGCTTGGATAACGAAGTTGATTTCTGTCACCACTTTCTCCGGGATACGGTGACCGGTAACTTTTGTAGGCGGCCGTTGGGTCGGCGAAAAGATTCGGAACTCCACCAGTACCGCTGTTTGCATTAGGACTCGGATCGATCTGCGTGATTCGTGTCCCATTACTTCGTACGTTCCAGTTGGTCTGCCAGCCAGAGCCGTCGAAGAATCCGTAGATCGGGTAGCCGGTGTTGTAGCGAGAGATCGTGCTCAACTGCCATCCGCCTAGAATCGCGTTGGCAAATCCATTCATATCGCTAAAAAACTGTCGTCCCTTTCCGATCGGCAATTCCCAAACACTGTTGAAATTTACCACGTGAGTAAGGTCAAAATCGGAAACCGATCGGGCATCTTGCTGTCGAAGAGCATTCAGTATGAACGCCGAGCCGAACGTGCCTCCGGTTTGCAGTCCAGATGCGTCATCCATGGATTTTGAATAGGTGTAATTCAAATCCCAGGTCAAACTTCTCATTCGCTGTCTAACTGAGACGGAGGCGCCGTGATAGTCCGAACTGCCGATCGTCCCAAACGATGTGAGCGCTCCGTACTGGCTCTGGTAAAACAGTCTTTTTCCAGTTCGATTGTCCAGTCGATTTTGGATCTCAGTCCAGTCTCCCGAAAGTGGTACGCGGGCATATACTGCCTGAGTGTTTGTTAGACCTGCCGCAACGCCGCCCAACTGGGCAGCCAAGGTTCCAGGCGTATAGAAGTTATCGAAGAAGGGAATGCTCTGGATCTGCGCGACCGGTACTCCTGCCTGTCGCTGTTTTTCAAGGATAGTGGCAGCTTCATACCACGTCATTCCGCTGACCGGGTCTCGAAGGTTGTTCGTTGTCATCACGTCGCGAGTGGCGAGGAGATGACGGGCGAGACGTCCAACATAAGAAACGTCAACAACTAATTTGCCGGGAAGTTCGCGGGTGTAGCTTATATTCCACGAGTAATTGATCGGCGATTGCAGGTTAGTATCAAGCGACGTCTCGATCCTTCGAGAAAAATTTGCAGGCTGCTGCTGCGGGAAAGCGAGTGTTGCAGGAGCAATGATACCCGGAAGGGTCTTGATCGCCATCGTTGGGCCGGTATACTGTGGAGCCGGGCGACAGGTTGCCGTAGGGACCAAACAATCAAAAACATTATAAGCATTGGCTGCAATGTTCCTCGCAGTTGAAAATCCGAGCGTATTTGCGGTATCGAATGTTACGGCAAGCTGTTGTCCATAATAGTCGTTGGCAATCCGAAAACCGCCACGGATCGTGCTTTCGCCTTCTGTCCCGAAGAGATTAGAGAAAAATCCCGACTCAAACTTCGGTGACCAAGCAAGCGATATGCTCGGTTGGAAGTTGTTGGTATCCAGTTCGTAGAAAGGTTTGGCGTTATTCTTTGGTCCCGCCAATTCCATGATCAACGGAACATCATAATTCTGACCGTTGGATGAAGCCGTAATTCGGCTCTGAAGATAGTCCTGTAAGGGGATATTCGGAGCAACCTGAAATCCCTGAGTTTCATAGACCGGTCGGCTTAATCCATAACGCAGTCCTGCGTTGATCGTGATATTCGGCCTGAATTTCCACGTATCCTGAACATAAAAGTCATATTCTTCGGTCGCCCATTCTCGTACTACAGGCTCGCCGACGGCGATCGGATTCCCGTCAAGACCGAAATTGAAATTCGCGCCGTACTGAGACAGTCGTCCCCATACCGCAGTCAACGCATGTCCGAGATTTGTCGTCCAGGCGGATCCAATTGCCGGTTGAGCGTTTGCGGTTAAATATTCACTTACCGGCAGAAGAGCCGAGTTTCCAGCACCTTCATAGAAACTAAAATTCGTAACAGCGCTGTCGTAGGCGGCTCCGAAGTTGCTTCGCTTATTCCTGACCATGCGGATGTTCGTTCCGATCTGCATCGTGTGGTCGCCCTTCACCCACGTGAAGTCGTCCGTGAAATTATGCGTAGGATTAACGCGATTAAAGGTACGTGAGTACAAAGCCGGGGATAACACGCTTCGAAACGTGATCGCATTCTGGTCTGAATCACCCTGATTACTGAAAGCGATGCGTGTCATTCCGTAGCTGAAGCGGTTGGTCCTATTGCTGCTGATCAGCCACGTATAGGTCGCCGCCAAACCTAGCGGATGGCTCCAAGTATTTGTCGGTGCAGTATTTAGAAACGCGGGTACGCCGCCTGAAACGTCTTGTTGGTAATTCCCTCGCAGCGAAAGCGAATGTTCGCCGTCACCGGTCATTTGCCAGTCAATGCGGGCGGTATTTCCGTTTTGGTTAACGGGAGCCGGGGCATTAAAGCGATAGCCGGCAGTGTTTAAGCCGTCGCCAGTCGTAAGGTCGTTTGCTGGATAAGCAGCCGCAGCGGCGGTCAGGGTTGCGAGGGCGAGAGGATTAACATTAACAACGGCCAGCCCGCCGCTCGTCAACCCGTTTATCGTCGTTGTATCTAAGCTAACCAGGGTGCCCGCCGTGTTGCGAAACTTGACGATTCCCTGACCCAAACTCGGTAGGGGAACGGTTCGCGTAACAGACGAGCCTTTCGCCTCACGCATTCCTTCGTAGTTGTAGAAGAAAAAGAGACGATCTTTGATGATGGGTCCGGATAATCGACCGCCAAACAAATTGCGTATCAGCTTCGGACGGGGAACCCGATCTTCTCCGACGACATTTAGGCCATTGACGACGTTGGCGTCCGTCGCAACATAATCTCCAGCCTTATTGTTGAAGTAACTATTGGCGGTAGTAGCAGTATTGCGGTGATATTCGTATAGAGCACCACGAAATTGATTCGTACCAGACTTAGTGATCAGTGAGATCTGGGCACCGGACGAGCGTCCCTGCGTTGCGTCCGGATTGGAGGTTGTAACTCTGAATTCCTCGACGGTGTCAGGATTGACTCTCAGAACCGGAGCAAAAGCGGATGCGTCTTGCTGATTATTGACGTCCACGCCGTCGAGCGTGATGTTTGCCTGATCGCTGCGTCCACCGGCGACCGAGCCGTCCGGAGTTACGTTTGCCTGGAGACTGAGCAGGGTCGAAACATTTCGGCCCTGCAGCGGAAGTTCAAGGATCTGTCTCGAAACGAAATTAGCTCCAAGCTTCGCGTCTTGCGTGTTAATGATGTTCTCGACACCCGTTGTGTTGACGGTTACGGTTTCGGAAACTTGTCCGACCTCAAGAGTGACATTGATCGTCGTCGCCTTGTCGACAAGAGCCTGAAACGGAGTGAGGCTGGATTTCTTGAACCCGGTTGCCTCGACTTCGATGGTGAACGTTCCCGGCTGTACGGAAGTAAAGGAATAGAACCCGCTTTCATTGGTGGTTGCAGTTCGACGAACATTCTGTTCGCTCGTAAGAACAACCGTCGCACCAGCTACAATATTTCCCTGAGCCTCGGAAATAGTTCCTGAGATCGACGATGTCCCGGCTTGGGAATAGAGGCTAGAACACAAAAACAAGGCTAGCAGCAGTACTTGTCCAAAACGTCTAAAGAAATTACCTTGATTCCTCATGTAATTCATAGATTCTCCTTAAATTGTGGTTGAAATACGGGTTCCTTGCGCTGGACGCATTTATCGTTCCACAAGCTGCGATTATGAAAAAGAACGAGAATGAGCGTAACTTTTAGTTTTTAGGACTTCTGAAATGTTGACTATTCTTGAAGAAAATTCATTTTTTTGAATTTTTTGTCGCATTTTCGGATTCGGACAAATGTGATCAACCCGCCAGGACAGGTATGCGCAGCCGAAGTTCCAAGCTGAGATTAACGTTACGGCAGGCAATTGTTGTTAGATAATTTCTATTCCGTGCAATAATCTCGGAGTCGTGTTTTTGGATGCCGAGGCTTCCGTCGCAACTCGGGCTTTCAATGGTTCATTCTTCGAACGAATCACAACAAACCCGCACGTTTTCTATTGATCATGAGAATGTGCTCCCCGACCACTATCGTCTGATCGAGTTGATCGGACGAGGCGGTATGGCCGAAGTGTACCTTGCCGAAGATAGGCGGCTCGGCCGAAAGGTCGCTATCAAGTTTCTGAACAGCGAATTTCGGCGCGATCCCGATCGCGTCCGTCGTTTTCGGCAAGAAGCCCGCTCTGCTTCCGCCTTAAATCATCCGAACATCCTGATCATCCACGACATCGGCGATCGCGGCGGCATTCAGTTCATCGTCAGCGAGTTCGTCGAAGGGGAGACGCTTGGAACGAGGATCGCACAGGGCCGAGTTCCGTTTGCCGAGGCAGTCGACATTGCCATTCAGGCGGCGTCTGCTCTGACCGCCGCTCACGCGGCCGGGATCGTACACCGTGACATAAAGCCGGACAACGTAATGATCCGACATGATGGGGCTGTGAAGGTTCTCGACTTCGGGTTGGCAAAGGCGCGCGGGTTCACAACGTTGAACGGCGGCGACTTCGATGCGTTGACGCTTGATTCCGGTTCGACCTCACCTGGACTGATCGTCGGGACGCCCCAGTACATGTCGCCCGAACAGGCTCGCGGGAAAGAACTCGACGGCCGAACCGATATCTTCAGCCTCGGGATCATCATCTTCGAAATGGTCACACGCCATTCGCCATTCGCCGGGGGCAGTTTTGCCGATACGATGGCCGCGATCCTTACGAAAGAGCCGCGTCGGATGGATGAGTTCGTTGAAGCCGTTCCGGAGCGACTGATAGCTCTCGTTGAAAAGTGTCTAAAAAAGAACCTCGAGGAACGGTTCTCGTCGATGGCTGAACTCGAGGCTGAATTGAAGCTGCTCAAGACTGAGCTCGCAGAAGATCCACGGGATACGGCGGAAGTGGATCCCGCGAAGTCTGACCGCACACAGATCCGCCCAACACATCAGCATTCAATTCGGAGATTTGTCTCGAGCACCTTTAAGAAGCCGTCGCCGATAGCGGCCGTGATAATTCTTGTAGCCGCGGGACTGCTAGCAGCTGGCTGGTGGGCGTGGGACCGCGTCTCCTTGAGATCTGCTTCGCCGTCGCTAATGCGGACTGTTCCGATCACAAGCTGGAGCAGTTCAGCGAGTGAATTGGTTACATCGGCATCATTCTCGCCGGACGGGAAGCTGGTCGCTTTTTCTGCGCGCAAGGGAGATTCCACGGAGATCTGGGTTAAGCCGGTTGTCGGAGGGGACCCAGTTCAGGTTACGAAGAACGGTTCATACAACCAATACCCAATATGGTCGCCGGACGGTCAAGAAATAGCGTTCTACTCGGAGTTTGATAATTCACCCGGTATTTGGAGGACCCCGTTCACGGGCGGACCGGTTGCGAAGATGGCCGCCGTTGAAAGGACCTTCCGTCCGCTCCTATGGGGCAAGGACGGAACTCTTTTCTTTGAGTCGAGAGGGGAAATGTTCCGAGCTAACGGTTCGGGAGTTCCAGAACAAGCGACCAATTTTCGCGAAAGGGGCGTTATCGCCAATGCGATACGGATATCGGACGACGAGAGCTATCTTGCCTATTCATCGAAAGAGAACTTGGGCTGGAAACTTAACGTTCAACGCGTGACTGGTGGCGCTGCTAAGTCGATCGGCACTTCGCCCAACCAGATCGATCATATTGAGTGGCACCCCAGCGGGCAGAGCGTCTTCGCCAGCTTTAGCGTGGAACAGATCCTCCATGTTGTCGAAGCTTCCACTAACGGGGAGTCATCTCTTCAACGATCGAACGGTGACACGAATTTCGTCGTCCACGATGTATCGAGGGATGGTGCAGTTCTTTACAGTTCGCTGGCTGAAACCTCCGACCTCTGGAAGATCGATACGACAGCTTCGAAAGAAACCATCGTTGCGAACGAGGTCTCGTTGGAGTTCTGGCCCGATATTGCCGCGGACGGCTCGATCTCGTATCAGGCAGGAACTCACTCAGAACGCCCGGACTTGGCATCGATCAAGACAGCGCCTGGATCTTCCGTAAGGAGCTCGAACGTCGATATTCCGGGGTTCCTTCCGTCCTGGTCCAACGATCGCGAATGGATAGCTTTTATTCGAAGACGGGAGGCCGTGTACGAATTGTGGAAGTCGCGCTCTAATGGGACAGATCAGACTCGACTGAACGATAGCGTAGGGCTTCCGAATCTTTCTATGGCGCCCTACTTTTTAGTGGGCTCAAGCAATATTGCGTGGTCACCTGATGATAAAAAGATCGCGGTCGTGGGCCGCGATCAAAATATATGGCACATCCGGATCGTGGATGCCGAGACACCGGGGCCCGGAGTTTCTTTGGTCAGCGAGCCGTCTGAATACTGGAAAGAAGCGAGTCCTTTTTGGACGCGCGACGGACGTTCTGTCGTGGCCTCGTCTAACCCTTCTCCCAGGGCTCCGAACCCCGAGGCTCGATTTCAGATCCACTCTACCAATGTTGCAGACGGCTACAGACGGCAGCTTCACGAAGGGCTCGATCCGGTGAGGATTATAGGACTTTCGAGCGAAGGTTCCGACGTGTTATTTGCGCTGCGGACCGACCGAAATCAGTTGAGTCCCACGCCGCCGAATACCGAGATATATTCCGTTTCGCTCAACAAGGGGGGTCAGCCTCGAAAGATCGGCACCTTAGAGTCTGCCTATTTTAACAATATTCATTTGGCAAAAGACGGTCGAGTACTGGCGTATGTCAGGCGAAGCGGGGACCTGGTGACGATTCTGACTCGTTCGTTAACGGACGGAGCTGAAACTCAACATCTGGTTGTCAACGATCCAAAGATACTTATATCGAACCTGGGACTATCCGATGATGGACGATTCATCGTTTTCGGAAAGCAGACACGAACGAAGCTGCTTTCTATGCTCACCCAATAGAACACAATGGAGAAAACCTAATGTACAGAACCCTAGGGAACCCCCTCGTAGCTCTCATGCTTGTCGTCGTAGTCCTAAGCTCGGCAGGCTGCGGACCACAGCCGTCAGCGCCGGCCAATCAATCCGCAAACGCCAACGTTGTCGCAACGGCAAATTCGGACTCCCAGAAATCCGCCCCGGCAGCTAGGGCCTCCGAGGGAGAATGCGACTTATCGGATATTGAGACTCGAAGGGAAAAAGTCCAACTTAAGATCGAGGAGAAGATCAAGGATAAGGACTCCCCGACGGGCCTGGCGAAACAGTATGAAGAAAAAGCATTTATTCTCGAAACAGAAGTCTATAAGGTGAACCCGCTTTCCAAGGGATATCTGGTTGTCTATGTCGCGGGAATGGTACACGGATCGGACGAGCTTAAAGAGTTGGCGAACATCTTGAATGATTTCTACAAGGAGAAAGGTGGATGTGTTTCGAGAGTGGCGTTCGTCAGCAGGCAAGCCCTGAAGAGCGGTAATCACCGCCGGACTGACCCTGGTTTAGAATGGACTTACTGTCCATTCGATTCAAAACCTTGCTCTGACGGCTCGTGCGGCTGCAGACGCAAGAAGCCTTATGATCTTGCTCCGATGTGGGATAAAGCCGATGATGAGTCAACCACCCCGGCGAATTCAGCCCCGACCTCTCCGCAATAGTGCGGCTAGACAATGCCGGACGCTCTTGTTCTACCGCGGTGTACGCCTTTGCTGGAGGGCGGCTCCGCGGTAGTTTTTTCGAGAGGGCGATTTGCCGGAGTCGCGCGCGATAAATGACGCTTAAGGAACGGCTTGATCTGGTCGAGTTCTTCGGGCTTGACCATGTACGAAGTGGCTCCGGCAGCGAGGGCCCGCTGCTTATCAATGTCGCGATCCAGAGCGCTGTAGACGGCGATCGGTGCATCGGGGTAGATTGCCCGGATCTTTTCACAGAGCTTGATACCTGTCGTATCGGGCAAACAGTAGTCGAGCAGGAAGAGATCGAAGAATTCCGAGTCGATCATCTCGAGGGCGTGCTTTCCGTCCATGGCGATCGCGATGTCACACCCGCATTCTTCGCGGATCCAATACTTCATCATCTCGCAATTATCGACATCATCGTCGACATACAAAACTCTAGGGATAACAGGCATTTCATTCACCTCCCCGAAAAAAACACAAAAGAGGCTCACTCAATGAGTGAGCCTCTTCTCAATGGCCGTTAGACCGCCCGCCTTCCTGTGCCAACACCAATAAGAGGTGGATCAGACTTCCGACCGCAGCTCCGCCAAAACCAAAACCAAGTGCCCAAAGAACCAAAAGAACTATAAGAATTGTCCAAAGCATAACGTTTCTCCTTGTTTCCCTATTTATCTGTCTAGCCGAGTGATCCGGCTCCCGCAACAACTCTCGCAACGTTTGTGCCAAATGCGTAAACTGTGGAATTTCAATTGCTTAGACATAGCGGGAGTGCAGAGGCGTATCAAATCGGGACGCAATAGATTCGACGAAAAACGGACACCGTACTAGTTGTGGCGACTAAGACAATGGAGATATTCAATGCAGCTGCCGGTCGGGAAACGATCGCGAAAGGCCGGCGTACAAAATGGTGGGAGCGTCGTGGTGGAAAGTCCAAGGGCTTCAAATATTTCGACGGTAACGGCAAAGAGATAACCAACAAGACTAGCCTCGAACGGATAAAAGATCTTGTAATTCCGCCTGCATGGCGTTATGTGCGGATATGTCCGTCTGCCGCTGGAAGGCTTCAGGTTGTCGGGATGGACACCCGCGGAAGAATACAGTATCGCTATAACCCGACCTTTACACGAAAGAAAGGACGCGAGAAGTTCGCAAAGGTGGAGCAATTCGGCCGACACCTGCCGGAACTACGAAAGGTTACGAGCAAGCATCTCGCGTTGGACGGGGTTCCGAAGGAGAAGGTTCTCGCCGCGATGGTCCGACTGATCAACTCACTCTACTTCCGCGTGGGAACCGAACAGAGCGAGAAGCACTATAAGACCTATGGGATCACAACGCTCAAGAAGGATCACATAACCTTCAAACCCAAAGGCAAACTTGTTTTCGATTTCGCGGGCAAGAGTCACGTACAGCATCGAATGGTACTGGTCGACGATCAGCTTACCTCAGTCGTCAAAGAGGTCGCGGCGATCCCGCGAGGACAGCGATTGTTTCGATACACTGACCCCGAAGGAAAGCGGCGACCGATCAAACCTGCCGACATCAATACGTATCTCAAAAACCTGACCGACACCCAGTTTTCGTCGAAAGACCTTCGCACCTGGGGCGGAACTCTATTGGCGGCAAGTGCCCTAGCCGAGATCGGAAAAGGTGAAACCGGGGGAGAAATAAAGAAGAATGTCGTAAACGCTGTAAAACGCGTCGCTGAAGAGCTTGGAAATACACCCGCCGTCTGTAGAAGCTCTTACATACATCCAGCGGTTCTTGATGCGTACGCGGCCGGCAGCACGATCGAGGAATTTACGCCGCGGAGGATTCGGAGGATAAAGGGGAAGCAACTCGGACTCGAACCCGAAGAAGAAGCACTATTAAAGCTCCTCAGAAAATCATAGAAAGTCACCGCATGGTTTTGATGAGATCACCGTAGTCAGCTACCGCATTCCGGATGACCTCATACGAATCTTCGCGACCATAGGAGAATGCGATCTCACAAACGTTAGGAGCATCGGGCAGCGATTTGTAGGTGAGGAAGTAGTGTTCGAACCTTTCGAGGATACCCGGGGGAAGCTCTGAGATCTCCTTGTACTGTTCGAACACCTTGTCGCCTTTTAGGACAGCGATTATCTTATCGTCAGCTTCGTTGTCGTCGATCAAACAGAATCCGCCGATCGGTCGCGCTTTAAGAATAATGTCGCCGCGCGGTATGTGATGTTCGCTGAGGACCAGAATGTCCAGCGGATCGCCGTCGCCGTCGCGTATCTCGATGTCAGTCTTCGCACGCCCGAGTGCTGCAATGCGTTCGGAGCAGTAGGTTTGAGGAATGAATCCGTAGTTCGCCGGAACTACATTCGAATACTGCTGCGGCCGGTCGATCTTGAGATAGCCCGTCTCCTTATCCACCTCGTATTTGACCGTATCCCGCGGAACGATCTCGACAAATACGGTCACTTCGTCCGGTGCTCCGTCGCCGATCGGCACGCCGTGCCACGGATGTGCTTTGTTAGTGCGTAACATACGCCATATTATTGAACCGCAAGATGCAATTGTCGAACGGATTCACTATCAAGCGCGTCGGATCTGCGATGATCCTTCGCTTCACGCGCCCGGAGGTCCGGAATCCGTTATCGGTCGATGTCTTGGACGCCTTGATCGTTACGGTCGCGAACGTTGAGCCGAATTTAAGTGCCCTCGTCTTCACAGGATCCGCCGGCGTATTCGCATCGGGAGCGGATCTGCGAGAGATCGCGAACGTGAGCTGGGCAGACGCGGCTGGGTTTGCTGATCGCGGGCAGCGGTTGATGAATATGATAGCTACGATCGATGCGCGGACGATCGCGGCGGCTAATGGATACTGTTACGGCGGAGCCCTGGACCTTGCACTCGCGTGTGATTCACGGATCGCCTCGCCGAATGCAGAATTCTGTCACCCCGGCGGCAGTTTGGGAATAATGACGGGTTGGGGCGGTACTCAGCGACTGCCGAGATTAGTTGGCGAGACTGCGGCCCTCGAGATGTTTCTCACGGGAAAGAAGGTTTCAGCGGACGAGGCGCTCGAAATTGGATTGATCGATCAAATCGTGGACGATCCGCTTCAGACGGCTATTCAGGCTTATCTTTGACCTCGCCTTTCACATCCACATCGGGCTGCGTAAACTTTCCGTACTCAAAACTGATTCGCGTGTCCTTAGTGACCTCTCGTTCCTTAAGCCGCACTCGATACTGAAGGTGTGACAAAGTCTGTGGTGTAAAAATTCCAAATCCGCTGTCAGAGTATTCAAGCAAATCTTCTGCGACCACAACAGGTTGCGGGAATCCCACGGGTTGTATGGTCCTCTCGCGAAGTTCGCGCCGGACGTTGAATGTTTCGGCATCTATCCACAGCTTACCCCGGATGCGTGCGTCTAACTGGATCCCGGGTTCTCCTTCGATCTCGATGTCATAGTTGTGCGAGGCAGTGGGTGAGTTCACAGTGATGGCGGGATCAGCTCGGATCTGTTCGAAGAGCACAACGTAGACATTCTTTCCGCCGATAGACTCGCGGCCTGCCATGGTGAACCTGAACCTTCCTCGAAGTTCGTCGGCAAGGGCGATCGCTTGGAATAGCGTGAGGCCGTTGATCGCAAAGTCCTCGTCGAACCGGCTGCTCTCGTCGCGTATCCGCTCGTATTCCTTCTGCGAATTGTCCGAAGCAACGACCTTCTCAAAGAAATCCTTAGCTCGATCGTCAGCATTCGCAACCTTTCTCCCGTCAACGGAGACAACATTTCGAAACTCCGCGATGCGTCCGGCATCTTTAGCCAATTGATATACGAGAAACGTCGATTCAACCGTCTTCCTTTTCTTGACCTTTCCGTTCTTTTCGTAGATCTCAAATGTCTTTTTTTCTTCCGAAAGCAGATTCTTGAACGTCTCCAGGTACACTTTCGTCCGATCGCGTGCCCGATTGATCATCTCTTGTGGAGGCACTTCCTGTAAAAGCTGACCGCGGACAGTCGAGCCGCCGGTCAATACAAGGATCAGTACTAGAAGTGATCTCTTCGAGTTCATTATTCTCATTCAATCACATTTCTGCGATGATTTGTATGCAAAGCAATATGTCTGACAAAGCCGAAACATGGACGGTTACTTCCAGCCGTGAATTAACCGATTGCCGCGTGTTCAAAGTTAGAGAGGACACCTGCCGCCGCAATTCCGATGGCGTTGAATCCACATTCTTCGTGGTTGAGAATCCCGATTGGGCAAACATTGTTGCGGTTACGAAAGACCGCGAGGTAGTCCTGATCGAGCAGTTCCGCCACGGAAGCGGCTCAATGATACTCGAGGTCCCCGGCGGGATGGCTGACCACGGTGAAGATCCGCTTGCCTCCGCCAGTCGCGAACTGATCGAAGAAACCGGATATACGCCTGGAAGAATGATCGCGATCGGCCGTTCGTTTCCCAATCCCGCTATCCAAAACAACACGATCCACCATTTTCTCGCCCTCGATTGTCAGAAGACCGCGGAAGTGGCGTTCGACGATCACGAGAGCATTCTCACTCGTCTCGTCCCGCTTTCGGAACTCGAAAACCTAGTGCACAATGGTGAGATTACCCATTCGCTCGCGATCACCGCGATCTATTACGCTCAACCATATTTAAGAAATGAAGGTCTCATTAACTAAACTCGCCCACGCACGCTCCGGCGACAAAGGCGACACCGCCAACGTCGGCCTCATCGCTCTCAAAGATGAGTATTATCCGATTCTCGTCCGCGAAGTAACGGCCGACGCCGTCAAACAACACTTCGGCACGCTTGTAAAAGGCGATGTTGAAAGGTTCGAGCTTCCTAACCTTCACGCTCTCAATTTCCTCCTCCACGGAGCCCTCGGCGGCGGCGGAACCCTCAGCCTCATGACCGACGCGCAAGGCAAAACATGCTCGACCGCATTGCTGAGGATGAATATCGAACTCTCGGACGTGGAGTTGCAGAATCTCTCGATTTGATCACTTACACTTGCTCCATATACCCCAGATAATCGGAGTATGAAACACCCACTTCTCACAGCCTGCTTAATACTTATTGCGCTTCAGACCATATCCTACGCCCAAGATCTGGGCGCCGAGCGGCAGCTCCATAGACAGGTTTTGAAGAATCTCCGTCATGACATGAAGGAGTACTACTATGACCCGACCTTCAAAGGTATCGACTTGGAGGCGAGTCTAAAAAAGGCGAATGAATTGATCGAAGGTGCAAAGTCAGTCGAAGAAATGACCGATATTGTCGCTCGAGTTCTTTATCCGTTCCAGGATTCCCACCTTGCATTTCTTCCACCGCCCAAAACTATCTCTGTAGAGTTCGGTTGGACTTTAGCTCCGATCGGCGAAAAGGTCTACATTACCAGCCTTGACGAATCCAGCGACGCGTGGAAAAAGGGACTCCGTCCCGGCGACAGAATTCACATGCTCGACGGGTTTATCGCATCCCGTGAGCATTTCGACCTGCTTAGCTACCATTACGAGGTTCTCGCACCAAGATTTAAATTGCCGCTGATAATTGAAAAGCCCAGCGGTAATCGTTATCAGTTAGAGATCGAAGCAAAACTTGAGAAAGAAAGTGTCTTCAAGCCAACCAGCCGCGATCTTGGACTCCAATTTGAAAGAAATTTTCGAAACAGAACCCGGCAGGGGTTTGCGGAGGTTGTCCCAGGACTAGTGGTTTGGAAGATCCCCAGTTTCGAATTTAGCGATATCAAAGTCGGCAAAATGATCGGCAAGATCCAAAAAGGCCAATCGTTGATCTTGGACCTCAGAGGGAACAGTGGCGGCCTGATCTACTCTCTAGAAGAACTCATTAAAGTATTCTTTGAAAAGGAGACCATAGTAGGCAAGACGATCGAAAGAAAAGGAACAGGGCAGATCAAGGTCGAAGGGTCTGGGAAAAACGCATTCGCGGGTAAGATGGTAGTGCTCGTCGATTCTGAATCGGCGTCTGCAGCCGAACTCTTCGCGCGCGTTGTACAGTTAGAAGGACGGGCCATAGTAGCCGGAGATCGTTCGTCAGGGCAGGTCATGATCTCGATAGTTTCGACCCATTTGCATGGGATCGACGACCGGATCCCATATGGATTCAGTATAACGATCGCGGATATGATAATGAGCGACGGCAAACGTCTCGAAAAGGTTGGCGTCGTCCCCGACGAACTCGTCTTGCCGACGCCTGACGATCTCTTGAAGAAACGAGACCCCGGAATTTCAAGGGCCGCAAAGCTTCTGGGATTCAACATTTCACCGGAAGATGCCGGACTAATATTCAGCAAGAAGGGACGTTAGGTCGCGGTACGCCATGTCTGGAATATGTTGAAGTTTCGGACATTGAGCCATCCCGTTCGGCGCGGATCGTTCGTCCAAATTGCGGAGAGTAATATTTTCACTCGATATTTTCATCAACTAACAAAGGAGTTTCTGGATGTCCCGAAAGATTCTTTCTGCAATCATTCTGCTGTGCCTCGTTTCAACCGTGCTTGGTCAAATAAGCGCTCCGAAGATACTTGGATTCTCTGCGGACAATGCCGCGAGCCAGACCGGACTGGAATCAAGATTCGATGCTTCGCTCAAGGCTGATAACCTTCGCGAATGGATGAAGCGATTGACTGCTCGGCCGCATCATCTGGGTTCCGCATACAACAAAGAAAACGCAGATTTCATCGCCGCACAGTTTCGCTCGTGGGGCTATGAGACGAAGCTTGAGGAATTTCACGTTCTTTTCCCGACGCCGAAGACGCGTGTCGTCGAAATGACGGCCCCCGAGCGGTTCACGATGAAGCTGCAGGAACCGCGTGTCGAAGGAGACGCGACCAGTGGTCAGGTCAGCGAGCAGCTGCCGTCGTACAACGCCTACTCGATCGATGGCGATGTGACCGGACCGCTCGTTTACGTTAACTACGGAACGCCGACGGATTACGAGGAACTTGAGCGTCGCGGGATCGATGTAAAAGGGAAGATAGTGATCGCTCGCTATGGCGGATCGTGGCGGGGGATCAAGCCGAAGGTCGCCGCCGAACATGGTGCGATCGGCTGCATCATTTATTCGGATCCACGGAATGACGGATATTTTCAGGGCGATGTCTATCCGAAGGGAGCATTCAGAAATGAGGATGGGGTGCAGCGCGGTTCGGTGATGGATATGCCGCTATATCCGGGCGATCCTTTGACGAAAGGGATCGGTGCAACGAAGAATGCAAAGCGCATCGACATCAAGAAAGCCGAGACGCTGACCAAGATCCCCGTTCTGCCGATCTCATATTCCGACGCGCTGCCGCTGCTTCGAAATCTCGATGGAGCAGTAGTCCCTGAGAGCTGGCGAGGCGGGCTGCCGATCACGTATCACTTTGGGGGCACCACACCGACCGTTCGGATGAAGCTTGAGTTCAACTGGGACATCAAGCCGATATATAACGTGATCGCGAAGATGCCTGGTGCCCAGTTGCCCGACCAGTGGATCATCCGCGGCAATCACCGCGACGCATGGGTGAACGGTGCCAACGACCCGATCAGCGGGCTCGTCGCCATGATGGAGGAAGCACGTGCTGTCAGCGAACTTACAAAAACAGGCTGGAAGCCCAAGCGAACGATCGTCTATGCGTCTTGGGACGCGGAAGAGGAAGGATTGATCGGCTCGACGGAATGGGCCGAGCTTCACGCGGACGAACTGCGACGGAAAGCCGCTGTCTATATCAATACCGACTCGAGCGGCCGTGGATTTCTCGGCATGGGCGGGTCCCACACGCTCGAGAAATTCATTAACGAAGTGGTCCGCTCTGTTGGCGATCCGCAAACGAAGCTGACAGTTCACGAACGGCTGCGTGCTTCCGAGATCGTGTTCGGATCGGCTGCCGAGAAGAAGATCGCTAGAGAGCGAAGCGACCTGCCGATCTCGCCGCTCGGCTCAGGCTCCGACTACACGCCATTTCTGCAGCACCTTGGTATCGCATCGCTAAACCTCGGCTTTGGCGGCGAGAGCGACGGCGGATCGTATCATTCGGTTTACGATTCTTTCGATCATTACACCCGCTTTGGCGATCCCGGATTCGCCTATGGGATTGCCCTGGCTAAGGTATGCGGTCACGCGACGCTCAGGCTTGCGAATGCCGACACCTTACCGTTTGAGTTCACAAATTTTGCCGAAACTGTGAACACGTATGCGAAAGAGGTAATGAATCTCACTACGAGTCTTCGCGATGAGACCCGTGAAATGAACCGCCTGATCGACAGTGGAATGCTCAAGGACGCTCAAGATCCGAAGCTGACGTTTATCGTTCCTTCGAAAAAGAACGAAGTGCCGTTCCTGAATTTCGCCCCGCTAGAGAACGCGGTCGTGAGACTTGCTGAAAGCGCGAAGAAGTATGAGAAGTCTTCTTCAGGCAGAACGGCCGGGAACCCTGCTCTTGACCAACTTCTTTTCACCACAGAGCGGTTGCTGACGCGTCCGCAGGGACTGCCGCGGCGTGACTGGTTTCGCCATCAGATCTACGCACCCGGATTCTATACCGGCTATGGGGTGAAGACTTTGCCGGGCATTCGTGAGGCGATCGAACAACGAAATTGGAAGGAAGCTCAGGATCAGGTTGAGGTCATTGCGATGATCCTCGAACGGCTGTCGCAGCAGATCGAGAAAGCCGCGGCCCAATAAAACAAAACGACCGCATCTCGCCGCTGGAGAAACAATACGGCAGGATGCGGTCGGATTCCCGGGTAAGTCAAGACCTAGGAATCCATTAGCCAAGTACCGCTTTCGCGTTTAACACGCTCGTCCTTTTCTTCCACTCGACCGTCCCTGTGCGTAAGTGCGACCCGTATGGTGCCTTTATCGCCCGTGATCGATTCCGTCGTAATAGCGATGGACGAGATCTTTCCGCTGTCCGTAAACGAATCGCACAGAGCGTCGAGTTCGTCTTTGCTTGACCCGGCCGCCGAACGGAAGTCCTCGGAAAGCTTCGAAGGAATTTCGGAGCATCGTCTCCCGATCGCCAACTCGTAGATCTCTTTGACCACCTCCGATGCCTCGGCGTTTGTCGCCGCAGCAACGGGCTGTTTCACGTCCGGCGTCCTTGCCGAGCCCGATGAACACGCCATCGAAAAGGAAACCGTCGCAATAGCTAGAAGGGCGGAGCAGATAATTCGGTCTTTCATAGTTTTCCTCACTGTGCCGAGAATCCGGTTAAAGGATTTGCATAGAAAGCGCCCGTTTGCCACGCGGTCTTGTTCCACATACCGTCGTTCGTGCCGAGAATCTGTATCGGGACCAGCGTGCGAATGCCGCCGATAAAGTTCTTCGAAACTACTCCGTTGTCGACCATCTTTCCGTTACTTCCAACCGTGAACTTCACGGAACGAGCCAGTTCACCCTTGGACAATATCTTTATCTCGTATTCGCCCGGATTCTTGTCGAGAAAGAAGGAACTGTTGTACGCGCCGTGCCGGTTTTCGTTGGACCCGCGGACGGTCGGGAAGTAAAACATCCTCATACTGTAGCGATAAGGTTTCTCATCGACGCCGTTGGTCAGCGTCTGTTCCGGCGTACCGCTTTTCGAACTGACGATCTGTTTTCCGTTATGGAACAGGAAGGCTTCGATCTGGTCGTTTGAGTCCGAATTTTTGAACCACGCCTGAAGGCACAGGATCGGAGCGTCTTCATTCCCTTGAGGATTCAACCAAAGCCACGCCATCGGCAGGCGCCAATCCTCATCCACGAAGAATTCCTTTTTACCCTGATACTCAGGAATCTTCGGGTCCGGCGAGTAGGTCGAGATCTTATATTTGCCGGTGAACAAAACCGTATCGGTCCCGGCGAGGGCGTTCTTCATCCTTATTCTGAAAGTAAAGAGTCCCGCAGGTGTTGTGATCGCCTTCTTCTCGAGAGTGTCGAAACTCATTTCTTCCGCGGTGTCCACAAGTTCCCACCGGTCGGCATCAAGGGTTGGCGTACGCATTCGCTGAGTGAACCACGGCTTGCCGTCGGTGGTGTCGAACTCAACCGTGATCTGGCTTCCGCCTGCGACCGGGCCGTTGACCGCGAACTTGATCTCAGGTGCCCAGCTCCAGGTGTTGTAGACAGGCTCGGCAGCCGCCGGATTTCGCCACCATCTAAGGAATCGCCGCGGTTTGACCTCGATCGTCCGCTTCAGAAGGTGCGGAGCGCCGCTCTGTGCGTTAGCCTCTGCGGTAAGACCAGGTGCGACCGTCAATAGAGTCGCCAAGATAAATGTATAGATTGCTATTCGTTTCATGGGTATTTCCTGACCGTCCTAAGCTTTCGGACGTTTATCGAGCCTGTTCGAGTTTGGCGAACGCCGTGTTTGCTCGCTCGACGCACTTCGACTTCTTCGATTCGACATACTTCGAGTATTTCGAAGGAAGGTCATGACGGCTTGCGATCTGAAACTTGCCCATCGCCAGACGAAACTGTTTGACGCTGCGTTCGTAATGCCAGCACGCGATCTCGGTAAGGTTCTCGCTCGAGGCTCCGGTGTGCTTTGAGATCAGGCCTTTCGCGAGGTCGCCGAAGTTCATTTCGGTCTCGGCGTCTGCGAAGGCTTGCCGCGCGGTCTCGATCGCGGATTTTGCATCAGCGTCAACGGTACGGAACGAGAGCGTGAATAGTGAGCTTATGAATACGGGCATCGTTGTGATCATTTTTGTTTCCTCCAGTTATCTGTCGGCCGGTCTCCGGTGGGCACCTTTTGCGGCCGACGAAGCGAATTTCGCAGGTTTTTAGGTGAATGTCGTTCTCAACGAGTGAAAAATCTGGTAACTTAGAGCGAATTCAACAGGTGAAAAGCGGTGAAAAACGGTGAAGGGAGCTAACCTGTTCTAAGTCAATAACTTACATGGATCGGTCCGGAGTGCGTTTTTACGAATTTGGTGATTTTAACTTTGATGTAAGGCGCCGAACCTTGTCGAAAAACGGTGATCTGATACCGATCTCATCGAGGATCTGCGATCTTTTGACCGTCTTCCTACAGAACGAAGGCCGAACACTCTCGCACGATGAGCTGATGGACGCCGTTTGGACGGACAGTTTCGTCGAGCAATCGAACCTGAAAAAGAGCGTATCGAGCCTTCGGCAGGTTCTCGGCGAAGGCCCAAATGAGGCTCAGTATATTAAGACCCTCCCCCGGCGAGGTTAT
>JBEBGW010000309.1:0-5209 GCA_040081025.1 Pyrinomonadaceae bacterium | reverse complement strand
CGGTGACGATGCCGTAGCAGACGGCGAGGCCGAGGCCGGTGCCTTTGCCTGCGGGTTTGGTGGTGAAGAAGGGGTCGAATAGTTGTTTCTGGACAGATTCCTCGATACCGGCACCTGAGTCTTCGATCGATACAAGAATATCGGTCGCGTCGCGTGAGGTGGTGACAGCGAGCCTGCCTCCGTCCGGCATGGCGTCGCGGGCGTTGAGGAGCAGGTTGAGGAACACCTGTTGGAGCTGATCGGCGTCAGCGAGTATGTTGGGCAGATCATCTGCGTATTCGCGTTTGAGTTCGAGCTGGTGAAACGCGGCATCGAAGCTGGCGAGCCTGATCGCCGCCTCGACCACCGAGTTGATCTCGACCATCGATCTCGCCGCCGGCCGCACCCTCGAGAAATCCGTCAGGTCTTTAGTCACGCGTGTGATCCGCTGGATCTGCTCGGAGATGATCTCAAGCTTCTGCCTGTCGCCGTCGCTCGCAGAAGCCCGCATCATCTGAACGAGTGAAGAGATCGAGGCGAGAGGGTTGTTCACCTCGTGGGCGACTCCGGCGGCGAGCGTACCCATCGCCGCGAGCCTTTCGGCACGTGCAAGCTGTTCGTTCAGGGTCTTGAGCTGCTCAATATCCTCAGCCATCTTTCGGCTCATCTCGTTGAAGGAATCGGCGAGGAGCCCGATCTCGTCGTTGCTCTTGCGAAGATCAACTTCCGTGCCGTAATTGCCGTTTGTCACCTCGACCGCCGCTAGCGTGATTCGCTGAAGTGGACGAGAGATCGAGCGGACGACGAGCAAGAGCAGCAGCAGATTTGGAACTAATGCTGAGATCACGCTGAACACCAGATATCGCCGCCATGCGTCGCCGGTCATTCCGTCGCGAAACGCCCACCATACGATCGGGATCTGAAACACGACGAAGCTGACGATCGCGACCGATGCGATGCTGATCGCGGTCTTGTAGGTGATCGGGAAAAGGCGGAATTGGTTGAGGGCGGTCTGCAGCGAGAAGAGCTTGAAGTTCGAGATCGCGAAGGCGTAGATAACCACGCCGGGAAGCAGAAAGATCGCGCCGTAGGGCAGCAGATCGTAGACGCCGAAATAGGGAAGTGCGATGTTTGCGACCGTTTTCAGGATGGCTGTAACGGCCGTTGCTACGAGGATCGCCGCGATCTGCTGGCCGCTCTGCGTACCTTTCAGAAGCAGATACTTCTTGAAAAGGATCCATGTTCCGTAGGCGTATAGAAGATAGATGTATGCAGTAAACGCATACGCGATCACGGTTAGCTCGATATAGAACTTGTCGTCGCGAAAGCCGACGCTTGTCCAGAGAAGTCCGAGGAATACGGATGGGATCAGGAAGATGCTCGGAGAGAACAGGATCGCTGCCTTTCGCCTCGGGGTCCGTGAATCCTCCGGGAACACCCAGGCGAATACAGACAACGAACCCTGCATCAACAGAGCGATGATGAAACTTGAACCGGCCCACCATCCCGCGAACGTGTCGTTACGTTCGAAGCCCCAGAAGATGAGGTCCTTGATGGTCCAGAGTGCCAGGAACGCGATGAACGCGGCAAACGTCTGATTGGCACGCCGTCGCGGGTCAGCGACGAATACGTAGAAGCCCAAGACTACAAGGAGGAGAAGTCCGAATAGGTGAAGTAGGACGAGCACATCAGGATTCTACCGCATTGCCTCAGTCGATTCTTATCTTGATGTTGGTGCCTATGCCGTTGATGTTCCGGATGGCTCCGGAGTTGACGTCCCGCCGAATATAGAAGAAGTCGGCGGAAACGTTCTTTGATAACTTGCGAGAGATTCCCGCCTGGATCTCGTTGGTCGAGAATTCTTTCGCAGTAATGTCGTAGTAAACCTCTTCGGAGACGAAAGGCGAGAGGATCTCTTTCTTGTTGTGGCGCACGGGAAAGGCGTATGTGAACTTGTTGCGGTAGCGTACGGAATCGTCGCGGTTGTGGCGAATGCGATACTCGACGCGGCTGCGGTCCTTAAGCGAGAAGTTCTTCCATTTGTTGCCGACTGTCACGTCGAAACGTAGTCGATGCTCGAATTCCTTTGCGTTATTGACCGGTTCCCCACGCCTGTACACATAGGTGGGCGTGAATGACCAGTACTTATTGAGTTTCAGGTCAAAGCCGGCACCAATTCGAGCGTCGACTGGGTACAGTCGGTTCTGGCCAAGCCGGAGCACGCCAAGGACGAGAAGGGAGAGTTTGTCCGATTCTTTTCCGTCCTTGTCCGTCTCTTTGATCACCGGGAATAAGAGCGTGGTCTCATTCCAGATCTGAAAATCGCCGAGGGACTGACCAGTTACGGCCGGAGCCGAGAACGCTAGCAAACCTGCCGCAACGAAAGAGATGACGGATAAATTGAGCCTATGCTTCAAGGTGTTTTTCTCCGGAATAAACTTTGGATGTTAACGAAATGTTAACGAAATGTTACGAAGGCTTGTCGCGGAATTCAAGTTTGGAAGGAATTGACGCGCTGAAGGTCGTCGCGATTTATCGGAAGAGGCATTGAAATCGGGTACACCGGATTTTCTAGGGGTTCCGGCGACAGAAGCCGATCGCGGTGGGAGTCAATCACCTTTTTTCGGCTGCGGGAGTAGCAGTTTGTCGCCAGCCAGGGATTTGGATGACCGGCGATGGCGAATAACTCAGCAGGCTCTGTTGGGGCTTCGCCTGATAGTCTCTCAAGAGTTCCGATCAGATCATCATCGAACTTGGCTACTTGCAAACTCCGGGGCCGAATCAGAGATCGATACAGTCGGTACGATCCGAATATCGGCCAACCGGCGGTCGCAAGAATCGCATGCGTGACCGACGAAATGGTCGAAGGTCTTTGAGAAAAGAATACTAAGACTCCGAATGGAGCTCCGGCGGATAGGTAAATGATGAGGGCTTCTACTAGCGACACGCAAGTTTTTCGGCAAGTTGCGTTCCTGTTGATAGTTTTTTGCCCTTCGTAACGCGTTAGTAACTGAAGGCCCTGATAATGGGTTTATCCGCGAAACAGTTGGAACAAAATCCGAGGCTGAATCGTTTATCAGTTAGGCAGATCGCAAATTTGTCCTCATTTCTTTGCAAAATGCGAATTTAAGTACGAGCGGGTAACGCTCCGCAAAAGAAATAAATTGACCTCGTCTTAACTACGGCACGAGAGTTGCTCAAGAGATTAAGGTCAGGAATAGTGAATCGAAACAATTCACGGGAACGAAACAAGAACAAGGAAGGGAAAGCGATGACTAACAAGTTGAAGATAAAGGTCATAAAGAAAGGTGAGCCGAAGCCGGAAGCAAAGCCGGTCGTCAGTGAGAACCGCACGAAACGGCAAGCTGCTCGCGACATGGTTTCGAATGTAACAGGTTGGGTCAGCGACCTTCAGACGCGAAAACGTGAAGAAACACGTCTCGCATTCGAGCAGCTCTTCAAGGCGAATCCGCAACCGAGCGAAATGTAGCTCGATCCTGATCCCGTGTAATTGTTGAAAAGACGACTGTTAGCAGTCGTCTTTTTGCTTTGTTGCCCGCAGGTTCCACCCCTTGCTATTCTTAGCGTTCACCAGATGCATATGAAAGACAGAGTGGTCCTGATAACTGGGGCGACGAGCGGTATAGGCCGTGCTTCAGCAAAGCTTTTCGCGGAACGAGGCTCACGGGTCATTGCGGTCGGCCGGAATGAGGCCGAGCTGGCATCGCTTCATGAGGAAGTCGGCGAATTCTCCGGTAGCGTAACGCCGAAGTTGACAAACGTTACCGTAACGACCCAAATTGACCGCTTGATCTCCGAAATACGCGATTCATTCGGTCAAATTGACGTTTTGATCAACAGCGCGGGCATTATCAAGTCGGGCAGCATTGCTAATACGAGTCTTGACGAGTGGGATACGATGCTCGACGTGAACCTTCGTTCGGTATTTTATCTTTGCCAGAAGGTGCTGCCGTTGCTTGAGGCGTCGAAGGGGAATATCGTTAACGTGTCTAGCGTAACCGGAACGCGAGCATTCCCCGGCGTCTTGGCCTATTGCGTATCAAAGGCCGGCATCGATCAACTTACGCGATGCATGGCGTTAGAATTGGCGGAGAAGGGCGTTAGGGTGAATGCGGTGAATCCTGGCGTCGTGGAAACGAATCTTCATAAGCGCGGCGGTATGACTGAGGAAGACTATGATCGGTTCTTGGTGAATGCGGCCAATACGCATCCGATCGGGCGTGCTGGCCAACCCGAAGAGGTCGCCGAATTGATCTACTTTCTAGCGTCCGACAAGGCTCAGTGGATCACGGGAGCTACTTACGCGATCGACGGCGGTCGAGCAGAAACTTGTGCTCGATAGTTAGGCAATTTGTGCAAACGGTTCACGTCACCAACCGAAGGCCGTGAAACTTAAACTTCTACCAAGCAGCTTCGAAAAGAACGGTGAGGCGTCGCCGCGGCAGCATCTTACGTGTTTTCTGCTGAACGGGAACGTCGCGGTCGATGCGGGAAGCCTTGCAATGGCGGTTACCGGAGACGAGCGGTCGGCGATAAAAGACATTGTTCTCACGCACGCCCATCTGGACCACATCGCGGGCCTGCCCTTATTTATCGATGACCAATTCTCAGAGTTGACGGAACCCGTTCGGATCCATGCTACTTCCGAAGTAATTGAGATCCTTGAAAGAGATGTCTTCAATTGGTCCGTATATCCTCGTTTCTCCGAGTTGGAGAATAGCCATGGGAAGGTAATTGAATATAGGCCGTTCGTCCAAGGCGGCAATTTTCGTGTCGGAGAATTGTTATTCGAGTCGGTTGAGGTTAATCACAAGGTTCCGTGCTCGGGATTCATCATCTCGGATGATTCCTGCTCGATCGCGCTCACCGGCGATACGGCCAATATGGATCTATTTTGGGATTCGCTCGCCGATCGAAAATTATCGGCGCTACTGATCGAATGCGCGTTTCCGAACGAGCTTGCTGAACTCGCGGAAATGTCGTGTCACCTTACGCCGGAGACGTTGGCGGGCGAGTTAGAAAAATTTCACGATCCTGAGTGCGAGGTGTTTATCATCAACATCAAGCCGTCCTATCGCGAATCAGTCCTCAAGGAAGTTGCGTCCTTGAATATGATGCGAATCAAAGACCTTCGGGTGGGACGTACCTATGAATGGTCGCGGGGTTCATTTCGTCAGGCCACGTAGAAAATTGATGGGTTCGAAGGCCC
>JBEBGW010000308.1:0-5220 GCA_040081025.1 Pyrinomonadaceae bacterium | reverse complement strand
GGCCTCATGCTCACCACCGAAGCAATGATCGCTGACGTCCAGGAAGAAAAGGGCGACGGCGGCGGCATGGGCGGCGGCATGGGCGGCATGGGAATGGGAATGTAGTGGAACGCTGGCATCCTGCCGGCGACACCCACCGTTCAGAGTTCACGCTTCAGCGTGCAAAAAGGCCTCGGCAACTCGCCGGGGCCTTTTCTGTTATTCTTCTCAAAATCGGATGGGAGGTGGTTTTGATATGCCGAGGTTTTGTTCTTTTTGCAAAGTCGCGGTCCTTACGCTTTACGTTCTCGCATTCTTGATCGGCTGTTCCCGACCCGATGCAACGCAAATGCAGGCAGGTCCGGAAGAACACAATCGCCAGGTGGTCCTGGCGCTCTATGATCAGGGCCTGATCAATCTCCAACCGCGGGCAGCATTCGAAAGATATGCGAGTGAGGACTTCGTTGAGCACAAACCCGACGTTGCCGAAGGAACCAGAGAAGCGACGATCGTCTTTTTGGAAGGGCTTATCAAGGAAGTCCCGAAACCGACCTGGAAAGTAATTCGAACCGTCGCCGAAGGCGATCTCGTCTTTCTGCACGCCAGTTTTACCCCCGCTGACGGCGCTCCGCCCTACGCCGTAGCAGACGTATTTCGCCTTAAAGAAGGCAAGATCGTAGAGCACTGGGACGTTGTAGCTCCCCCGGTCAAACAAGCGCTCAACCCCAATTCACGCTTCTAGCAGGACACAGAAATTGTGACAGGTGAACCGCCAGGACGAGGCCGTTTTTGTTATGATTCTGAGCAAAGGTCTAAGAAAAGTTACCTTCTGCCATAGCATATGCGTCTCATCATATTCCTAACACTGATCGCCCACGCAGCAATAAACCTAAATGCCCAAATCAAACCGACCACAGCCGCCGATTACAATGGAACGGTTCAATATGCTGTAAGCGAGACCAACGCTGCGTTTCCTTTCGTATTCACTGTCGTCACGGAAACCTATGATCGCGGAAAGCTCGTCTCAACAGAGACGGATATCAACGAACGTCAGGCGGAAGGAATAGATAGAGAAACAAAGACACTCCTAAGGGGCGGGAAAACCCTTCGCAGTTTCTCGATCATGGTCGGTTATGGCAACAATACTTATTGCAGCACCGACGGCCGATCCTGGAAAGGACCGCAAGAGTTTGTTTGCCCGGGCCCTGACGGTTCCGATGAGTTTCGCATTTACGGACCCCGGAAACCGGAAAGCGTCGAGTATTCGGTCATTGAAAAATCCCTCGAAGGCAACCCGGTAAAGGTATACCGCAAATATGCGATCTTTGCCGCAACGGAGCCGAATGGTAAGGAGAGTTTTGAAGAAGAGATTGCTACCATCGATTCTCGAGGCTTCTTTATTTCAGTTGTTGACACCGAAGGCACCCTCGACCCGAAGGCCATCACGCTTATCAGAAAACAGACGTGGGATTTCGAAACCAAATTCAAGCCCGTCGTCGCACCTAAATAACAATCATCGCTCGCGATTTTGATTGCTTACTAGTATTAGGTTTCCGATGCCTGGATGTAATGACTAAAACCTAAACTTCAATCGTAAGTCCTGAAGCCACTGTTGTTTCTCCCTGTGTACAACGAAGGCCGACTGCGGGTGTCGACGAACCTCACTTTTCGATAGCGTCAACACTTTAAGAATCTCTTCCCACTTGCCTTTGATAATATACGTAGCATTTCCATAAAGCGGGTTTTCGGCAATAACTCTTTCCTTGCCATCGAAGATAAAAACAAAATATCCTCTATACCCTTGGCTATCCAGTTTGCCGACAGCGATTCGGTCGGGTTTGAAAGTATCTTTAATTACTTCCAACCGTCTAATTTCCTGTTCTGTCAACCGGATCCCACCAGAACGAAACCTCTCAATAAGGTCATCCGCATCCCACTCTCCCGGTGGAAATATTTCGAACGGCAGTTCGGTCACTCGATTCCGATCACTCTCAATCTGCTCTACAGCCAAACGAATCCTGCGGATCTCTCTTTCGACGATCTGTAGAATCTCATCGGCAACGGGTGCATTGAGTATCGGACGAGTCCGCGTAACCTGCTCCGTATCCGGCAAGCCTACTACCTCCTTCGGCATACCAAGTTCTTCTAAAGTGATTGGCATTCCGTAGGAGATTAGCTTGCGAACGATTTCCGCTGCTCCTTGCTGAAGATCATCCGACGTAAGGCTCCTGCCGTACCTTGCCGCCCTTGCAAGCCCGCGAACGAACTTCGTGTCGGTCCGCATCCGCGACGTTAGCCAAGTTCGGGTCGCAGCGTCAGTGAAAAACTTACGTATCATGTCGTACTGCGTCGTCTTGGCTACCGCTTTTATCTTCCGGCTAACCTCGGAAAAGAATTGTTGACTATCAATGTCACGACCTTCGGATTTTGCTTCGTCAATTAGCTTTAACCTGAGTTCTTCCTGCGTGGACTTTTGGTCTGCTACGCAAGACCTGTTAATGAATAACAGGAAAACGTCGAGCGAGTCGTCGGTCGATGTGACTAACTCCGCGAAAGTCTTCTGTCGTTTTCTTTCATCTGTAACTGTTTCACTCAAAAAAATCCGCCGAGATTCATTGGTCCGGTCCTCCAATGAGAAAAGTCGTAGAGGAAGATTGTCAATGAGCGTCCGAGACTCGTCCCAAGTACGTTCCTTACTCGACCACGAACGAAGGCCAATTGACACCTTGTCTAGGCGTGCAAGCATAGATCTCAGTTCACCGATATCGGTACTGTCCATAAATACAACCTCAATATTTTATCGACTACTTATAGCACAACAATAGAAATCTAGAACCGCGGCTACGTACGAGGACGGTACGAGAACGGGGTCAGGTCTGCGATTCTGCTATTCTGAAAAGTAGAACGTCACGTCCTTTAGACAGGAGTAAATGTTTCGGGTTTTAGCCCGATCTCCACGCGCGGTTCGCGAGAGGTTGGGCTAAAGCCCGAACTTTTGTTAGACCTAAACCCCTAGCTAAATCTAGGGCAATTCATATCAGCCATTTTTGTTGCGAATACCGAGCCTTAGTGCTACATTTCCCCGGACACGAACACGAGGCGTAAACGGCGATATGAAAACCCAACGATCGATCATCTTAAACACCGCAGTCCGCTCAGATCTTGCGCGGGTAATGAGCCTCGCGATGATGATGCTGGCCTTCTTCTTGATCGTGCCTTCGCCGGCGTCGGCGCAGCGGTTGCCGAATATGGCTGGTAATTGGTCCGGCACTTATACCTGCGCCCAGGGCCTGACCAAGTTGCGGTTAGCAATATTTCAAACCAGCGCATCGAGCGTCACCGCCGTTTTTAAGTTCTCAGCCGACAGCACGAACCCTGCCGTCCCATCGGGCCGATACTGGATGTCGGGCAGCTATCACCGACGGTCAGGCAAGATCATGTTCCGTCCCTCACGCTGGATCAAAAGGCCGACAAATTACTTAATGGTCGGTCTCGACGGCAACGTCGAAAGCGACAATTCATCGATCTCAGGCACAGTACTCAACAGCGCCTGCTCCACCTTTACCGTCAGTCGAGGATGAATAGTGTAAGGCCTGCGATGCCTCGATGTGATAACCGGAGAAAACTAATAATGACTTCAAGAACTAACGCGACCTGCAGCGTCATGCTGATCTTTGTAATGTTTATCAGCATGGCGTGCCAGCAGGCAGCCAGTAACTCTGCGAACGTGAACGCAACCGCGAAAGCGACACCGGCCAACACTGCGGTCTCGGTGAAACCGACCGAGGCTGAAACCAAGCAGGCGGATGCGGCACCCGTGGGAAAGGAAGTAAAGCCTGCAGACGGCCCGGCCCTGAAGTCGATCACACCGCCGGACGGCGCCATTCTGGTCGGCGTGCTTAATGATCTGGCCACAAGCCTGCCCACACCTGATGCGGCCGCGGCAAAGGCAGCAAATGAAAGCGGCACGGTCACTGTCGAGGTCGTGGTCAATGAAAAAGGAGTGGTCGTAGCCTCAAGCGTCGTCAGCGGCCCGCAACCGCTCTGGCGTGCAGCAGGTGAAGCCGCCCGCGAGGCTCGTTTCGACCCGCCCCTGCACAACGGTAAACCCGTCAAGATCGCCGGTGTTCTTAATTACGAGTTTAAAAAGTGACCGTCTAATCAGCGTCGACAAAGCTGAGCCATCATCATTGAACGGCCGAAGCAGAGCCTTTGACACTAGTGATAATATTCGATTGTGTTAACGAAACGCTTCCGACATATTTTTGTTTCTGTTTTCCTGTTGACGACTTTTGTCTGCAGCGCTGCTGCTCAGTCGGGGATCGACCATCTCAAGCTCGGCGACGCGGCGTTCGAGGCGAAGAACTATGACCTGGCAATAGCTGAATACACAAAAGGACTTAAGGCCGATCCAAACAATGCGACCGCTTACTACAACCGCGGCTTGGCAAACTATAACAAGCGCAACTACGATGCAGCGATAACCGATCTTTCTAGATCGATCGAGATCAACCCCAATGACGCTGATGCATACTACCAGCGCGGGCGTTCCTACTATCTCAGAATCGAAGCACTGCGGGCCTTCGATAATATGAGCGCAATGCTCGATGCCGCGATCTCTGATTACACTAAAGCCATCCAGATCAAGACGGATTACGCCGACCCCTACAGCGGACGCGCGCAAGCCCATTTAGTCAAAGGCAATTTCGATCAGGCGATCATTGATTACAGCAAAGCGATCGAGATCGACCCGAAATTCCCGAGCGATTATAACAATCGCGGACTGGCGTATAACGAAAAGCAAAACTTCGACGCTGCCATAGCCGACTATACTAAAGCCATCCAGATCGACCCGAATTTCACCGACGCCTACAACAATCGCGGCCGTGCCTATTACAACAAAGGCAGCTACGATAAAGCGATCGGCGATTATACATATGTCATCCGGGTCAAAGAGACACGGTCAAGTGCTTATCTGGACCGAGCCAATGCTTATTGCAAAATTGGCAAGACCGCACTGGCGAAGGCTGATTACGACCGCGCGATCCAACTGCAGCCCATGTTTGCGACGATCATTCCCCGCTTGTGCAAATAGAGTCGATGGTTCAGCCGGCGATTCTGAAACTAACTCCTTTCCCTGTTCTTTTCCCTTTTCCCTTTCGCCGATATGACGTCGATGTAAAGCACCCGCCACTTCTTAACCGGGGCCGCGAATGCACGAAATCGTGTGTTGCAATACTG
>JBEBGW010000307.1:0-5257 GCA_040081025.1 Pyrinomonadaceae bacterium | reverse complement strand
TCGAAGTGATCGTCTCATCTATTACTTTAAGTAGAGTGTGCTTATTATTGTCTGAGCGAGCGTCTACGAGGTCGAGATTACGGAGTGTGGCTGCATCCAGGACCATGAAATCAGACGAGTCGTAATAGCTGATCTCGGAAATGTGCTCGACTGAGGCTTTCTGGGTCCGCTTCGCATATTCAAGGCAGATGGCGGCCGCTCGGGTTGCTTCGGGGTGATCCTGAAACCCGAATCCGGCAACATCCTGAGTCTTGAAATGAGCGCTCAACAATTCGCCGGCACCTGTAGAATCCAGACTTTCTTCGACTTCAGTCAGCGTCATACCTGAGCTGCCGGAAGGTCGAACCGCATCGGCTAGCAACGGCTGAGCATTTTTCGAAGAAAACGAACTTTGCACACGGGATGTCAGGTCGGGCGTGAATAGAAGTTCCCGCGGTGCGAAACTTTCTATTTGTTCAACGGTTTTCTGCCAGGCGTTGCTGCCAACGAATTCCGTAGCTTGAAAAGAGCCTGTTGAAAACTCCAGAAATGCGATCCCGATGCGGTCACCTGAAGCGGATACGGCGGAGAGGTAGTTCGATTCTCGTGAGTCAGTAAGCTGCGAATCGATCGCTGTTCCGGGTGTGATAACTCGTACAACCTCACGTTTTACAAGTTTCACGCCTTTACCAGCGGCCTCAGCTTGCTCGCAGATCGCAACTCGATAGCCTTTCTTTACGAGTTTGGCGATATACCCGGCGGCGGCATGATGCGGAACGCCGCACATTGGCAACGGATTTGGAGAATCCTTTTGCCGGGCGGTCAGGGTGATCTCCAACTCGCGAGCTCCCACGATCGCATCCTCATTGAACATCTCGTAGAAGTCGCCCAGCCGGAAGAACAGGATCGTTCCGGGGTAGTTTTTCTTGATCTCCAGATATTGCCGAAGCATCGGCGTGGTGTTTTCCATGGACGGGTTAATCAGAACAAGACATCCAAGTGTAACGAAGCCGCGAAAACTTTCAAAGCAGTTGGTTTTCAATGGCTAGTGCCTTCTGATAAAATCGGCAGTTACTTGAAAGCTCAATTTTGCTTCATAGATAGCGGTGGACCGCCTCCCATTGGTCGCCAAATCAAATCGATAGGTACGGACAAGATGTACAGAGTTATGTCCCATAGAAGCGGTCCAAAAGAACGTTTCGCACGTTATTTTTTGCTTTGTTCGGCTATTGCCGGCTTCACGACATCTTTGTATTCTCAGCCGGTGGGAATTCTCCCCGGGCAGGAGCGTTATCGGATCGGTTATCAAGATCGCGTGACGGTTCAGGTTTTTCGACGGCCCGAGCTTACGCAGACGGTCGATGTAAACCCTAATGGGACGATCAACCTTTTCCGACTACCGGAACCGGTCGTTGCGGTATGTAAAACCGAGGGCGAACTCGCAAGTGATATAGCGGATGCCTATCGAAAGGACTACCTCCGAAATCCGGAGGTCAAGGTCATAGTTGCAGAGCAACGTTCACAAGCCTTCGCGGTCATCGGAGCTGTCGTTAAGCCCGCTCAGTATGTGGTAAGCAAACGTATCCGATTGCTAGAACTTTTGTCCCTAGCGGGCGGCCCATCACCGGAGGCAGGTTCCCGTCTGATCTTGGCCCGCACCGGAAGCACCGCAAGTTGTAAGGATGGGGCAGCAACGCAAGAGGTTGCGGATGTACTTTACTCCGACTTTAAGATCAAGGACGTACTCGAAGCGCGTGAGAATCCGGAAGTTCGTCCCGGCGATATTGTATCGGTCTTAGAAGAAGATAGTGTTTATGTCTATGGAGACGTGAACAAACAGGGTGAAGTGAAGTTCAAGGAACCAATAACCCTTATGCAAGCAGTTGCGTCCGCTGGCGGACTTAGGTCTGCGGCGAAGAAGGATAAGATCCGCGTGCTTCGACAAAAGCCCGACAGTCTGGAGAAGGAAGAACTTCTTTTTGACCTCGGCAAGATCTCTAAGAGTGAGGCGAGCGATCCCTTCCTTCAACCTAACGACATTGTTGCCATTAGCGAAGACACTGCGAAGAGTATAATCCAGGGAATCGGGCGATCGTTGACGCAGGGTATTCCGTCCGTTTTTTACCGATTTCCTTAGTTCCGTAAATGAAAGAAAGTCGAGAGATAATTCGTAGCCTGCCTAGCGCTGAGCCAGTCGACCTTGAACGCCAGTTCGAGCCGCAGATCGTGCCCTCCACCGGGCGCTATCCTGGTTACCGGGATATGTATGCTCAAGATGGCTTCCAGCTTGCCGACTACTGGAGAGCTATTCGCAAGCGTCTCTGGCTTGTGATCGCAGTCGCCGTCATCGCCACAACCCTTGTTGCGATCTACATGGCTCGGAAGCCGGATATCTACCAGGCCAAGGCAAGGATCCAGGTCGATTTGGAGCAAAATAATCCTGACTTGGTGACCAGCGACAGGCAACGCCCGGTTTCCAATCCTGATCCGGCATACTTCAACACACAACTCCAGCTCCTAAGCAGCGAAGCACTCCTTCGCCGCGCAGTCAAAGAGCACAATCTCGACACGAACAAAGAATTTCAGAAGACCTTAAATGAAGGCTCGGCGTTGCAGGGCTTGCTGAGATTGATAGGTCTCGCGAGTGAATCGAAGACGGCAAATGAACCACAAGCGGACCTTGCAAACTCGGATGAGGTTGCCGAGGCTATCCGGCTTGCTCCGTACGTCGACCAGGTCAAGGCGAATCTCAATATTGATCCGGTGAGAGAATCGAGAACAACGTTCAAAGACACGCGGCTGATCGAGATCTCGTACCGGCACACAGATCCGACGTTCGGTGCCTTCGTTGTGAACGGCATTGGGAAGACATTCGTCAACGCAAACTCCGAAAAGCGCTCGGGGACGAGTCGAAAAACGAACGACTTTTTACAGCAAAGGATCTCTGATCTTCAGACCGAAATTAGCAATGATGAGATCAAATTGGTTGAGTTAAAACAGTCCGCCGGAATACTGAAAACCGACGGCGATCAGACAATTGTTCTTGACCGCCTTCAGGGACTTAACAAGGATCTTTTGGAGGCTGAGAACGCTAGAAAGCTTGCGGAGGCCAAATACAATTCGGTCTTAAAGTCGCCGGATAACGCGAAAGCCATGACAGAAGAGCGAATGGCTCGCTACATAACGGAGCAGGAAAACAGCCTTCGGGACCTGCGAAATGAGACGCAGAAGAAGATCTCAAGCTTGCGAGCGGAACGGGCTAAGTTGCTCGAGGATTTTAAGGAATTGGCTCCGGAAGTAAAGGAGATCGATACGCAGATCGCAAGTCTGGAGGGTTCGATTTCCAGCGAGATCGAAAATAATCGTCGCGAGCTTGACGATTTCCGGAAGCGAAGCACTCAGGTCTTGCTGGACACTCTTCGAACGGATTACCAACAGACGAAGGAACGCGAAGACAAGGTGCGCTCTGCCTATAACGAGCAATATAATCTTGCACAAGGACAAAACACGGGAGCCGTCCAGATCAAGCTGCTAGAGCAGAACATCGAAACGAACAAGGGCTTTCTCGACAATCTACGAAAGCAGCAAAGCGGAAACGACGTCGCCTCGCAGGGAACTGACAACAACATTATAGTTGCCGACTATGCTATTCCCGAGCAAACCCCGGTTTCACCCAGACGTGTCTCGACAGTTCTCGCAACTCTATTATTGTCTACGCTCTTTGGAATGGGGTTGGCGCTCTTTCTCGAATATCTCGATGACACGATCAGCTCGACGGATGAAGTAGAACACTATTTGCAGTTGCCGGCTCTGGCTGCGATCCCAACAATAGCCTCGGCACCGAAGCGGAAACTGGCGCTCGTGAGTGCAAATGGACTCGAAAATGATGAACTAGCTAAATCCGAGCTGTTGATCTATGCGGATTCGCGCTCGTCGCTCGCTGAGGCGTACCGGCAACTCCGAACGTCCATCCTGCTTTCGAGCGCCGGACATGCTCCCAAGTCGTTGCTTGTGACCTCAAGCCTGCCGTCAGAGGGCAAGACAACAACCGCAACCAACACAGCGATCAGCCTTGCCCAAACTGGAGCGCGCGTTCTTATCATCGACGCAGATATGCGACGTCCCCGTGTTCATTCGGTTTTCGGGTTTAAGAACAATGCAGGACTTAGCTCGGTCTTGGCTAGTGAACTTATTGAACAGGAAGTGCTTGGCGCAATTCAGTTCGACGAGCGTACCAAGGTTGGAGTTCTGGCATCGGGACCGATCCCGCCAAACCCGGCTGAGCTCGTTGGGTCGGATCAGATGACCAAACTGCTGAAGCTGCTTCAGAAACATTTTGACCACGTGGTCGTCGATTCTCCTCCGATCACCTCATTCACGGATGGTGTTCTGATCGCCTCGATGGTTGACGGCGTAATACTTGTTGTGCAGTCTGGTCGAAGCTCGCGTCAGATGATTCGAAAGACCCGCCAATTGATCCAGGATGTTGGCGCTAAGATCTTCGGGGTTGTACTAAACAATGTCGATCTCAAATCTCAGGAAAACTACTATTATCACAGCTACTACCATCGCGAGGGATACGATAGTTCTGACCGGCCACAGTAGTCTATGTCCAGCATAAAAAGGGTACTTGTTACCGGTGCAGGTGGCTTTATCGGAAGTCATTTGACCGCATATTTGAAGGAAAGGGGTTACTGGGTCAGAGGCGTCGACCTGAAGTTTCCAGAATTCACTGAATCAGTCGCGGACGAGTTCGAAATACTGGATCTGCGGATTCGAGAAGATGCCATGACCGCGGCAGATGGCATCAGCCAAGTATATGCACTTGCGGCGGATATGGGGGGCATGGGATTTATCTCATCGCATCACGCCGAGATCCTTTATAACAATTCTCTGATCAATCTAAATACGATCGAGGCAGCGAGGGTTCATGGGATCAAACGATATTTGTATACGAGCTCCGCATGCGTGTACCCCGAACACCTGCAGGCCGAGACAGATATCAAGCCTCTGAAGGAATCAGATGCCTATCCAGCCGCCCCCCAGGATGCGTACGGTTGGGAAAAGTTGATCTCGGAGCGATTGTGCGAGCATTATCGTGTTGATTATGGGCTCGATACTCGTATTGTTCGGTTCCATAATATCTTCGGCGAGAACGGAACTTGGGAAGGTGGCCGCGAGAAGGCTCCCGCCGCTCTTTGTCGAAAAATCGCTGAAGCCAAGCTGTCGGGCGCAAATGAGATCGAGATTTGGGGAGATGGGGAGCAGACCCGTTCGT
>JBEBGW010000306.1:0-5288 GCA_040081025.1 Pyrinomonadaceae bacterium | reverse complement strand
CCCTTTTGCCATAAAAGCTTCAATGTCCGCGATCGATCGCGGAAGCTTGCCGGTCATCCAAGCGACACCCGTTTCAGTTACGAGCATATCGTCCTCGATGCGGACGCCGATGTTCTTGTACCGCTCGTAGATTGGCTTGACCTTCTCTATGAACGCTTTGTTTTCCGGAGTCTCGAGCAGATTTCCCAATGCGTCCTCACGAATGTAAATACCGGGTTCGTTGGTGTAGACCATTCCGGGCTTGAAAGGAGCCGCGTAGTCGCCAACATCGTGTACGTTCATTCCCAGCCAATGGCCGAGTCCGTGGATGTTCCAGATGCTCGCGGCAGGCACGTCTCGAATCTGGCCGTTAAAGCTTGCTTTGATCGTGGCGTCTGCCGACGGAATAAGGCCGAGCTTTGCCAGTCCCGTTCGGATCACGGCGCGTGCCGCATTCTGGGCGGCCCCATAAGTCGAGCCAGGCTTGGTTGCCTTCGCGGCCGCTTCCTGAGCATCGTAAACGATCTGATAGATCTCGGCCTGTTCCTTCGTGAACTTACCGTTTACCGGATAGGTACGCGTAACGTCCGCCGTGTAGTGCTCGTATTCCGCACCGACGTCCATCAACAGCAACTGTCCTTTGACGATGGGGCTCTGCGATTCGACGTAGTGAAGCGTCGTAGCGTTCGCTCCGCAGCCGACGATAGACGGATAGCCCCAGAAATCGGCATTACGCCGGCGAAACGTATACTCGACTTCCGCGTGAACCTGATATTCCCATTCCGCCCGGCCGACGATCGCCATCGAACGCATCTGAGCCTCGGTCGTAATGTCGATCGCATGCTGAAGCATCTTCAACTCGTACGGCGATTTGATGTGGCGAAGTTCGTTAAAGATCGGACGCGCGTTCTTGACGGCCGTGTCGAACCCGACTGAAAAATCGTTCTCTTGTTTATATTCACGCAGGCCGTTCTCGTCCTGGCCGCCGTTCGGAACGACATTAGGGAGAAGAAGATAAAGGCTCGCGGGATTCGACATCAGGCTTACCTTTCCGTCGGTCGAGGTCCAATCGCGCTTACTCTTAAGGGCGTCGAGATACTTGCCGCGATCGGCCGCATCGACAACCGTTTTGACGCCAGAGATCCTTGTCGCATCCTCATTCGAATACATCCGGCCTTCCCAAGCCTCACGCAACGCAATGCGTTTGGGGATGAAGATCGTCTCAGTGACCTTCGCTCCGTCCTTCGTGATCACGAGCGTGGCATTTTCCTGTTTCAACCCGGTCAGATAATAGAGGTTGTTCTCTTGGCGAAAGACGTAATCGACGTCGTTCGTGTAGAGCTTAGGCTCGGCGGAGAACAGCACGAGAACGCTCTTGTCATCCATTTTCGCCGCGACGGCCGCTCTGCGTTTCGCAAGTTCGGCATGTCGCTCTTCGATCGAGATCTTTGGCGCTGGCGGCGTGATGAGCAATGTCGGCGGATCTGCCGCCAATGTGTTGATTGGTACTATCGTTAGCGTAAATAGCAATAGAAGTAGAAATGCTGAGAATCTCATTATCTGATCACCTCGATCTGAATATCTTTGAAAGCCTGGTTGCCGAAAAAATCTGCGGCGGAAACTCGGACTGTGTAATTCCCGGGCTCGAATGCGGTTGCGTCGAAAAAATCTTCACGAAAGGAATCGGGCTTCAAGCGGTTCGTGACGATGTAATTAAAGATCGTCTCGCCGGTCGCACCGGACTTGCTCCCGCGTGCGTAAACCGTCTTCACGGCTTCCCACGGCGGATTGCGGTCGAATGTGATCGTCCAATCCAGGTCGTTTCGCGGCGACCCGTCGGCATTCAACACCTGATATCCGACGCGATAAACACCTAAACGCCTGCGTTCCGGGTTGCCGTCCATTCGGTCGAACACACGCACTACGATCCGAGTCCTTCCTGAAAGTCTGATACGCGATGCGCTCGCTTGTGTTTCAATTTCGTTCCAAGCCTCGTCAAAAAGCGTGACTGAGTCGATCACCGGCGGGATCGCATCGCTAACGCCGGGGAGCGTCAACGCGGCGAGGGCATTCATCTCCGATCCGCTCGGACCGGCGATCATATGCACGTGATTCATCGCGTTTAGCGTCCCGATCGGTTCGCCGGCCGTGAACTTCGCACCACGAGGAACACGGACGCCATTCAATTTTCCGTATGGATCGCTCGAGAAAATGAATCGCGGATCGCCAAAGGTTCGGTTGTCCTTATCACGCCCGAGGCGAATGTGAATATATCCGATCGTCGGCATTCGGATCAGTTCGCGAAGCGTTCCGAAATTTTCGGCGGACATCGGATTCAGCACCTTTTCACCCCGAATGAACCGAGCCGTCTCGCCATAGCCGCCCGCGATGTCGAGTCCATTGTGAAACCAAACCTCCGAGTTCTCCTCGACGATCTCTCCGCGAATCTCGCCCAACGTTCCAGCGATATCGCGCTTGGCGTCCGGTGGATCGTACGGCCATCGAGCAGGTTGAAGTCCGCGAAACTCGTCGGCGGTAAATGTCTTCGGCCTGATCTCTTCCGCTTTGGTCTGCTGCTTTTCAAAATCAAACACGCGAACCAAACCGTTATCACTGTCCGCGACGAGCAATCTTCCCTCCTCATCAAATGCCAGTCCCGAGGGACGATTGAATTGAGCTGTCAGAGGATTTCCGTCGCGAAATCCTCGACCACCACCAGCGATCGTCTCGACGTATGGAAAAGACCGCCTTCCAATAACTCGGATCGCATTTCCATCAGCTACGTAAATCGCTCCATCTGGGCTGACGGCGATCGCGGTAGGGCGTACGAAACTCGCCTGCAATGGGAATCCATCGACGACGTCTCCGCCGCCATTGCCCGCAAGCGTCCAAACTCGGCCATCAGGCTCGACGACGCGTATCCGTCGATTGCCCGCATCCGCTACCAACAGCCGCTCGCCCCACACCGCCAACCCGAGCGGCGTATCGAACTGTGCCGCGACGCCATCCGCAAATCCCCGAGAACTTCCGGCGAGGGTGGAAACGACACCGTTCTCGATGACACGTATGCGATCGTTGTATGTGTCGGCAACAAAGACTTTTCCTTTGGAACCAACCGTTATTCCCGTCGGAGCGCGAAACATAGCCTCCGACAGATTCCCATCACGATATCCTGGCTGATCTTCAACTCCTGCGAAAGCCGAAAGATCAGGATCGAGTTTCTTGATCGAGTGGCCGCCAGAATCAGCTACGTAAATTACGCCGTCTTCGCCAATTGAGATTCCGGACGGTGTTTTCAATCGGGATGCAATGACCGGGGCAAGGTCGCCAGGATTTAAGCGATCGATCGTTTCGCGTTCGCCGTCTGAAACTAGGATCGCATTACCTCTAACAGCCAAGCCGAAGGGCTCGCCGAGTTGATAATTCGCCACGGTGAGAGTCCGGACCGTCGTAAACGAACGTGAAGAATTCCTATCGCCACAGCCGGACAGCAGGACGACAAATAGAAAAAGGAGCGAATAAACAAAGGCTATCGACTTTGGGTACATCAATCAGATCGGGCGACGGAAAAAATCGTTGGTGACGAAAGGCTTCTCTGATAGTATCTTCCTACACAATTTCCGAAACCAACAAGCAAGGAGACAAAGGGTATGTTTTCGTTACAAGATCTTTTAGGTCAGCAGCAGGGAAACGAAGCGGTTGAGCAGATCAGCGGCCAGGTCGGGGCCGAGCCTTCGCTCGTGAATACGGCGATCCAGGCGGCGCTGCCGGCCATCCTGGGAGGACTTGCGAACAATGTGTCGACGCCGCAGGGAGCACAGAGTCTCGACACAGCACTCGCGAATGACCATGACGGAAGCATCCTTGGTAATCTCGGCAGTTTGGGCAGCATGATCCTTGATCAATCGACTCCAACTCCCCGCCAAGCCGATGCGGGCGGCATTCTCGGTCATATTCTTGGCGGAAGCCAGGGACAGGTCGCCCAGGAAGTCAGCCAGAAATCGGGCCTCGGAATGGGTCAGGTCGCACAGATCCTGATGATGCTTGCCCCGATCGTTATGGGATATCTCGGCCAGCAGAAACAGCAGCAGAATGTTGGAGCCGATGGCCTCGGCGGGTTGCTTGGTGGGATTTTGGGAGGAGCCCTAGGCGGAGGACAGGCAGCCGCAGCCCCATCTTCGGGCAATCCGATGATCGACATGGCTTCGTCCATGCTCGACAAAGACCGTGACGGCAGCTCGATGGACGACATCGCTTCAATGGCCTTTGACTACTTTACGAAGAAATAGGATCCGTTCGAAGAAATTTCTCGGCATTCGGACGCTTGTCTGGATGCCGATTTCTCGTGTGGACAATGCGACACCCGCGATGGCCGCGAACCTAACGAAAACGAACTGGAGTTTGAAGGATTATTGAAGGCGTCGAAAGACGTTCACGCCCCGCCTAATAGGAGATAGCTCCAATTTTCGCACTGTAAGGAAAGGTTATATGGACGTGCAAACTGACGGAGATATTTCTGAAATTACACCTAGACGCCTTTCAAAAAAAGACCAGAATCACTGTTGGGTATTTGCACTACATCGTGAAGTTCCATCACAACGAAATGATGGGCGTGAATATACAGTATTCATATTTCGGAACGATGAAAGAACAATCTTTGGCTTGAACGAATTTTATGACTGGCAACGGGTCGATTTTCGCAAAATGGCAACAAGAGTAATACAGGACAAAGAATATAGGCAATCTCTTATTTCAGAAGACCCAGACTTACCGAAGATTTGGAAAAAGCATTAACACCACAACTTTAGGACACTACCCGAGGCCCGTTTTTACTAGTTTTGCTTGCAACTATTGACAAAATAGAGCATTCTAATGGATTGATCCTACTTAACCGTTTTCGGAGAATTCCGCGTTGAAGAAATCTCTTATCGAGAGTAAGAGGCAGAAACAGACTCGTTTATGAAAGAAGAATCAATTGAAATGACCGGCACCGTGATCGATAAGCAGCCGAACGCCTTCTTCAAGGTGCAGCTGAAGGATTCGGAACACATCGTCGCCGCAACCGCATCCGCATCCTGATGGGCGACCGCGTCGATATCGAACTTTCACCATACGACCTTTCGAAGGGACGAATCACATACCGGCATAAGTAGTCGAGATCAGGAAATCTCGGGTCAGACGGCTTTTGACTCGATGAACCGAAGTTTATAGACTTTTGTAGAAGTGGTGAGTTATTGCGACTTGCGGCCACGTAAAATAAACGGCTAAACAGCAGGAGTTCAATATTTTACGGAGACTCTGTGCTGTAA
>JBEBGW010000305.1:0-5294 GCA_040081025.1 Pyrinomonadaceae bacterium | reverse complement strand
CCTTCTGCTCGAAGTACATCTGGAGCACGGGATCCATCAGCTCGTAAGGCGGCAGCGAGTCCTGGTCGAACTGGTTCGGCGCTAGTTCGGCGGATGGTTTTTTGTCGATGATCTTGACGGGAATGATCTCGCGTCCGGCACGTTCGTTAAGGTTGCGGGCGACTTGCCAGACCTCGGTCTTGAGCACGTCACCGAGTACGGCGAGTCCGCCGTTGGTGTCGCCGTAGAGCGTGCAGTAGCCGACGGCGAGTTCGCTCTTGTTGCCGGTCGAGAGCAGCAGGCGGCCCTCGGAATTTGAGATCGCCATCAGAATAACGCCTCGGAGACGCGATTGGATATTCTCCGCCGCGAGCGATTCTCCCCCGCGCGTCGGAGTCTTCAGGTTGAGCTGATCGACGAGCGTCTCGAAGGCGTCGGAGATCGGTTCGATGCGGCTGTCGCAGCCGAGATTGCGGACGAGCTCTTCGGAGTCTTTGATCGAGCCTTCGCTCGAGAACGGCGACGGCATCATCACGCACAGCAGATTCTCGGGGCCCATCGCTTCGGCGGCGAGCGCCGCGACGAGCGTAGAGTCGATGCCGCCTGATAGTCCGAGCACTACCTGTTTGAATCCGTTCTTGGCGGCGTAGTCGCGGATGCCGAGGACGAGTGCGTCGTGGATAGCGGCCACCTCGCCGCCGGTGATGCCGCGCGAGTCGGGCTTGCGGCAATCGAGTTCGACCGTCTCGACGAACTCTTCGAAGGCCGCCGCCTGCAGAATGATGTCGCCCTCTTCGTCCGCGATCAGACTCGCCCCGTCGAACACGATCCCGTCGTTCCCGCCGACGAGATTGACGAAGACGATCGGGACCCTGTTGGCCTTCGCACGGTGCGCGACCATGTCACAGCGGAGCTTGATCTTGCCCTTGTTGTAGGGCGATGCGTTGATCGATACGACAAGCTCGGCGCCCATATCGATCACCTCGTCTGTCGGATCTTTTTCGTAAAGCCGATCTTTCCAGAACGTCTTGTCGTTCCAGAAATCTTCACAAACGACCACGCCGACCTTCTTCCCGGCGATCTCATACAGATGACGATGAGCTCCGTCGTACGGCTCGAACCAGCGCGGATCGTCGAAGACATCGTACTCGGGCAGGAGAGTCTTGTCGGCGAATCCAAGCAACTCGCCGTTGCTGATCACCGCCGCGGCGTTGTAGATGCGCCGGCCGTCGTTGTCGAAGTTGCGCCGGATGACGCCAACTACGGCCGCGATCCCTTTTGTCGCGGGAAGAATTCTTTCCAGCGGATCGAGCGCGTGGTCGATGATGTCGGGATCCTGAAACCAGTCCTGCGAGGTGTAGCCATGCGTTGTGATCTCGGGGAAGACGATCAGGTCCGAGCCCTGAGATTTCGCTTTCTCGATCGCCGCGATGATCTTGTCGACGTTGCCCGCAATATCGCCGTTGGTGGTGTTGATCTGGCCGATCGTGACTTTCATTACACTAATTATATTGAATGCGGGCCTATTGTCGTGAATGGCGCCCGGACGTTTTAAGAAATTTCACGCAAAGACGCGAAGACCGCAACGAGTCGCGCGGGTTGGAATAAGAAGGAGGGCATCTGCGATTATCTTAGGTATGAGGAAAAATCTGATCTCCGCCGCAATTCTTGTTTGTCTGTTTTCCGTTGCTGCGTCTGCCCAGCGGGCGAAAACCGATTCCCTGAAGGTCGGCGAAAACGCACCCGGGTTTTCGTTGACTGACGATAGCGGGAAAACGGTGACACTTTCGGCGATCAAAGGTCCCGTGGTGATCGTGTTCTATCGAGCGTACTGGTGACCGTACTGCGTTCGGCAGTTGGCCGAGTTACGTTCACTGAAACAGGACGGATTCACGATCGTCGCGGTCACTCCCGATCCGATCGATCGACTGAAGGAAACCAAGTCGAAGATCGCCGCCGATAAAAAAGGCGAGATCCAGTTCGCGCTGTTGTCGGACCCAGGTAGCAAGACGGTGAATGCGTACGGGGTTTACGATCCGACTTATGCCGGCCAGGAAGTCGATGGAATTCCGCATCCGTCGATCTTTGTTATTGATAAAGATCGGAAGGTCGTGTGGGCGAGTATATCTATGGACTATAAGAAGCGGCCGAGTTTGGATGGGATCAGGGCTGAGATCGCAAAGCTGAAGTGATCAGGCAGGAGAGTTTTCGCTCTTCTTGACCATCGTCAAACGGTTGCCGCGTTCGTTGTACTTCACTTCATCCATGATGTTGTAGATGAAGAGTACGCCGCGGCCGCTGGATTTGAAGAGGTTTTCTGGGTCGAGAGGGTCGGGGATGGCGTTGACGTCGAAGCCTTCGCCTTCGTCTTCGATAGTGAAGCGGGCTTCTTTGCCTGAGACCTCGGCAGTTATCCGCACGAGTTTTGACGTGTCAAACTTGTTGCCGTGTTTGACGGCGTTGACGAAGGCTTCGTCGAGGGCGACAAAGAGGTTCGATTGCTCGGGTTTGATCACGCCAAGCTTCTCGACCCGTTTCATCAGATACTCGAGCACGATGTGCATTAAAGAGATGCCGCTCGGGAGTTCGAACTGGATATTTTCGTGGAGGTCCTGCACGCTGTCGATCGTGTCGACGTACCGGGTCTTGTAATCGAGGATCGTCGCGACGAGATCCTTTAACTCATCTTCGTTAAACTCGTCACGCCTGAAGTTCGCCGCACAGATCTTGAATGCTTTTACATGCTCGGCGACGCCTGCAATGATGTGTTCCGGCAGGCAGACCGGAACGTGACCGTTCGTCGTGGAACCGTCTCGCGGAAGGACGTCAAGATCCGTAACGACGAGGTCGTAGCCTTCGATATTGTCGATGGCGAGGGCATCCTGCCGCGTTTCGACAACCTTTACCGAATGACCGGTCGCAACGAACACTTCTTCAAGCGCCGTTGCCATATCGTCATGGTCGTCTATGATCAGGATTTCCCGCTGCATAATGCGCCTTTATAGCGCTATAAAGAGGTACGCTGGCGTGCCAGACGTTGTTGCAACATAATAACGTATGTCTCTGGCCTTTAGCCATTCATGACCGAACGATTTCCATCCGTATTCACACGCGGAAGCCTTGCCGAATTCTCATTCAAAGATCGGATGACGATCCGGGTGGCCGATCTGGCGTTCTATCTGGCTATCCGTCTGATCGGCCCGACGCTGCGGATCGAGGCGGAGAATGAGTCTCGGTATCACGAGATCATAGACGCTGGACACCAGCCGATCATCGCTCTCTGGCATGACCGCATCTTCGCGGGCGTGTGGTATTTGCGAGATCGAGGGCTGACTGTGCTTACATCGAAGAGCAAAGACGGCGAGTATATTGCAAGGTTTCTGACGCGTTTCGGGTTCGGTGCGATCCGTGGATCGTCGAGCCGAGGCGGGGTTCGCGGGCTGGTAGAGATGATCCGTCGGATGCGTGAAGGTATCCCAATGGCGTTCACTGTGGACGGCCCCCGCGGCCCACGATACGTCGTGAAAAGCGGGCCTATTATGCTCGCGAAAAAAACCGGAAACCCGATACTGCCGTTCGTGATCGAATGTTCTTCCTATTGGCACATCAAAAGCTGGGACAGACTGCAGATCCCTCGGCCGTTCGCGCGAGCGAAGGTCATTTATGCCGAGCCGATCCTTGTTCCGAATGGCGGCGATGGCGAAGCGCTCCGTGGTCATTTGCAGGCGGCGTTGGATGATCTGGTCGAGCGAGGAGCTAGTTGGCGAGAAAGCTTACGCTAATTCCTTTGCGGAGTTCATGTATGAGGCGACGAGCAGGACGAAGGCGATCCAGACGGCGTCGGCTAAGAGCAGGTGGCCGAGCTGCATGACGATCGGTCCGAGCGTGAGCAGCGTTGCACCACCGAAGATGACCTGTCCGATAACCAAGAGCGAGACGGCGTTCGACCACCAACCGACGGTCGTTTCCCTAGACTTTGCCTTCAACCACCCCGCAAGAAAGATCAGATAGACACTCGTAAGGATCGACATGATCGGGTGGCTGAGCCGCAGTCGGAGGATGATGTTCGATGTCGCAGAGAAGTCTTTCGCCGCGCTTTCGGCAAGCGATTGCGAAGGGAAGAGCATATTGCTCAACGCGGCGAGCGATCCGCTAAGGCCCACGGCGAGAAGGCCGAGAATTCCTAATACGATGAGTGCGGCGGTTTTGCCGTCGATATCGAGAGCGACCCGTCGTTCTTTCGTCGCGAACCAAGCCGTCAGTGTTAGGAACGTGAGCAGGACGAAAGTATTGATCAGATGGCCCATCGCCCATAGCGGCCGTACGTCGGTGACTGCTTCGGCGACGTTTCCGGTGAGCACAAGCCCTGCTCCGACCGCTGCTTCGGTGATCACGAAGAAGAATGAGCCGATCGCGGCGTAGAGAACTTGGCGGCTCTGCGTGCTGCGGTTTCCGACGAAGATTTTGATCGCCCAGCCGAGCAGGATGAGCATAACGAAGCCGTCTATTGCGGTCGTCATCCGGTGAGAGAATTCGATGATCGTCTTGAACTGCGGTGCCGATGGGATCAGTTCGCCGTTGCACGTCAGCCAAAACTGTCCACAGCCATCGCCCGATCTCGACGCGCGAAGAAATACGCCCCAGACAATAACGAGCACGTTGTAACCAAGCGCGAACCAGGCGTATTTCGCGAAGGCTGACATTTTAGCAGGCTCGGCCATTGGTGGTAGATTACGGGTGTAGCATAACACCGGCCGCGGCCGCGTTCGAGCACGCCGGCGATAAGAAACCTTAATGGAGATCGAGCATTTTTTCACGTGTCCGTACTGCTGGCAAGAGGTTTCGATGGTGCTGGACCTTTCTGTGAGCGATCAGACATACATCGAAGACTGCGAAGTGTGTTGCCGACCGATCAAGGTTTGGTACACGGTCGAGGATGGCGAGATCGCCGATTTCGCGGCCGATTCTACGGACGAATGAAGAAAGAACGCATCGACAAACTCTTGTTCGAACTCGGACTGGCTGATTCGAGGTCGAAGGCTCAGGCGCTCGTGATGGCAGGCGTCGTCCTTGTCGATGAAAAGCGTGTCGAGAAGGCATCGGAGACATTCGATGCGGAAGCGGTCATTCGCATTAAGGGCGACTCGCCCGAGTCTCGTTATGTTGGTCGCGGCGGTCTCAAACTCGAGGCGGGGTTGAGGGAGTTTGGTGTGGACCCGACCGGATTTGTTTGCCTCGACATCGGCGCATCGACCGGCGGATTTACGGATTGCTTACTTCAGCATGGTGCGGTTCGGGTCGTGGCGGTCGATGCG
>JBEBGW010000304.1:0-5305 GCA_040081025.1 Pyrinomonadaceae bacterium | reverse complement strand
CTTTTGCTGCATTGAAGTTGTGAGTCTTAATGACGACATTTCTGGCTAGACGGAAGTGTTTGGTCCGCTAAAACTTTGATAGGCATCAAAATTGCCTTGTATGAAGCTAGTATATTCCTTTTCGACGGCAAAGTGAACGGCTACAACATCATAGCGTGAAGCGTTCACCCAAATACCCTCGGCGGACATCCGGGTCGTTGACCAATTCCTGCGGATCGCCGGACTTAAGAATGCGGCCTTCCGCCATGATGTAGGCACGGTCGCAAATGCCAAGTGTTTCGCGGACGTTGTGGTCGGTAATGAGGATACCGATGCCACGCTGCTTGAGGTAGATAATGATCTCGCGGATGTCGTCGATCGCCAGCGGATCGATCCCGGCAAACGGTTCGTCGAGGAGAATGAACCGCGGATCGCTTGCGAGGCATCGCGCGATCTCGACCCTTCGCCTCTCACCACCGGAAAGGTTGTCGCCGCGCGTTTTACGAACGTGCGCAATCCCGAATTCTTCCAGCAATTCCTCGAGCCGTTCCACGCGTTGATGCCGATCGAGCTTTCGAGTTTCAAGCACGGCTAAGATGTTTTGCTCAGCGGTGAGCTTTCGGAAGATCGACGCCTCTTGCGGAAGATACCCGATCCCAAGCCGCGCTCGAAGATACATCGGCAAGCGTGTCACATCCGAGTCGCCAATGCGGATCGACCCGTGCTCGGTCGGTTCCAGCCCAACCATCATATAGAACGTCGTCGTCTTCCCTGCACCGTTCGCACCGAGCAGTCCGACGACCTCTCCTTCGCTAACGGAGATACTGACCCCGTCCACCACCCGCCGGCGACCGTAGGTTTTCTGAAGCTCATCAGCAACGAAACTGTTTCGGGACCCGCTTGAAGTGTGGCCGTTCGTGGCCGATTGGGATTGGCGACTATCAGGCATCAAGGATATGTAACTAATTTTCCTGGACCTTGTAAACGGACCTCGTTCGTCCAGCGGAATTCTGGGTAGATTTGCCTTCCGTATTGACGCGATTGTCTCGCAGATAGACGGTCATCTGAGCACCCTGCGAAGTCCCCTGCTCGGCGTCTTCGACCTTCGCCGGGTTGCCGCGGAGCACAACCACTTCCCCTGCCGCCGTGTAGCTGGCGAAATCACCCGTTGCACGACGCTTCGGCTGCGTGATCACGACGTTATTCTCCACTTCCGTTTTCGATAGTTCATTCTTCTCATCCAGATAGACGTCAGCCTTACCGCCAGTAATGCGATCCGAGGCCTGGCGAATATCAACTGAATCAATGTATCGCAGCAACCGCGTATCGCGAGTATATGTCATCGAACCGGACGAAGCAGAAACCGGAACGGTAGTCTCCTTTCCGTTCTCCTTCCGCTTTACATCATAGAGCAGACTCTGCACCCCGCCCTCAGCATCAAATTGGCCCTTCGACTGGAGAATCGTGAATTTCGCCGCACGAATATAGCTCTTATCCTGCCAGCCGCGAGCGTTTCCGGTGTATATCGCAGTTTCAGCCTTATGGTCGATCTCGGCGTTAGCTGCGGTTACGTAAACAGGCTTGTCTGTCTGTCCAAACGGCGTCGCTCCGCCGGTCGATTTCTGGCTGTAATATGTCGTGCTAACCGCCGTGCGCAAAAATGATTTCTGGTTCTGTGTGTCCCAATCTATCTCCTTCGCTTTCGCCCGGGCTCGCGAATCCCAGACCGTAGGCTCACCGCCGCGGAGTCGGACAACCTTGTCGGCATTGGTAAATGAGATGTCATCGGCAATACCGTTGCGATCTAGTTCGGAAAACTTCGCTTCGCCTTTCGCTTCGAGCAACTGCAAGTCGCGCGAACCTTCTGCGAATACAGCGTTCAAAGTTTGAGCAGTTAATGTCTGGTTTCCTCGCTGATCCGAAGGCACGGTCGGCACGCGAACGGTCTTGGTTCCTTTTCCACCAACGCAATCCTTAGCGTTATTTCCCGTCGGAAAAAACGAACAATCAAAACGCGGAGCATTGATCGTGGTCTTATAATTCTCGGCGCTCGCCTTCAACGGTTCGATGAAAAGCTCAGCGTTCCCGACCGCTTCGGCACGCTGCATATTCTTACCGTCTGCGGCAAAGAACGTTTTGACCGCATCGGCGGTCACGCGTTTGTTCGCGGAATCGGGCGCGTTGTTCGGCACGTCCAATTGGATCGTTGTCCGGCCGTCCGTCGCCATCTGCTGAAGCACGCCGCCATTGGCAAAACTGAGCAAGATCGACTTCGGAGTCGACATCGTAACTTTCGAATACTCGCCAGCCTGCGATGGTGTGAGTACGGCCGAAGCGTTCGTCGTTGCATTCGCCGATGTCATCGTCTGACCATCCGCAAGATTCGCCACCAACTCGCCCGACGTCACCTCGATCGTCCGATCTGTCTCGAGCTGGCGAATGTAACCATTCCCACGGATCGTTGCTTTCTTCAGTTTGTTCGATGGATAAAGCTGGGCATATATCGCGTCCCCTTTTGCGTAATTGTTTCCTTGCGTTATCTCGGACCCGCCTGTCAGATGAGCCGTCCCTGCGTTCTGTACATACACGGCGTGTGCGGCATTGATCGTAGTAGGCGTCGGGTCCTCAGCCGTCACAATGTTAACCGTATCACGAAGCGTGAATCGATCCGGTTTCTCATAGAGCCCGTATCCGGCACGGATCTTAGTCGGACCTTTACCGTTCTCGGCGGAATCTATCACTACCTCGCGAAACATCTCCGCCGCCTTAACATCACGCTTGTTTCCATCAACCGCTAACGAAACCAGAGCGTCGCCTGATGAAAGATCGGTCGTTCGAGCTGGATCCTTCGTCACCGAACGGATCTTCACACCACCGTTCAAATGGATCTTCTCGGCGGCCTGATCATAGGTCGCCTTACCCGCGGCCAGCGTCGACGAAGTGTTGCCGGTATGCTGGTCGTTCTCAAACTGACCTATGTTCACATCGCGGTGCAGTTCAACCTTTTTCTCAGCGATCTTCACCTCCGCCCCAAACGAAGTACCCGACAGGTTATCCCGCTGAAACGCGACCGCTTCTTCTGCAAACGCGTTGTCGGTCGCTTTCTTGTATGTGAGCTGCTCGGTCTGAACCTTCAGCCGATCGCGAGTGTCGATCTTTACGGAGCCGGCAAGATACGCGGTGAAGTTTTTATTTTCTTCGGGAACATAAACGGCTTTCAGAGCATTGATCTTGTCCGAGGTGCCGCTCCCGCCTTGGTTAAATATTTCAAAGTAAGCGTTCTCAAGTTCCTGGTGGTTGTCGGTGAACGTCGTAGCCTTATCGGCCTTGACATAGTATTTTGCGACACCGCCGTCAAACTCTGTCCGTTCGTAGCCGGTCACCTCCGCGACCACATCTTTCGATAGGTTTGTAGGCAGGCTGGTCATTCGAAACTCGGGCTTTCCGCTGCCGCGATAGAAGGCGACGATCAGAGCAAGTACGACAAGACCCGCGACGGCCGCCGCGGCGTATCGGACGTATTTCGGCAAGTTCGCTCGAAACTCAAGCCCCTTCCTATTTTGGTTTTGCGCCACTCTAATGTTGATTATCCGCCCTTATATCCTGCACCACAAGCTGAAGACGCTGCGTTCCCTGCCACACGTTCAGCTCCGTTGTGTAAGCTACTTCGATGCGAGAACCGGCGTCGAGCGTTTGCCCCTTTGAGCGATCGACGCCATCCCACCAAACCGCCTCAAATCGTTTTCCTGCATCACTTTCCAGCCAGATCTTTAGGTGTTTCTCCTTCATCACCCGAAGCTCGCCTTTAACGCGTAGGCCGCCCGTCACAAACACGGGTTTCTGGTTTCCCGCTCCGAACGGTTCGAATCGATCGATCTCCTGCAGGATATTCAATCCGAGAGTCTCTGCAGACAGTCTCGCGTCGATCTTCAAGGTCGGTAGAAGATCGTCTTCCGAAAGGATGTTTGCAGCATAAGCGTCAAGAGCCTTCATCAGATCATCGATCCGCGCGGTCGGGAGTTTCATTCCCGCCGCCGCCGCGTGGCCGCCGAATTGGTCCATTAGATCTCCGCAATGCTCAAGCGCATCTAACAGATGAAAATTCCCGATGCTCCTGGCACTCCCGTGGGCAGTCCCGTTCTCGCTCGATAAGACTATCGTCGGCCGATGCAGACGCTCCGCGATCCGCGATGCCGCCAGTCCGATCACACCCCGATGCCAGCCCTCGCCTGAAACAACGATGAACTTCGCATCCGCAAGATTCTCGGTCGCAAGCAGAGCCTTCTCAGTTATCTCTTGCTGAACCTTCTGCCGCTCTTTATTACGGCTGTCGAGCATCTGAGCAATAACGCGAGCCTCGTCAAAACTCTCCGTTTCAAACAGCTCAACTATCTGTTTCGCCGCGTCCATCCTTCCAGCCGCATTGATCCGAGGAGCGATGCGGAAGCCGATGTGATAGCTCGTCATCTCCGACGTGCAATCCGCAACCTCCATCAACGCCATCAATCCGAAATTTTTCGTACTCGGAAGATCGCGAAGCCCGAGAGCGACGATCGCACGGTTCTCTCCGGTCAGCTTCATGATGTCCGCGACAGTTCCGATAGCCGCGATCTTCATAAACGCCGGAACGAGATGCTCCTTGCCGTTCTGCCGCAGTAGCGCGTGAGCCAGCTTGAACGCGACACCGACTCCGGCAAGATGTTTGTCCGGATACGGACATCCCGGCTGGTTCGGATTAACTACTGCGTACGCCGGCGGATTTCCGCGAGCCTCGTCCGACAAATGGTGATCCGTAACGATCACGTCGAGCCCGTTTTCTTTCGCCCATTCAAGCGGCTCGAAACTCCGGATGCCGCAATCTACAGTGATCGCAAGCGTGACGCCGTCAGCCTGCGCAGCCTCAAGGGCCGGAATATTGACCCCGTAGCCTTCGGTGAAACGATGCGGAATATGAAAGGTGCTGATACCGCCTAAGATCTTGATCACCCGCCGCAGCAACGTCGTTCCCGTCGTTCCGTCCACATCGTAATCGCCCCAGATCAGAACCTTCTCGCCGTTATCGATCGCTCTCTGAAGACGCTCGACAGCCTCCGGCATTCCCTTCAAAAGATTCGGTTCGTGAAGATGTCCTACCGAAGGATTCAGAAACTCACGAGCCTTCTCCGCCGTGTCGTAACCACGTGCGATCAACAATGCCGCGGCAAGCGGAGACACGCCAACCTCCGCTGCAAACTGCCTCGCAGCATTGTGATCGTGTTTAGCAATGACCCAACGTTTCTGCATTTTCGTCGTTTGCCGAGGCCTGACCGTTAGGGAGGGCTAACCC
>JBEBGW010000303.1:0-5319 GCA_040081025.1 Pyrinomonadaceae bacterium | reverse complement strand
TTGCCAAACTGACTGAAGCTTCTTGTTCGCGTCGCTTGCCTTTGCGGTATCGCCAGCCTTGCTGAACAATCGCGCCATTCCAAAAAAGGCGAACCCGCTGTTCGGTCTCGTCGCGAGGATCTTTTCGTATGCGGCGGCTGCTTCCGCAAACTTTCCGGCCCGGATATAAGCCTCGCCCAAGCTCTCAAGCACCGGACGCGTATAATGCGGGGGCTCCCAATAGCCGAGGTCGCGTTCCTTGGTGACGGCTTCGTTAAGGAGTCTGATCGCCTCATCATGCTCGCCGCGAAGGCTGGCAAGCGAGCCGCGCAAATCGAGCAGGTGCACAGCAACGACGCGAGTTGCATGACCGAAATACCAGTCCGACGCGTTCGATCCGCGGGCAGCCGCCATCTCGCTGCTGAGTTTTTCGAGCGCGTCGAGCGATGAAGACGCGGCGACCACATCCTTCTTCTTCTCGATAGAATTCATCCCTTTCAGGTAAGCGAGTATCGCCGCCTTATACTTCACCGAAAGGGCATCCGACACGGCGGGCAACTTCTGCAGCTCAGCCGCTGCATCATCCCACATCCCGAACCGCATCCGCAGGCGAACGAGCGCCGTGTCGCCGCCGTAGAGCATATACCCAAGCCCGGTCGACTTCACACGAGCCGCGTCGGATGGTATCTCCGCCAGCATTCGCGCATATTTCTCAGCTTCCTTGTAGCGTCCCTGCTCGGCGCTGTTAGCGACAAGATAGTCGAGGTTGTGCGTGTAATTCCAATTGTTGATCGGATGAATCTTGTTCTCGCGCATATAGCCGAGATCGAAATCGAGCGACGCGACAAACGCCTCGCGAGCCTTATCGTACATCCCGAGCCGGTAGTAGATGTGACCGGGCATGTGAATCAGGTGTCCCGAGTTTGGCGCGAGCTTCGTTAGCTTCGCGGCGCTGTCGAGGGCTTCTTCCGGACGCGGGCCGTTTTCGGAGGCGTGGATCCAATAATGATGAACCGCTGCATGTTCGGGATTCGTTCGCAGCAGATTCTGTAATATCGAACGTCCGTACATCTTACCTTCACGCGGACGTCCGTCCGGCAGATAGCTGCCCGCATGCGACGCAAGTGCATTCGCGATCAGCAGCTGAGCCTCGACCTCGTTAGGATACTTACTGATCAGCGCCTCAAGCTCAGCGACCCATGCCGCACGGCCTTTACCTTGCTCGGCCAGCAATTGGATCGAGCGAATGTAGTATTGTTCCCGATCGCTCGCCGTTGGCATCAGCTCGATCGCCTTTTTCAACGCCGCCGCTCGCTCCTCCGCCAACTCTTGCGAGTTCTGAGCAAGTGAATTGTAAACACCCCACCACGCCATCGGAGCCGACGGATCGATCCGCGACGCCTCGCGAAAAGCCCGATACGCCTCAAGGTCCCAAAACGCGTGCAGAAGATTCAGACCTTGATCGAAAAATTGTTGAGCCTTCGGATCCTTTGTCGTGATCTTGATCGACGCCGTCCCGATGCCTTTCATCACCGGTGGAGCGGGCAGATCCGCGAAACTCGTCGCGGATGCGTAGCTCTGCGGGCCGTGTTGATGCTGTGCGAAAGCGGATGACGCGGAAATCATCAGCAGCAACCCGGACCAAAAGCTACTTTTATGCGAACGCGTTCTCACTTTTTCATAACCTCGAGCCGACAGATAAATCCCCAACCTCCGCCCAACTCGCTGACCGCAAGCACTAACTCATTCTTGCCCTTCTTCAGCGGAAGATAGACTGCGTCGTTTTCAGGGTCGACGATCCCCAGAAACCCGGGATCGCGAAAATTCTGAGCGCTCCGCCCGCGGAATAGGATCTTTCCGTTAAGAAATACACTCACATCGTCGCTGTATCCAATGTTGAGCTTTCTGACTTGTTCACGTTCCGAATCAACATTTGTACGGGCGTACACAACTTTTAGTCCCGGTTGCGGATCGAGACGCTTGGAAAAATCATTGGCGAAAGTCACTCTAGGATGCGGAGCCTCGAAATAACGATAAAGAGCCACAAGCCCGGACGATTCGGTTTCGACTTCCCGCCACTTGATAGTGCTCGCCTCGGTCTCCGATAGCGGCTTTTCCAGATCGCGTGCAAGGGCATCGAAAGTCGGCGAAAGGCGCCATTTGGTCAGCGTTCCGGGTGGGACCGGCACACTCCGTCGCTCCCAAGTCGCATCCTTTGTCTCTCGAACTTCGAAATTCGAAAAATACGTTTCTCCGGTAAGGACGGCCAACGCAATCCGGCCTTTCTGTATCCCGCTCTTAAGGTCGGAGATCTCCAACGCCGGCTTGTCCATATCCCTCACGTAAAGCATCGCCTGCGCTCCGGTGACAACGAGTCGCAGGTGAAACCATTCGCCTTTCGGTACATCGACGCGGCCAATAAATCCGGGTCCGCTATAAAGCTGCCAGTTCAAGCCAGTGTTGAGCACCGGCGTATACTGCATCGCGTCCGGCAAGCCCGATTTATGCTGACGCAGATAAACCCATTCGCCGTTCACATCGTCATCGCCGATCCGAAATTGTATGCCAAAAAATCCGCGGCTCGCCGGCGTCGAAACATCCACGTCAATAACCCCGTCACGCAGCTTAAGGTCCTTCAACGTCGCGCTCCCGCCGCTGATCGAAAGCGCCTTGCGCCCCTGATATTCGACCGGCTTCGCTTCACCCTGCAGCTCCCACCGCGGCGAATCAGGCGCGACAGATTGGGCCGACACCTGAACAGCCGCGAGAAGCAGAAAAACAGCGATCACTCTAACCACGTATCCATCCATATTGCGTGTTCGACGGCGATGCGCCGCCTGCGCGATATTTCGCCTTTAGCTTCGTCATGTAATCACCGGGTATCGCGTTCATCTTTGCTTTCACATCGATCCCGTAAACCTTTGCCGAATTCAGCCCGAAGATCTTTTCCTTCACTGCATCCGTGAGCGGCTTGAATCCGAAACGCTTCTGGAAATCTTCGGGCATCTGCAGCCGTCGGAACGCTTCGATCTGCCACTGCGGCGAGCCCCACCAGATCGAATCCGTCCCCCAAAGAACGTGATCTTCACCAAACGCGTCGATCATCAGCCCGAGCATATACGCGCACAACGCGGGCTGCGTGATCACCGTCATTCCGAACGTCGTGCCGAGGTCCATATAGACGTTCGTCATCTTCGGATTCCGCTTCCGCATCGCGCACAGGTCGGAGACCCAAGGCACGTCGCGAATCGTTTTGAAGCCGTCATTCACCGCCGGCATCGCATCGCGCACGCCCTTAAGCCCCGCGTGATAGATCAGGAAGTTCATATCGGGAAAATCCTTCGCCGCCTTCTCAACATCCTTCGGCGAACTGTGATCGACCTCCCAACCCGGCAGCGGCAAACCCTTGTGAACGCAGATGTTTTTGATCCCGATCTTTCGCGAATATTCGTAAAACGGATACGCCACCTTCTCGTCATCCATCCACCACCCAACGCTGCCGTCCGCAAGCGGCTGGCCCGGATAACCCTTCCACGCCTCCGGCTTCAACTGCTCGTGCTGTCGATGCATTTCCTCAAGATTTGCCTTGCCAAGATCCGGCGAGAAAAGCCCGTGCGCGATCAGCCGTTTAGACCGCGCAAGTCCGTTTATCTCGGCACGCGTTTCGACCATCTCGTTCGGCGTGAGCACATTTTGATCCGCGGTCGCGGCGGGCAATCCTGTGATCACCGCCATCGACGTGTCGCTGTCGAGAAACATCTCCTTGATGTAATTTGCGAGATACAGGTCTTCCCACTTGTGCTCGCGGCCCTCGATCGCTTTGTTGCCCCACGCGGCACCCGCCGCGCGATAGCCCGGGATCAGCGCCGGTGTGCGAATGATCTTCGGGGCCGCAACGTGATGCGTGTGGATGTCGAAGATGAACGGCTTCTTCGGAACCTTCTCATCGGTCGCCAGCTCCTCAAACATCTCCGTCGCCGAGACATTGAAGAATTCGCCGAACACCGAATTCATCGCAACGAAAGCCGCCGCCATTCCTCCGGTCGATGCAAGGAATGATCGCCTCGACACGCCAAGCTTCCTAGCCGTCGCATCAGCAAGTTCGTTCAACCGATGCTCCACTCTCCGCTGCTCGTCGGTCTGATCAGGCGGCGCGAACTCCTCGTTCGACACGATCTGAGTCGGCACCGGAAGCAGCCGTTCATCGACCTCACATTTCTGTATCCACTTTGATCGTTTCATCGGTTTTCTATTTCCGAGTTATCAACCGCCGCTGCCCGCTTCCATCAGCATTCATTACGAAGATGTCTCGGTGCCCGTCCCTATCGGATTGGAATACGATCTGCTTGCTGTCTGGCGATGAAAAAGGATAGAGGTCCGAGTAAGAATTGTTCGTTAGTCGTTTAAGCTCTGATCCATCGGGCCGGACGGAATATATCTGAAACTTGCCGTCCTTCGTCTCGCGTCGAGCGAACAAGATCCGCTTTCCGTCATGCGTCCATTCGGGACCGTTATCGAACTCGGCCTTATTACCAATATTCACGGCGCCGCTGCCGTCGACATTCATTACGTGGATATCCGCGTCACCTCCGCGATCGGACGAGAAGAGGATCTTCTTTCCGTCCGGCGACCACGAGGGCGAAAAGTCCCGGGCCGTGTTGTTCGTCAACCTCCTTTGGTCCGAGCCGTCTGCCGCCATTGTATAGATCTCCCAGTTCCCGTCTTTGCTCGACATGAACACGATCCGCTTGCCGTCCGGCGACCAGCTCGGATCCCAATCATTTCCTTTAATGGACGTGATCCGGGTCTCACCGGTCCCGTCGGCGTTGATCGTGTAGATCTCAAAATCCCCGTCGCGTTCGCTCATGAACACGCCGCGCTTTCCATCCCGCGTCCATCGCGGAGCGTAGTCTTCGCCCGGACTGGTGATCAGCGCCTTCAGGTCAGTGCCGTCGGCTTTTGTCGAATAGACGTCTCCCTTACCGTGCGGGCCGGATTTGAAATAGATCCGTCCATTCTTGTTCCATGTCGGGACGACGTTGTCACGAGCGTCGCCTTGGCCGAGACCGATCACGACAAACACGAGCGTCAGTACTATCGCTGCCACGATCTTCATTTATTGCTTCCTCCCGCATCCGCCTGCTGATTCAAATGCTTGTGCGCGGCAGCGATCGCGGGAAGCAATGCCTCGGTCGTCACGTATCGCGCGGACCCGCCTTGGCAGAGCGCAGGACGCGACGCATGATGTCCGCTGTGAGCGAGCTCCCTCCCTGTGGCATCTACCGCACCGTGAAGGCGATCGGCGGCGTCGAAGCCGGTCGCTTCGTGTACTTCCACAAC
>JBEBGW010000033.1:0-19384 GCA_040081025.1 Pyrinomonadaceae bacterium | reverse complement strand
GTTGCCGACCGGTCGGCAGTCGTATAGCTTTTGCCATATTTGCCCGGCGGTAAAGTCTCAAACGAAATCGTTCCGGGCGTTACTGCTTTTACTACGACAACGTAGTTTCCATTCGCATTGATAAACGCCACCGGGTCGAAGCTCGAATTGCTAGACCCAGCTCCAATTCGTACTGCTCCCCGTCGGATATATCGAAAATACTGACGGAGGAACGCAGTTCTACGCCCGCCCGTTACCGTCGGACGAAGCTTTTCCTTGTCATCCACTAAGTAATACTGAGCTCCATTATCGGGCTGGTTATTGAACGCCAACGTGTATTGCTGCCAGGACGAGTTGTTCCCGACCTTTAAGTCCTCGTGCAATGTGTTTTGATCCGCGCCGATCCACTCGAGCATTCCCGTACCGACACCAAATTTTGATGCTCGTTCGGCGATCCGCTTCAGGACGTCGGGAGACACACAGCAGTATCGGTGATAGGAAAACTCTTTTACGTACTGCATTGCATCTGGAACCTGTGCAATCTCATCGATATAGATTGGGGCGTTCGCCGCATTTGTCGTGCTTGGAACGATGAAAGCCGGTGCGAAATTATTCGCACGCAAACGTTTTGCGGTCGCGACCATAACTCGTCCGATATCGGTTCCGGTCCAGCCAGTCTTGGCATCCGGCTCAAGAATTACCTCTACCGCGTCCGGGACAAATCCGTACTTACTTTGAAGATGCTCGTACGCAGCAAGAATGAATTCGGCATATTCCTCCGGGTCGCTTTTGTGACTGATATTAGAAGCTCCGCGCCAGTCCGCAAAATCAATGTAATTCAGATTGACGAAGAGCGATTCGCCGCGTACTGAAAGCAGTTTTCTCATCGGTAGAATGATCTTTTCAACGGTCGAATCAAGCTCGGAAAATGTGAAGCCCTTCGGGTTGATGGTGAACGGATCATCGTTGTCGTTCATCACCTCGTAATAATGCGAACGCCACGCCTCTTCGTTAATTTGTCCGGCCTCGAACGCCCTAAAGAAATCCTGTGGATTCTCGGCCCCGCTTCTGATCTCAAGCCTCAATCGATTGATCCCAAGGTCGTTCACGGCTTCTTGGAATAGACGTTCCTTATAGTTAGCAAATGCGGGTGAGTAGCTTTCCGCCGCTTGAGCAGTCGCTTCCCAACCGGAGATCATTTGAAATTTCTGCTGCGGATCGAGTGTAATAACTGTCTGCTGTGGCGTGGCTTGACCGCAATTGACGACTGCTAAAAAAAGTAGCCCTACCGCCATATTGATCGCTCCAGTTCGCAGGGCCATGGTCTAAACGCCGGCAAAGTAATTCAACGAATTTCCGCGGAGAAGATAATTCTCGCCCTGCCCCTTTGTTCCTGGATCCTCACATATTCGAAGGATCCTCTCAGCCACCACTGCGGGAGATGTTACCCGGCTCGGATCAGCGAATATCATTGCTTTCAGATGTTCGCTCCAATTTTTTGTCAACGACGTGTCCATAAAACCGGGCGAGACTGAAAAAACGTGAATTCCGCGTGACGAATATTCCTCCGCAAGGCATCTCGTTAAACCATCCAGTGCGGATTTCGCGATCACATAGCCACTAAAACCTTTGGGCGTATCATCGACGGCCTCGGACAAGATCGTGACTATTCGTCCCGCACGCGCTTTCACCATATGTGGCAGCAGTCGCTGCGTTAACGCAAACGTTCCTTTGACGTTAACGTCTATCAGACTCGATATTTCGGACCAATCGAGCGTGTGAAAGGGTTTGGGCGCAAATGGCGCCGATGCATTCGCGAAAAGGGTAAAATGACGTCCAGCTTTGGAATCGATGATCGCATTGAACTCATCCCAGCCGCCGTCCTTCGCAATGTCGAGTTTTAAGAAGTCGCCACGCAGCTGACTTGCCGCAAACTCATCTCGAACTCTTTCTGCCGTGGCCATGTCAGCATGATACAGTCCGATCACTTCATAACCGGACCTCGAAAACGATAGTGCCAGTTCTTTGCCTAGGCCTTTAGTAGCGCCGGCGATTACAACGATCTTTTTCATGTCGGCCCGACCGTTATCTCTACTCATTTCTCATTGCAACCTGTGCTTTTCCTGAAGCGACGACTTCTTTTGAACTCGTATTCATAAAGCGAAAGACCAATACAACCACCTGTCCGGATTCGACTTTCTGACGCACTTGGGCAACCAGACGAACTTCATCACCAATGAATGACGGCCGTCGATAATCCATGTTGACCGACAAGATTAGCGACCTCTTACCGGGGAAATACATTCCGATGAAATGCGAGAGAAACCCCTGCAGGATCGCGCCATGCGAGATCGTTCGCGGAAATCCCGCCGCCTCTGCATAAGCTTGATCAACGTGGATCGGGCTTCGATCGTTGAATGTTGAAACCAGAGCGTCGCATTCCCGTTCATCAATCCTGTACACTCGCGAGAATTCCGAATTTTCACGGATCTCATCGAAACTGAAATCGCTAGCGGAGTGCATTTCTAATCGTCCCCATCATTTCGTAATCGTTGGCGAAAACAGCGAAGCTCACCGCGACATATCCAAAAGTGACCACTCTTGCAGCAAGATTGACCAGTCGGTTTTCGTTGTATGCGTTGTACCTTTCTTTACCTAACCTGCCCTTCAACCACAACGTATAGAAATGGTTTGCGATCACGCCAACCGCGTGAATCAAACCGAATATCGCAAAACGCCAACCAACTCCGTGCCAAATTCCTATAACAAGAAATACCGCAAGCACCGTTAACGCGATACAGAAATTCGTGTATTTGGTCCCGAACGCCTTGATCAGGCCTTTGGACAACGGCGCAAAGATCACGTTCCGTGTGTATTCGGAAAGCGATTTATGCCATCGGTTCCAGAACTCTTTTACATTTCTCGCTGCAAACGGATTGTCGAAATTCTCCAGTACGCGAATGCCGAGCAACCCCGCCAAGCCGATCGCCATGTCACAGAAACCCGAGAAATTTAGAAACAGGAACAGGTAATAGAAAACAACCGCGATACCAAGATCGAAGAACGAGTGGGGCTTTCCGTCCGAAAATATCCCGCTATAAGAAAGCTGGTTCGCGAGATTTGCCAGAAAGAGATATTTGGTTGCGCCAACCAATATCCGGAGCAGGCATCTTCCAATCGGGATAGTTGTTTCTCTGATCGCCCCAATAGATGCCTGGTGAACACTATACGGATTTATCGGACCAACAATCATTGTTGGCAGGAAGAATGCGAAGCCTAGGTATTGGCTCAGCGTCGGCATACTTACGGTGCTATTTCGAACTTCGAGGACCAAGTAGCTGAGCCGGAATGCCATATACGAAAGCCCGATGATCGTTGCTGCCAGTACCCATTCATCCCAGTCAAACGGTGCCAGAAGCGGCTCCCATGCTGAATGCAGATACTTGAAAACCACGAGAAGGCCGACGGGGTAAAAAAATGCGATCCACGGGATCCAGCCCTCGGCTTTTGCGAACCAACGCGTCAAAAAGAATCCGATTGAGATCGCTGCGACATAGAGGCCGATCAGAATTAGATGACGTACTATCGCCTCATTGCCCAGACTGAGTATCGTCGCGTCCTGCCATTCACTAAAGTTTGAGAGCAGGCTCAGCCAAGCGAACGCAACGACGTTGACGACCGCAAAATGGATCGAAATCTGTCGCGAGTTCGAAAGCGAAAGAACCAATCGTGCGCAAAGCACGTAAGCCAGTATCGAAACTAGAAAGAGCGGTACGTTTGCCAATCAAAATCCTTGATAAACCAAACCGGTATCAAGCGACCGGAAGGGCAAATAGGTAAACAACAGACAAGCGATCAGGCAAACAGCCACTACCGCCGCGACTAAAAGGTAATTAGAAACTTTTTGCCGCGTTGTTTTTGTAGACCTCGACGATCGCCGGTGATACGATCTTTGTAAAAAACTCGCTTCCATTCGCGTTCATGTGCTCATCGTCGTAGTGAAGACGTTCGACCTCATCTTCACTGAGTCCTTCGAACAAGATTTTTGGCGATATTCCTATCAGCGGAATGTCGTCCCCGTACCATTTCGCCCAATAAACTCGCTCAATTGCCGTACGTTCGTGTCGTTCGCTATATTGAGGAATGTTTAACATAACCAGCGGCACGTTTTCCTCACGCAGAAGGTCGACCATCGCATCCAAATACCGCGATTGATAATCCGTGATCTCGGCATTTATGAAACTGAATTGGGTTCGCGTTCCCCCTGAGTAAATTAGACTTGACTTCGCAATGTTTGGAATAGCCGGAACTAATCTTGCAAATTTACTTGGATCGCGTCCCATCCCCATCTCAGCTTCATTCGCACCAAGCGTTCGTATATAGGGCGAAGGCTTCGAGCGATTTGTTCGTGCGATCGTCAGTAGGTCATGCGGCGCCCTGAGAATACTGCATGCATAGAGAGATATCTGTTGCTGAAACGGAAGGTCGTCGGTGACATTGGTGTTGTCGTTGTATCGGATAAACTTGTATGCCGTCGTACTTGGGCCATCCGTGTACGGCATTCTCGGCACAGAAAACACGACCATTCGAACCCGTCGTCGCTGCAATAGGTCGTTAAGCTGGTTGTAAGGTATGTCGATGCTGTTGAAATAGTTTCCGAACGTTATAACCGTTGCCGGTCGGCCAAGAGATTTGCTCAGCTCCGATTGGATAAACCGCGTGTCAATGGCGTTCCATATCACCGAGCTTCCCAAAACCAGGATGTCAATATCGCCTTTCTTCTCAAATGTCTCTTGTTCAGCAAATGTATACGCACCTTGATTCTCTGGCATTATCTGGTACGAATGCCGACGCGTAATAAGGCCCGTGCTGCCGATGATCAGCGGCAGGATCAGCAAAAACAACATCAGCGTGAGGAATGCGAGCGCGCCGAAGTTTGTTGCGAACGCCGGTCGCAGTTGCAATTCCTTAACTCCGCCTTTCGTGTCTTCGTTAGACATAACTGCCATTCATGCGCTGCATGATCAGATCGACAAATTCACCGACGTTCTTTGTCGCCTCAACCTCGCCTACGCGAAACTTGATCCCGAATACCTCTTCAACCGAGACAACCAGGGAGATATGGAGCAGCGAATCCCATTCTTCTACATCGGTTGCGGAGAGTTCCCGCGTAACGACAACCTTGTCCAGAAAGAGATCGTCAAAAATGGATTGCAGCCGTGCTAGCACTTCGTGTTGGGTAATATTCATCATGATCGGATGCAGATTCTATGTTGATAAATGTCTGGAACGGCGAAAATCCGTCGACGTTCAGTTCAAATTCAGAAACGTCCTGGTTCTCACATACCCTCTGAAAACCGAGCTTCGAATAGTGGTCACGAACCATTCCGTTTTTTGCGGTCGGATGATAGACGCCTTTTACGCGCATACAGCCCGCTCTCACAGCGATGCGAACAATCTCATTCAACACTTCCTCTTCGACCTGTCGCTTCAATACGCGACAGCTCATTAGCCACGTATCGATCTCAAGCACGTGGTTCTCATCTAAGAAGCAGATCACTACCGAGATCAAGCCGTGGTCTCCAAATCGATCGGCGAGCCGCATCGAAAAACCGATGTATCGCTGAGCATCGGTCAGTGCTGCGATCTCAGACTCGGTTCGGCGCCTTGTGGTGAGGTTAAACTGATTGCTTTTGTTGACCAGCTGCGCCACTCGCGGCAGATCAAGTGAGTTAAATTTAGAAAATGTTCCCTCCATACTCAGAGATTCAAGATACGAATCCATATTCACGGCGGTATCCAGGCGAGTTTTTCGTTCGGCTTCTTGTTTATATTGGGTTGTACGGAGCGTGTCCTCGTCAGTAATTGTCAGTCGTTCAAACAGCCTTGACTCTTTTAATTGCCGGACGAAGTTTGATGGGTCAGGATCCAACAAGATCGTTGTTACATCAGGTGCAAACTGTCGGACATTTTCGATTTCCGCCGGATTATCGTCAACAAAGATAAAACTGTCCGGAAGGAGCGATAGTTCATTTGCCATCTCGATCAAGTTCTGCCCTTTCGGATTCCAGTTCGCCTTGAACGAAACGAAATGCTCCTCGCGCAACACCATCTCCGGATGTCTCCGGAAAGCCGCTATCGCGACCTCATGATCATTCTTACTGCAAACACCGAGAAGCAGACCTCGTTCCGTTAACGATAAAATATAAGACTGGAACGCCTTGAACGCCTCGCCTTTCGGCGATGTATCTCCTAACTCGATGCCTTCCATACCGTCGTCCCCGATCACGCCTCCCCACAGAGTGTTGTCCAGATCGAGCACAAGAACTTTCTTTGGCGACCTTTTCAAAGACTTGATGATGTGCGCGACTTCTTTTGCCAAGCCGACCTGAAGGGCGGGCGAATAGGCCTGCTTACTTTCAAACCACGACCTTTCATCTTTTGCGGTGAGGCCCCCTGCTCGGTAGGCCAGGAATTCCATGTCGCATATGTGTACGTAGTTCGGAGCTTTCGTCCCCAGCGCAAGATTTACCGCTTTTTTGAAATTCCACTCGGACGTAGGATTTTTTGAACGCAGCGGACCAAGGTCGATGTAAGGCGAAGGAACGTAGTTACAGAGAATCACCTCAGCCGAAGTTCGATCGTGTAGCACGGAGCAAAGCTGTAGCAACTCGCCCGCGGTATCTTCGACTGCGTCGTCGACAACCTGCCTAGAATCGGTTAGGTTACCGTGATACATGCACGACTGCTCGTCCGGTAAAATAATGACGATAGCCGGCTGAAAGTCATACAGATCGCTTGAGTTCTCAAATATTTCCGAGCGGTAGTTATTGTACCCGCCAACATAATGTTCGACGTTTCCAACCGAGACGGCAAGCATATGTTCGATGAGGTCGGAGAGCGGATATAACGTGCTTCCGCCGATCAAAGCGACCTTTAATCGCCTTCCATCTCGATTCGCTTTGCCGTCCAAACCCATCTTTTCTGCTCGTCGTCTTAGCGTGGACAGCAATATGAGCTCGTTAAAAGCCGCTGCGGAAACAGACTCTTTAGTCATCATTGGCCAGAAATTCTGATCGCAATTTGACAGAAGACGTTTTAGGACTTGCAGGCCCCATTTTGCGTGCCCGTTTGTAGAATTACTCATTAAATCGTCAATCCTCTACAACATGTTTCGAAAACTCGGTCCGATATTCTCGCCAGCGCGATTTGTCGAACTCGCCCGATGCACTCAGACAATCTACGGCGCCATACGCCATCGCAAGCGCGTGATGAGTGTTGTCATGGGCAAACAGGCCCTGACGTCCGAATGTAAGAACGCGCTCCAGCCCGCTCGCCCACTGGTCCTGCAGATCAAAATACTCCTCGTATCCCTTTCTATATATCGGGTAAGCAAATGCGAGGCGTTTCGTAGCGACCTCAGCGATCGGTGAGTCGATCGGCAACCCGCATTTAGTGAGCGATTCACGAACAAGGTCAGTGAGAGCTTCATCCGACGCGTTCCAAACGTTGTCACCCACAGTGCAAGGCAGTTCACCGCAAAGCACCGTTCGATCCGCGGGTTCGAGGCTTGCGCTATAGTTCTTTGGTTCCGACAGTCGCGTAAGCCTTACATCAGCCTCTGGAAAGTAGTGCGCGTCAAATTCGGTCCACTGTGGCGTTTCGAGCACAAGGTAGATCAGGATCATCGCTCGATACGAAATGTTGTCGCTTGCATCGATCACTTCCCTCGCTGGCGAAGGCCGAACGATCCGTGCCAGGATAGGTAACGGAATCGTTGACCATACGTGATCCGCTTCAAACGATTCTTCGACACCATTTTCTTTGTAGGTGACCTTCGGACGACCGTTTAGATCGATCTGAGTGACGGTGCAGCCGAATTTTATTTCCGCACCCAGATCACGTGCCGCTTCCGCAATATTATCGCTGATTTGTCCGAAACCTCGCTGCGGATAAAAGAATCTGCCGGCACCCGGTGTTTTAAATCCGGGGACAATAGATAAAACTTTGCGGGCCATCTTGCCCAACGAACCCGCAGAAACGCGACGATGAGCCTGTGTTGCCGAAAGTTCCTCGGGCGCCAGTCCCCAGATCTTACGGGCATACGGAAAATAAAAATCGCTGCAAATCGTTGACCCCAACCCTTTTTCCAACACACTTGTGAACGTCTCACTTCCGTTGCCGGTGCCATTTTTGTGTGGAAGAAGCCTAACCAAGGCGTCCCGCGCAACGCCCGAACTAAAGCTTAACGGGAGACGAAGCGCCAGATCCTGTGGTTTCAGCGGAAAATGGATCCAGCGGTTTTGCAAGCGGATCCTACCGTGACGCGGACGATCAAGCAGATCGTCACCCATTAGTTCGCGCAATTCGTTCAGTATTCTTGGCTGGCACGCCGGGTGCAGCCGATGGCTACCATAGTCGACCGGCAGACCTGCTAGCTCAAAACTCCCGGCATTTCCGCCAACGCTCCCGCGTTGTTCGAGCACGGTAACGTCGGCTTTGCCCTGTTTAACAAGCTGCCACGCCGCCCCAACGCCCGCCGGTCCGGCGCCCAGAATTGCGATTTGCGTTTTCGACATTACTTAGATCACAAATGGAATGAATCGCTTCGTTCGAGCACAATAGGCGTCGTAACCCGATAGCTCCGCAACGAGCATTTCTTCTTCCTTGATCGCCTTAAGCATAACGACTGGTGCAAGCAGCAGAACGCCCAGAACAAGCCACGAGTTCAGCGCCAGTTCAAGGCCGGTCAAAAGAAGAAGGTCACCGGTATATATGGGATGGCGGATAAATCCATAGATCCCTTTTGCAACAACCTGCTGATCCTTCACGATCTGTCCCGTTTCAATATTCGCCCAGTTATTACCGAGCTGGAACCTTGCAAGGATCGCGGTTAACAGTCCCCCGGTGTACAAAACAGTCCCCAAAACACGAATAGCGAACGGCTCAGCGCTGATTGGGAAAACATCCGGAAGGAAGATCTGAACGACTACGCCAAGAAGAATCGCGATCTTTACGACCTTAATCGCCGACAACTGGATTGATCTATCTTCGATCGGTTTTTCTTTCGACGTTGTTCTGAGGATCTCCCAAATCGCTTTGTGAAGAACAAGGCCGGATACGAGAAAAAACTTCAGGATAAGCATGCCCATCGCGTTTTCTTATTTCTGCGCTTGCGTAAATACAAGCGGTTCGGTTACCGCCGGTTCGTCGAGCATTTCGACGTATTCCTTTGGACGCACACCCATCGCCGAAGCCTGATTGAATCGGCCTAGCCGTGTCGCAACGGCATCACCGAGCATCCCGACCAAGACCATCATCATCGCGCTCACAAAAGCAAAGATCGCAGAGGCTGAAATATTTGGGTCGTGGGTGAGATCGATCGTCGTTTTCACGGCGCCGTAGAGTAAACACAAAGCGGCAAGCGGCAGAAAGACTCTCAGCGGACGGAATAGCATTGCCACTCGCAGGATAAGAACACCAAAACTTCCGGCATCCCAAGGCATGATCTTCGACTTGCCTTGGCGCCGACGGTAGTCGATCGGCATGTAGGTCACCGCATACTTATCGCAGAGCATTGCGAGCGTGATCGTGGTGGTAAAACTGAACTGATCCGACAGGATCGCAAAATACTGAACTGCAACGTCGCGCCGAAAAACGCGCAGCCCACTGTTCAGATCAGGGATCTTTGCCTGTGCCACGTAATTCGCCATCGTGCGCAAACACCATTTTGCCGGACGCCGCATCAGAGGAATGTTCACATCGGCTCCTGTGCGCGACCCGACTACCATGTCGGCATGCTCGAGTTCTTTGATCATCTCGGGAAGGTATTGCGCGGGATATGTCCCGTCAGCATCGGTTATCGCGATAATGTCGTGTGAGGCCGCAAGTATTCCCGTCTTTAACGACGCCCCGTAGCCACGATTGCTTCGATGCTGGATCACGCGTGCACCGGCGGCTTTCGCCTGGCGAGCAGTCTTGTCCCGCGAGCCATCGTCGACCACGATGATCTCGAAGTCGATGTCCGTCGCGTCAAGAATCTCATGCAGCTCGGCAATCCCATCGCCGACCGCACGTTCCTCATTGAACGCAGGGATCACTATCGAAATACTTTTGATCGGACCGTCGTCGAACTTTTCTTCCCGCTTTGTGCCATTCTTTGACGAACGTACTCTGCTAAAAGGAATTGTTTTCGCTGACAGCAACGAATTTGCTTGATTCATTTCCTACCTCATCGATTTTTCGTCTTTGACATACAAAGATCTCACCGCCATTAAGTGTTCCAGGAAATATCTTGATCGTTTTGTAATCGCTTTGGATCATACGCCAGACTTCCGGACGAAACGTTTCTATCTCGAGTGATAATGTGTAGATCAGCCAGACTCTCTCGTGATCTTTCTCGATTGCGGCCAGCTCCGCCCCCGTCTTGGCGACGGGCCATTGCGAAGTGAAGTATCTCTCGTAGATATCCCCTGCAATGCTGACGGCAACGACTTTATCGTCTGGTAAGCGATTGGCGTCGACAAATTCCTTAGCGCCGGAAAAATCCTGTTTAGGTAGCGAATAGTTTCGGGGGACCGTTGTCAACGAAACCGCGATCATCACAACCATGAGCGCATAGCCGGCTAACTGCGGCAGTCGCCATTTATTCGCGCTCCGGTCGATAAGTCTCGCCGCGACTTTCGGCAATTCGATCGCTCCATAGATGGCGATTATCAGTCCGAAGCCCATCGCAAAGAAAAAGAATCTCGGAAAGAGATTGTGTCCGAGCGCCATCATCAGCGAGCCCGCAAAACACGGCGGCAATACCATCAAGACTGCTGATCGTCGGTCCTTCTTGAAAAGCCGGTACCAACCGAAAGCAAAAAAAGCTGCGCCAACCAGCACGACTGCGATTCCAGCGAAACCAATGCTTAGGTTTTGCAGTATCTCGGTCAGAACCCAAATAGGATTGGTCCACTCTGAATTCCTGGATTCTTCGTGAAGCCCGGTGCGCAAAAATTCGGGCAGAGCTAGAGCATAAAGCTGCATCGTCACCGTGACTGAAAGGACCCAAGCGACAAATGGCTTCGCACCAGCCTTTCGTTCGAGCGAGATCTGCTCCCCGCTGAGTCTTGGGAACGCCAACAACGCTATATGGACTAGTCCGTGCGCTGCGATGACAAAAGCCATCGTCATGTGGACCCACATTCCGCCCACCACCGCTGCGGTATAGGCAACCCACCAGATCCACCCGTTTTGTTTCAGAGCCTTGATCCAAAGCCATGTCGCCAGGATCGTAAAGAACAATAGACCGGTATAGCCGCGGGCATTCTGTGAGAACCAGACGTGATGATAAGAAACCGTCATCAGGGCACACGCGAGGATGGCTTCCTTTTCACCGATCAGCTCTTTGCCAAACCAAAACAATGCGACGATCGAAGCCACGCCAAACAAGACTGCGGGCAGCCGCAAGGACCACGCACTTTCTCCAAAGATTCCTATCGAGAAATTTGCCAGGATCGAATAGAGCATATGCTGGTTTTGACTCGGGAAACTCGTGAGGATCTCCCCAATTGGGGCACGAACAAAATCGAGAAGCGTAAAGAACTCGTCAACCCACAAACCTGAGTTCAAGTTCCACAAACGCAGTCCAAGAGCAAGCAGAGTTAAAACGGATAGTGCGATCCAGCTTAACCGGGTAATGCCGGTTGCTTCACGTTCACCTGGATTCGAAGCGCGACCTTTCCAGAGAAGACCAATCACGATTAACAAGGCCCCGTGAAACAAAAGCAACGCTCGAAAAAGGGGCGGGCCAAAACTCAGATCCTTCGCATTTTCACCGAGCAACACGCCCGCATAACTTGTGTTCGACACGACTGCGGCAAAACACATTACGCCCAAGCCAATTGCTATCAAAACTGTGCGGAACAAGATCTTAGGATTTGGCATTGAAATTAACGCGTGCCGATGTTCGGCCGAAGTCGAACGCTCCATAGCACCCAGATCACGGCGGCACAAAGAGCGAAAATCGGGATCACGGACGCATTTTGAATGAACCCCATCCGTTCAAGTGTTTCGAGCCACGGCAATTGGAATCCTTCAAGCGTGATATGACGCACGGATTCGAGAATTCCCCAGCCCTGCTCGACATCGCGGTGCATCGTCAGGCACCATGACCAGTACATCGTAATCAAGCCGATCATCACTGCGAGGGCCCGGGGTAACTGCAACGTAACCGTCGCCGTAAGTAGAAAAACAAAAGGTACGACCGGAACTATGTGTCGGACGCCCGTATTGAACTGCATTCGGCCGTACTGGTTCGCTGCGCAGAATAGAAAGAACAAAACCGTAAACGAGACAACAAAGATAGCCTCTCGACTTTCCAGAAGACGGTTTTCTTTTCGCAACCAGGCCGGAATTACAAAGGCCAGAAGCAAAATCGGTGCAGACGTGAACAGTCCGTATCGCATCCCGAAGGCAGTTTCAGACAAGAGGTCTGCTTGAGGCAGTGAAAAACCGCGATAGCCGAGGTCAGTAAAATTGGCTTGCGGCATATAACTTTGAGCCGGAAGGATCGGATTGCCAAAGTTCAGCCACTGATACGCCATCAGGATGGCGGCACAAAAAGCTAATCCTGCAACAAAACGAAATAGATCTTTTGGATCTCGGTCATCCCGCGGGAACGAGCGCCAACGAGCCACGGCATAACCACTCAAAGCCGCGACCGCCACCAAGCCGCTGTAGTCGAGCACGACCGTCCAGCCTGCGCATAGACCGGCAAGAAAGTAGAACGGCGTTCGATTTTCGTTCCAAAAACGCCACAGCAAAACAAACGAAAAAAAGGCGAAATGCGCGAGCAATACGTTTTGATTCAGCTGCGCGGTTCGATAAAAGATCGGCGTCGCGAACGCGTACAAGAGAGCAAGAAGTACCGAAGCCTTTATATTACCCGTGAGGTGTAGCAATACGTAAAACATCAGAACAACGCTCAGAGCAGAGATCGGAGCCATCACGAGCGATTGCGTTATCGCGGCAGCCAATCCAAACTTCACATCAAACCCTTTCTCGCGCGCTCTTTGATAAAACTCCTGCGCCATCGGATAAATGCTGTCGTATTTTGCGGGCTCGAGGTGCGGCGATGAAGCACGCGCATTCTGCACTGACGAAACGATCCGATCAGTAATCGGCCGGAGCAACGCGTACGGCACAGCGCCCATTATCGAAGCACCCGGATTATTGTTTATAAACGTTCCTCGGCCTTCGAGTGTGAAAATATCCGGATGAAGTCCGGCATAGGGTGAAACGTCAAAACTCAAATTCTCGGCAAGGCTCAGAGCGGGATAGATCTCGCGAACGGTGTTTGTTGCAAAATGAGCGGCGAAAATGAGCCAACATGTTATGAACAATCTCACCGCAGCCGACCTAGACGAAAACTTCCACCGCATTGGTCGTGGTTGAAAATCGAGTACCTTGGCGGTCGTAATCGGCGAATCACTCGCATCAACAGCCTTAGGGCGCGAAGCCGGTCTTAGCGATCGACCGTCGGTCATCGACTGGCCTCCGGCAAACCTTCAAAGCTACTGCTGCTTACAACAACTTCGTTGAACAATGATCGTCGAGCCATCAGCCAAGCGGCCACAAGAACCAGAGCTTCCGCGGAAACGAGCCCTGCCGCCGCGCCGTTTATCCCCCAATTAAAATAGCCAACAGGAATCAAAATCCCGGCGGCGATTCCGCCGATCGCTGCGGTCAACATTTCCTGGAATTGAAATCCCGCCGCTATCAAACCGAATCGATAGTGTCCGCTGATCGCCGCTGCGGCAATTACTCCAACAAGCCATCGAAGCGCTCCAGCAGCCGGTGAAAACTCCTGCCCGTAAATCAGCGTCGCCGCCACGGGCGAAAACCAGATCCACAGGACTGTTCCAGCCAAACAAACGACGAGCACAATGCGCATCGAACCATTAATAACATTCGCGAACGCCTTGCCATCCTTTGCCCAAGCTCTTGAAAGCGTCGGTAACAGATTGAGATAGTAGAGCCAGACGAAAGCGTGTAACGCGATCAGAATTCGCATCGCGGCGCCAAAATACCCAGTCTCCTCGGCAGTCGCGATCAACCCGACGATCAATGTCGCGCCAAACATTTTTACTACCCAAAACATTTGGCTGAGGCCGATCGGCAACCCTTCGCGAAACATTTTTGACGAAAAGGTCGGCCGCAATCTCCATGAGTGCCGAAAGGCTGAGCGATACAACCATAGACTGAAAACGGCCGCCGCGGCCACAGCCATCGTTTCGGCTATACCGATAAACAGCAGATCCGCACTATTCCGAACGAGTCCGAAGATGAGTACCGCGAATATAGAATTACGAACGATTTGGATCACGGCCACAGCGTTCATCTTGTCATGTCCCTGAAAAACCCAGTTCAGCAGAAACGGCAACGCCAAAAGACTCAATCCAAAAAACAACAACAGCTGCATGACGACCTGGTCGCGGACGAAAAAGACGGCAAAGATCACGATCAGGGTGGAGCAAGCAGCGGCGAGAAGCACGCGTGCGATCACTACTTCATTGACAAGGTGCGAAGTCTGATCCGGGTCTTTAGCGATCTCACGCGTTCCGTAGGAACTCAGCCCCTGGTCAACAAACAAACTTGCGCACATCAAAACGGCAACTGACCATTCGACGTAGCCGAAATTTGCTGGTCCCAGCATTCGGGCAAGATATGCGAACGCGGCAAAGACAGCCATTTTGCTAAAAGCTTCGGCGCCGACGAGCGATACGAAATTAGTAAACAATTTCCGCGTCAATGGACTGTCATGCTGCTGCTTGGTTGGCCCGGCAATATCTCCGGCCGCTTCCCCGAGCGACCAACCGATAAGCAACAGAAGTGAAACAGGAAGTACGCGAGCGATCAGGCCGACTGAGCGGTTTTGCCGGCGCATATTGTTGAAAACGCGATGGAGCAGCAATAGCGGCAGGATCAGCGTTCCTAACGCATAGACCAAGCGTTGGGGTATGCTTTGCCTGTTCGCCCGAGACTCGGCGAAGACTCGTCCCCACTCGATCCTCTCGCGCCAAGCTGCGAGGATGCCGACGGGTGGCCTGTTCTGAAAGACCAAGATCTTTTCGTTCAAAACAATGTCGGCACCATTTTCATGAAGTGCCCAATGCACCGTCGTTTCCGTATAACCATCGCGCCATATGGCAGCGATTGACATTATGGCTTCGCGTTTGTAGGAAACGTTCACGTCTGATATGTAATCGGAGCCGCCGTTGGCCAGCGGTCGGCCATAACGCCCGAAATCAGCGTAATACCATGCCCAGTTAAGGGCTTTGTCGATGCCGTTTTCGATAGCGCCGCCGATTACGTCATGCGAACGCTGGTGAGCCTCAAGGATTCGTGAGCACCAATCGCCGGACGGAAGAGCATGGTCTTCCGTCATCGCGATGATGCGCCCCCTTGCGGCATGCAGCCCGGCAGCGCGGCGGCGATCATAGAGTTCATGCTCGTTCGGCCGCTCGGTTTCACAATCGCTGATCCGAAGAAAACGAACAGAAGAAAATTCGTCTGCAAGGCCGGCTACTTCCCCACACCATTCGTCATAGGGCACGACGATTTCCACCGTCGAAGAAGCTGCCTGCGGCGTTAAGACTTCCAGACACGTGCGCAAAGACTCTTTGCCGCTAACGACCGCGATCACGATCGTCAGTTCCGTATCCGGCGATGGAATTTGGATTGATTTAATTGAGTTCAGACTTAAGAGCTTTCTAAGCGTCGATGAACGTGACACAATTAGGCCCTGGCGGATCAATCTCATGTCCGCAAGAACCCGATTCGGGAAGCCGTCATTTAACTGACGGCGGAGCGCGTTAAATTGCCAATTCGCTGGTTTAAGCGTAAGTGTAAATTTATTCGCAATAGGGCCAGAAGTGCATCGGAGAAAGCGACTATTATCAGTCCGCCTTTTTGTCTAATTGGGTTAAGAAGGGGGCTTTTCACGTCACGGCGTGTCGACCAGAGTGCTGGTCTGAGAAATCACGTTGAGCGGCTGTTGTTGGGAATGGCTGATGCCGTCGATCATTAATGGCGGCGAAGTCGAAGGGAAAACGACGACCTTTAACGTCTTAGCGACTATCTTTAGGTCGTTTTTTAAGCCTTTGGTTCTCAGATACCGTTTATAACCCTCTAATTTGTACGGCTGAATTACTTCCAGGTAGAATTTTCTCTTATCTTCAACCCCGGCAAGCAAACCCTCTTCATTCCGAAATTGGATTGTCACTGGATCCGTGATTCCAGGGCGAATAGTCAGTACGTCACGCCAAAGTGGATTCGCAAGATCAACAAAATCAACTACTTCCGGACGTGGCCCGACAAGGGCCATGTCGCCACGCAATACATTGTAGAGCTCAGGGAGCTCATCAAGCTTTGTCTTGCGCATCAGCCTACCAAACAACGTGATCCGGAAATCTCCTTCGGCCGTGACGAGAAGGCCGTTCTTAGAGTCGATCATCGAACGGAACTTATACAGTATAAATACCTTACCTCCGCGGCCCACCCTCTCCTGCCGAAAGAAGATTCGCCCGGGAGAGGTGATTTTGATGATAGCCGCAAATATTAAAAAGAGAGGGGACAGCAATGTCAGGCCCAGAAAAGCGAGAACACATTCCGCTGTCCGCGAAACAAACACTGAGGTCTTCGGAGTTGCAGTTATGCAATGCGGGAGAGTCTTTTCTTGGAATTCGACAGACATAGATCCTCGACAGTCTTTAGCACGTGACCGATCTCCGCATTGTTCATCGCCGGAAAAATGGGCAAACTCACAAGTTGCGGCCAAAGTTTCGTGGCAACAGGAAGGTCCTCTTCGCGCCAACCAAGTTTTTCCGCGTAATAAGGATGCAGGTGAAGCGGCCGCCAATGTACCGAACACCCCACACCGCTTTGCTGCAATTCATTGATGAATTCGTTGCGCGTGCAGGACATTTTCGATAAATTTAGCCGCAGCGGGTAAAGGTGCCATGAGTGAATGCGATCCTCGGATGACGGCGGCAGTTTCAATTGCTCCAAAGGACCGAATCGGTCGGTGTAAATCTCAGCGATATCTTCTCGCTGCTCGCGCATGATCTCGGCTCGTTCGAGTTGATGAATGCCGATCGACGCTGCAATATCGGTCAAGTTGTACTTGAAGCCTGGGGCCATGATGCGATAATCCCAGTTTCCACCTTCGGAATACCGCTTCCACGCATCGCGAGAAAGTCCATGGAGGGACATTAGACGGATCTTTTCGGCGAGTATGTCGTTATCTGTAACCGCCATTCCACCTTCGCCGGTTGTAAGCGTCTTATTCGCGTAAAAGGAGTAACACGTGACGTCGGCCGTATTCTCTCCGCAGTACTGCCAGGGGCTTCGAAAATCTTTCCGCCATGCCGAAGGAAAGGCATGGGCCGCATCCTCTACGATCCAAAGGCCGAATTCAGAAGCGAATCTCTTCACTTCATCGACGTCCATCATGAAGCCCCCGATGTGAACCGGGATGATTCCGGCGATCTCCACATCAGGGTCGGCGATCCACGGCAGTTTGCCGTCGCGTACATCGGCGATCTTTTGCCTTGCATCGCGGAGGTCCATATTTCCGGTAACGGGATCACAATCAACCAGGATCGGAATGGCGTTGTTGTAGAGGATTACTTCGGCCGTGGCCGCGAATGTCATTGTCGGCACAAGCACCGCCTGGCCCACGCGCAATCCCAGAGCGACGACTGCCAAGTGAAGGGCCGCGGTGCAGGAATTTACAGCAATCGCATTCTTCGAATTAACCGCAAATCCTAAGTCGTTCTCGAATTTCTTAACTTTCGGACCGGTGGTGAGCCATCCAGAACGCAAAGTATCAATAACCTCTGCGATCTCGGCGGTGTTCAGTTCCGGTCGCATGAACGGCACACTGACCCTCTCTTTTGCTTTGACGATCCGTTTTCGGCGGAATGCAGTTTCTTTTAGATCAAAGAACGGCGTTCTTTTTGGCCCGATTTCCATAAAAAGTCTCAACTCACAAAGGTCCTGTCAGTGCTCTCGTCCGAGGAAACCGATACGTTAAAGCGAAAAATAGGCTGAATTTACTTTGATACAGGGCTACCTCGTTTTTTATTCGATATTAGAAATAGCAAAAACTGGAAGTGCTGCAATCGTACGGAAGTCGTATTTTGCTTAGCCGTGAGCAACTGCTTCTTTAGCCGGAAGTAAAACTTTTAGGTGGGTGCAACTACGGAAATAGCAACTTGGGGGTGGCGCTTTGTGCTAGGCAAGCTTGCGGGCTTTGTGAACGTTGATGTCGGAGTAGAGACTGAAACAACCCAGCCGAATTAGCTTTTTTGATGAAGCGTTGCGACCATCGAACAAAATAAGATTGATTCAGTCGCACCTGGCATTAAGATCTCTCCGGCTAGGGCTGAGCCGCGAGTCTGACTTTATCTATGTGATAGGAGCTATTTATGTGATAGGAGCGCTTCGAGGATCCGGATGGTTGGCAAGTTAAATTATGTTTCCTGTACTTGAGATCGAAAACAGACTAATTCCAAAGACCACCGTCGCTATTAGATCCGTCCAGGTGTTGCTCGACGTTTTGGTCCTTGCCGCGGCATTCGCCTTTGCATACATGTTGCGGTTTGAGTTTTCTCTGCAAGATCCGCAGATCCGCACGGCCGCAGCCCAAATGGTCTTGGTTGTCGTGTTTCAAATTCTCATCCTCAGACTATTTGGCATTCACAAGTTCATTTGGAGATACATTGGCATTCTCGAAGCCAACCACATCTTGAAAGCCCTGGCCGTCGCATCCGTTCCATTCCTCTTTATAAGGTTCGCGATTGCCGGGAGCCTTCCGTTTCCCGTAGTTCCGGTAAGTATAGTTGTCATCGACTTTCTCCTGGCTGCCGTCGGCATACTTGGAATCCGGCTTATTCGTCGCGAGATCTATGAAAATATGCGTTTCGCAGTGAACTCTGCCAACGGTCGGGGGAACGAACGAAGATCCGTTCTACTAATAGGTGCGGGACGCGCAGGCTTGATCACGCTCGCGGAGTTGAAGACGGGATACAACCTGAATTACCAGGTGGAGGGATTTATCGATGATGATCCGCTACGGCAAGGGCTAGTGATCAGCGGCGTAAAGGTCCTCGGAAAAACCGCCGATATCCCGAGACTCGTTCGCGAACTCGATGTTGATCACGTTATCATCACTATCGCGCAGCTTTCGCGTACCGACATGCAGCGGATACTGGGTGTCTGCAAAGAGGCGGACGTAAAGGTGAAAACCATCCCGTGCCTTTCGGATCTCCTGGAAGAAAAGGTTTTTGTCAGCCGCAGTCGAGACGTTGAAGTCGAAGATCTTCTTGGCCGTTCGCCAATCCAACTCGATAGACAA
>JBEBGW010000302.1:0-5320 GCA_040081025.1 Pyrinomonadaceae bacterium | reverse complement strand
CGGCAGAGATCGATCCAAACCCGACGATCGGGCGGCGCGATTGAAGCGACGGAAGCGGGACGTTGTTTCGATTATCCCATTCGGCTTGAGTCACCGGACGTGCCTGGTTGAGATCGGCCAGCATGACGGTATCGGTCGCTCGGTTACCCACGTACGCCACATCGAGGATCATGTCGGCGAACAGTTCCCGCTGGACCGAGATTTGCCAGTTTTGGATACTCGCGGTGGGCTGGTCTCGCGGAACGTAAAGTACGACGTTGTTCGGAAGACCGCTCGTCGGATAACCGTTCTGGGTCGGCCTGAAGCAATTCGCTTGGTAGGCTTCGCCGACACAAAGTGGATTCGTCGGTGATTGTGCGACAGCGGCTCGAGTGACGATCGGATAGTTAGTTCCGAGAATGTCGGCGCTTCCCAATCGGTTCATGAATACAAAGCCTTTAGCGTAACCGCCACGAATCACGGTCTTGTCGAAAATGTTGTAAGCAAAGCCAAGCCGCGGGCTGAAGTTGTTTCGGTCCGGATCGACAAGGCTCCGGTCACTGTCGCTTGCAAGAACTATCGAATTTGAGACCGGATCATAGTTCGACAGCCGGTTGTTCTCTTCCCAATAGGGCGTTCCGAACTCGTACCGCAGTCCGAGATTGAGAGTCAGTTTCCGATTCACCTTCCAATCGTCCTGAATGAATCCGAAGTGAAAACGCTGCCGCATTTCGGCGACGGTAAGCGTCGCAAATTCGAACTGGCTGCGAGCGCCGAACATGAAGTCGGCGAGGTTGTAAAGGTTATTCGCCCCGCCCGAGATGCGGCTGAATTGGCCGCTGTATGTGTCGAGCCCCATGAGCGGGTTGGTGTCCTGAACCTCAGTATTCACGCGGAGAAATTCGTAGCCCAACTTTATGCTGTGGTTTCCCGCCTGAAACGTATAGCTCGGCCGGATGTTGATGTTCTCAGGATTCTGATACTGCGGGTTCGTCGCCTGACGACCGAGCTGCGCCAAGCCGGTGATCGTCTGCGTGGTCAATCCGCCGGTAACTTCCGGATCGTTGGGAAGGCCGGTGATACCATAAAGATCGAACATGCTCGGGCCGCCGGTGAGCGGAGGACGCTTTCCGGCGTCGATCTTCGACCAACCAAATCGAAGGTCCAGTACGCTCGCATTGCCGAAAGAGTAAGTCCCGCCAAGCGTGAGCTGTTTATTCAGGATATCGACGAATCCGTTCTGATTGCTTCCGGACGGTCCCGGAATGTTCGGGCCCTCGAAGCCTTCCGACTTTCTCCAACTCCATCGACCGAACAAGCTGAACACATCGCTGAACTTGTGATCAACGCGAACGTTGTACTTGTTGCTGAAGAGTTGGTTCGGGACGAGTTCCGACCAGTTGTTGGAAGACGCAGAGTTGATCGGGGTTGGCAGTTCGTTGAGCACCTTCTGGGCGAAGGCGGTCATCGGGATCGGAGTACCCGCGGCATATTGCACTCCGGTGATCGGATTCCTAACCGCTACCGAAAGGATCCCCTGTCTTTGAGCGAGAGTCGGGAGCGTAGAGAAGACGAGGTTCTTTTGGATCTGACGGAAGCCTTCGTAATCGCCGAAGAAGAACGTGCGATCTTTGATGATCGGACCGCCGAAGGTGAAGCCGAACTGGTTGCGGATAAGCGGCGGTTTCGTGCCCCCGACAGGCTTGAAGAACCCGACCGCGTTGAGAACGGTGTTGCGGTGAAACTCCCACGCCGAGCCGTGAAACTGATTGGTACCGCTTCGGTAAGTCGCATTGATCACGGCACCGCCGGCTCGTCCGAATTCAGCGGAGTACGTGTTCGTCTGTACCTTGAATTCGGCGATCGCGTCAGGCGAAACCTGTACGACCTGGCTTGAGAAACTCTGGTTGCTTGTGCCGTACGCGTTGTTGTCGACGCCATCGAGCAGGAAGTTATTGACGGTAGCGCGAAGGCCGTTAACGTTGAACGCTGCCTCACGTCCACCGCCGCCCGCCGGACTATTCGTGCTCGATTCGCGAACGCCGGGAGCGAGCAGAGCGAGATTGGCATACGAGCGTCCGTTCAACGGCAGCGCAACGATCTGCTTTCGCTGGATGACCTGGCCTTTGTCGCTCGATTCCGTTTCGAGAAGCTCCGCAGCACCTGTGACGGTCACCGCGACTTCAGCCGATGCGACTTCGAGGGCGATGTCCGCACGTTGACGGGAATTGACCGTAAGATTGATCCGGTCCGCAATAGTTCGGTTAAAGCCGCTCGCCTCAACGATGATCTGATAGTCGCCGATCTTTACGTTCACGAATTGGTAGTCGCCGCTATCGCTGGTGACGGTTGATGCGGTGATCGATGTTGCGATGTTTTTCAGCGTGACATTGGCTCCGACAACGGCAGCGCCGTTCGCGTCGCGTACCGTTCCGAGAACCGTCGCGGTTTCGGATTGTGCCTGTGTTACAACGGCCGAGAGAAGGAGGGCTAAGAATGCGATACAGAAATAGCCCGAAGAAACTTTGTGTTTCACGTCAATGATCTCCTGATGACTGAAATAGAACGACGCCGATCACGCCGGCGATAAATGCGTTACCCAAAACGCGAAAGATTTTCACGGAGTAAATGAGAGCTTATTGTGACGAACTGAACTCTTCGTTACCCGTATGTTTCGAGAATCTTAAAAGCGAAGAGTTGTTTAGGCACTCGACACGTGGCGGCTGCGGAGGGTTGGGTCGTTGCGGAGGTACACCAAATAGGAAGGGGCACCAAATCCGGCGCCCCTAAACTAATGAATTGGTTGAAAAGGAGGTTCACGATCAAAATCGCGAAATGACCTCCGAACAGATCAGGAAACGGAATCGATCGGCGGCGTGAAGAATTGCGGCTGACGGGTCTGCCGGTTGCTTTCCGCCGTGCCACCTGATCTAAGTCGGGTTGCGGTCTCCAACGATTCAGCTATGGCGTCGACATCCATGACTGGATCAACTAGTTCCCAGATCTTCCCTAACCACGACGCCCCGAGAAGATTCATCAATTGGATCGCCAACCGGTATTGACCCGGCTCGTGGCGGCTCCAGCGTGTCGCAAGCGAGCGCAGCCCGCGCCCATCCTGCCAGTCGAAATAGATTCGCTGCGACCATTTCCGGCGTGATTCGGGAAAGCTGGGAAACTCCCCAAGGATCTGAGATATCGAGCTTATCTGCCGGTGGAGAAGGCTCTTCGAATACTCGGGAAGGATCAGCACCTGACTCTGTTTATCAAACCGCACCTCTTCTACAAATTCGGAAAAGCTGTCGGCGTTGGTGATGTTGATCATCGAGTTGTGGTGCAGGCAATGGCGATCGCCGCCGGAGACTATTGGCAGATCAAGTTCCTCAGCAAGCCTGATCGCAATCTGATTCTCGGCCCACGGTCTGAAGCCATTTAACTCGATCGCATGAAAGTAGTGACCGTGAATTCTGGTAAACGATCGGAGCGCGTGGTCGTGACGCTGCTGACCGATCATTTCGATATCCCATGAAGGATGGTTCAGTACGATCAATACCTCCGGGAATTGGTTTAAGAGCGAAAGGACCTCATTTAGCTCCGTGGACTTTCCAGTCGACGAGGTGTATTCCAACAAGATGCGGCTTAGCTCATCTGCTTGTTCCGGAGGCAGGTTGTGGACACCAACGTGGAAATACGCCTCGCCAAAAGGGACGGTCCATTCCATCGAGATCGGATGCGTGGAATCGCCACGCGCGTTAAGGTCGAGGCCGGCTTGAATACTGTCATGATCGGTGATCGAAACTATCGGTGTAAGGTCGAGCGATTCCAAGCTAGCCGACTCGGACACGATCAACTGATGGGCGTCTAAAGGGGGTTCCCAATGACCGAGATTGAAATTCGGGAGGCTCCCGTTTCTTTTCTCAAACTGGCGACATCCCATCCGAAACAACGACGACACGACCGGGTACATTTCAGCGTAGTATGGGACGAAGTCGAGGAACTCTTTCGAGTACTTTGTATGACAGTGAAGCGAGATTCCGGTTTGAGACGTACGCAAATATTCTCTTTCCAACATCACTGAAGATCTGGTTTTAGTCATGACGGTGTCCTCCTAGAGACCAGTTGGCGATCTGTTTTGAAACAAGAAAAAAGGCCCGACAAGCGGGCCAAGTGGACAGAAGAGATAGGTTGTAAAGGGTTTCTTCGAGGAAAGGACGCTTAGTCGATCGCCTCCGAGCTGAGCGGAGCGTCGCGAGACGTCGAATTGACGTTACTTCGATGATCGGAGCCATATTTCTCGTTTCGGCTTACCCGCTCTCGCAGCAAGTCAAAGAATACGGTTCACGAGTGACCTCGAAGTTACTGGAACCTTGCTTTTTGCTTAACAGATTTTTCGAGAACTCCGCAAAAAAAGGGCCATCATTGGCCCCTTTTTGACCGTGGTTTGGCGTCCGCGAGCAAAGCCCAGCAAGCAGCGAAGGTTGGCACACCATTGGTATACAAACAGAAAGGGCCTCCCGTTGGAGACCCTAACTTATTGATAAAATTGGTGGAGACGAGGGGGGTCGAACCCCTGACCTCTGCAATGCCATTGCAGCGCTCTGCCAAACTGAGCTACGTCCCCGGATCAGTGAACAGTTAACAGTGGATAGTGAACAGTTCAGCGACCAAACGGATATTATCCATTTTCACTTTTGAGTTGTCCAATTCGTTTTGCAGTGAACCCGCTCGGACCTTTCTTGTTCGTTCCTGTTCTTCTTGATCTGTGGTTTTCCGGGAGTTTTAACCACGGAATAGGATGAACAGGAAGGAACAAGGAGGAAAGAGAGAGAACCACCCCGGCCGAAGCGGCCACCCCTCCTTCGTAAGGAGGGGAGTTCTCGATTCACAATTCTCACTTTCCCTGAAAGACAGGTTTGCGTTTTTCGAGGAAGGCGGCGACGCCTTCTTTTTTGTCCTCCGTGGAGAAACAGATCGCGAATAGGTCGACCTCGCGGCGGAGGCCTTCGTCGAGGTTTGATCTTGAAGCGAACTTGACGGCTTCTTTGGTTAGCTGCAAAGCGATCGGTGCTTTTTCGGCGATCTTCGCGGCGATCTTGAGCGTTTCGGTTTCGAGTTGATCGGCGGGAAAAACGTGGTTGAGCAGGCCGAATCTATGCGCCGTCGGGGCGTCGATCATATCGCCGCTCAGGCACATCTCCATTGCTCGGCCTTCGCCGATGAGGCGTGCGAGCCGCTGTGTTCCGCCGCCTCCGCACATGATTCCAAGGTTGATCTCGGGCTGGGAAAATCTTGCGGTCTCGCTGCCGATACGAATATCACAGGCAAGCGCAAGTTCGTTGCCGCC
>JBEBGW010000301.1:0-5331 GCA_040081025.1 Pyrinomonadaceae bacterium | reverse complement strand
ATCAGGGACGCATCGCCGAGATGCGAACGGGTGAAGGAAAGACTCTCGTCGCGACCCTGCCGTCGTACCTCAACGCACTCACCGGACGCGGCGTGAATGTCGTCACGGTTAACGATTACCTCGCACTTCGCGATGCGGAATGGATGGGCAAGATCCATCAGTTCCTGGGCCTCAAAGTCGGCTGCATCCAGAACGATATGGATGACGCCGAGCGAAAGGACGCCTACGCGGCGGACATCACGTACGGAACTAACAACGAGTTCGGCTTCGACTATCTTCGCGACAACATGAAGTTCGATGTCGAATCGCTCGTCCAGCGTGATCACTATTACGCGATCGTCGACGAGGTCGACTCGATCCTGATCGACGAAGCCCGTACACCGCTGATCATCTCGGGTGCGACCGACGACGCGACCGATAAATACTACGTCGCGAACGACATCATTCCGCGGCTCGAGAAAGGCGAGAAGAACGAGGAGACGAAGGTCACCACCGGTGATTATCTCGTCGACGAAAAGAACCACTCGGCCGTCCTGACTGAGGCGGGAGTCACCAAGGCCGAGAAACTTCTCGGCGTCTCGAACCTCTACGATCCCGGCAACATGGAGCTGCTCCATTGCGTTGAGCAGGCGTTGAAGGCTCACACTCTCTATAAGGTCGATCACCATTACGTCGTGCAGGAAGGCGAGGTTATCATCGTTGACGACTTTACCGGTCGCCTTATGCAGGGCCGTCGTTGGTCGGATGGACTTCACCAGGCTGTCGAAGCGAAGGAAGGCGTGAAGATCGAACGCGAGAACCAGACGCTCGCGACGATCACGCTGCAGAACTATTTCCGTATGTACGAAAAGCTGTCCGGCATGACCGGTACGGCCGAGACGGAAGCGGAAGAATTCGGCACGACCTACAACATCGACGTTGTGATCATTCCGACGCATCGTTCGATGATCCGAAAAGACAACTCGGACATGATCTATCGAACGCTGCCTGAAAAGTGGGACGCGACCGTCGATGAGATCAAAGAACTTCATGCGGAAGGTCGGCCTGTGCTTGTCGGAACGGTCTCGGTCGAAAATTCCGAGTTGGTCGCGAGCCGTCTAAAAGCGATCGGGATCCCGCACAATGTTCTCAACGCGAAATATCACGAACGCGAAGCTGAGATCATCGCTCAGGCCGGTCGCAAAGGCGCCGTCACCATCGCGACGAACATGGCCGGCCGCGGTACTGACATTCTGCTGGGCGGAAATCCGGAGTTCTTGGCGAACGAGTACCTCAAGCGGATGGAGATCAATCCGGAAGAAGCGACGCCGGAGCAGTTCGAAGAGCAGCTTCAGAAGGCAAAGTCTGTTGTCGCGAAAGAGCACGAAGAGGTTGTCTCGATCGGCGGATTGCACATCCTCGGGACCGAGCGTCACGAATCCCGCCGTATCGACAATCAGCTACGTGGCCGTGCCGGCCGTCAGGGCGATCCGGGTTCGTCACGGTTCGTGCTTTCGTTGGAAGACGATCTGATGCGTATCTTTGCGGGCGACAAGGTTCGCTCGATGATGGAATGGCTCGGGATGGAGAAGGGCGTCGCGATCGAATCGAGAACTGTTTCCAAGCAGATCGAGCGAGCCCAGAAAGCCGTCGAGGCTCGCAACTTCGAAACACGTAAACACGTTCTCAAGTACGACGACGTGATGAACAAGCAGCGTGAGACCATATACGGACTTCGCCGCCAGCTGATGTACGAGCCCGAGCATCGCGAATATCTGCTGGGTGAAACCGGTGTCGCGAAAGACCTGCTTCACGACCTTACGTACAGCTTTCTCAGCCTCGAGGCAGGGCCGGATAAGTGGGACGTCGACACCTACGCGGCGGAGATCGAAAGCATATATGCGGTCGATCCAGCGGTGAACGCGGGCGTCGATTTCAGGGTGGACAATCCCGATACGATCGCGGATAAGATCTGGAATAAGGCGTCGGCAGCATATGCGGAAAAGGAGAAACTGGCGGGTGAGGAATCGCTACGTGCGTATGAGCGGTACATCATGCTCAACATCATCGACTCGCAGTGGAAGGACCATCTTCTCTCGATCGATCAGGTAAAGCAGGGAATCGGCCTCGTCGGATACGGACAGAAAGATCCGCTTGTCGAGTATAAAAAGCAGTCGTTTGATATGTTTCAGGACATGCTCGACCGCATCGATACGAACACATGTAAATCCCTCTTCCACCTGCATGTCGTAACGCAGGACGAACAAGAGGAACGCGATCGACTTGAGCGGCTTGCTCAGCAGCGTGCTCGTAAACAGGCTGCCGGCATGGCGTTCACAGGAGCAATGGCCGGAGCCGAAGCCGCGGGTGCCGAGGCAGCACGACATACGCCTTTCGTCCGAGATACGCCCAAGATGAAACCGAACCAGCCGTGCTACTGCGGCTCAGGCAAGAAGTTCAAGAAATGCCACGGGGCGGGGATGTAATTTACTCGTGCTTGGGTAGGGGCGTTGAAGTGTAAGTAAAGAAGGCGGCTTGCCAGCCGCCTTCTTAATTGGGATGCTAAGCCGATCCAATTGCCCAAATACGTCAGGTTAGGGATATTCGTGTCATTGGAACTTCCCGTCAACCCCTGGGCGCTAAAAATTGGCCAAGAAGTTACTCTTCTTATAATTGACGCCTGTCGTCGACCTACTTATTCGCCGGTGGCGCTTCGACTTTCTTGTCGTCAACCTTCGCTGCGGTCGCCGTCAGTGGTGTGGTTTGACCGTGCACCAGTTTCCATCCGTCCTTCGACTTAGACCAGACGTGGCTCACTCGATATTGTCCGTCGACGGCAAGGCCCATGTTCTTGCCCTTCACGGTCGCTTTGCTGACAACGACCGCTCCCGTGGCTTCCGGGTTTACGCGGACCGAGATGTCGTCGTAGGTAATCGACTCGTACTTCGTATTGCCGGTCTTCATGGCATCGATACGTTGGGCTCGTGTTGCGACGGACCCGTCAGGACCCACGAACACATAGTTATCGCCGTAGAGTTTTTCCATGGCGGCGACATCGTCCTTGACGAGGGACACAGCCATATCAGTGGTCATCTTTTTCAGATCCGTCTCGACCGCTGCCGTATTCGGTGCGGTTGGCACAGCATTATTAGCCGCGTTTGCAGGCTTAACAGCTACATTGTTCGCGGCGGGCGGAGCTTCGCACGACGCCAAGATCAGCGACGCTGCCATTAGCATCGCGGAAACGCTCATTATCTTTCGCATACTTTCAGCCTTCCTTGAGGTTCGAGATGCGTTAACGGAAGAGCAATTCGGGTGGCTGCCGCATCTTGGTTGACAGTCGCTCGCTCCAGGCTTGGGAGCCCGTATGTTATTTGTGTGGAGAATCGATTGAGTTATACGCCCCTTCATTCGGGATGTCAACGCAAACGCTCTCCGATCCGGAGGGTGTTATTTTTTCAGCTTCATCAAGCTTCCGCCGGCGCTTATCTGCCGGTTTCCGGCGACCTTCTCGGCCTGCGAAAACGCCCGAAGGAAATTCTCGCCCAACACTTTTTGAACTTCCTTGTCGGTGTAACCGCGGCGGAGCATTTCGTAGGTAACGAGGACCAGGTCTTCCGTGCCTTTCATGGGTGTCGGCAGGTATGGAACGCCGTCATAATCGGAGCCTAATCCGATGTGATCGATGCCGGCGATCTTCTTGATGTGGTCTATGTGATCGACGATGCGTTTGTAATCGGCGATGTAGATCGGATTCTCTTCTTCCAAGTCCGCGATGGCCTTGTTCATTGCCGTCGGATCATTTTTATACTGCTCGCGAATAGCGTCGATCTGCGGCTTCAGCCGAGCCGAACGCTCGTTTTCCTCGCGCTTCGTTCGTTCGTCCAGAAACGAAGGATAGAAAACGACCATTATCACTCCGCCGTTTTGCGGGAGGCGTTTAAGGATCGCGTCGGAAACGTTACGGGTGTGGTCATTTACACCGCGCGCACCTGAATGTGACGCCATCACCGGAGCCTTCGCGATATCCAGCACGTCGCTCATAACTTTTTCCGAGACGTGCGAAATATCAACCATCATTCCGAGGCGGTTCATCTCGCGGACGACCTCCTTGCCAAAATCGGTAAGGCCGTTGTGCTTGATGTCGCGATGAGCGTCGGCCCAATCGTGTGCGACGTTGTGCGTGAGCGTCATGTATCGAACGCCCAGCCGATAGAAATTCCTCAACGCGTACAGTGAGTTGTCAATCGCATAGCCGCCCTCGATGCCCATCAGCAGGCAGATCTTCCCAGCCTTCTTCGCGCGTCGTATCTCGTCGGCTGTCGTGCAGGCGATCAGGTCCTCGTGCCGTTCGACCTCGCGATTGGTCGCGTCGATCAGCTCCATCGCCCGAACCATCGCCCGGCCCGCTTTCCACGTATCTCCGCCGACATAGATCGACATGAACTCGCCCGTGATGCCGCTGGCTTTTAATCGGGCGAGATCGGTATGCATCGGGTCGCCGCTCGGCTGAAGCTTTCCGACTGAGGAGTCACCGAGATTGAAGTCCGCGTCGACCATCGGACCGGTGATGTCGTTATGGCCGTCCACGATGACCGATTTCTTGTGAAGCTTTAGTGCTCGTGCCCACAGAGCACGATCGCCATCGGCGGGCATCGTCTGAGCAACTGCAACGGCTGAAAAAGAGAGCAACGAAAGGAGTACGGCAAGTATGATTCTTCTCATAGGGTTATGAGAATTCTAATAAAAAATGGCGGGGAGGAGAACCCGCCATACATTAAAACGAATGAGCTGCCGACTACGGTCGCGGATAGTCCTGACGGTCGTGACTCTGCCGGCGGATGTGGCGGCTCGATTGGTTCAACTGACGCTGGACGCGGTACCGTTCCCGGTTTGTGAACTCTTCACCGGATTGTCGAAATCGTGATTCCATACGGTAGATATGAGCCTGCTCGCGTGCGAGACGGGCTGTTTCTCGTGCCGTGAGTTCTCCCGACCGAACGCCGTTGCCTATCCGCTCACGCTGATTCTGCTGACGTTCGTTTATGTTGCCGCGGCGTTGAGCCGATGCGTCGGAAACTGCGAACGCGAGACACACTAATACCCCAAAACTGATCGTTAAGATCGTTCTCATAACAAGATCTCCTCTCTTGAATTTGGATTTGGCGTGCCTGAGGTTCACGCCGTATTTAAGACGAGCGGCAGTCGAAATTAGCTGATAAATTATTCGACCTCAGAAAGTAGAGGGAAGAATTGACCTTCAAGTTTCTGGCCCATCGGGATCACGGGAACTCCCGCAAGCAGGGGTTCGTTAGTGTTTGAGCGAACGCCGTCACGCATAAAGTTGAGTAC
>JBEBGW010000300.1:0-5334 GCA_040081025.1 Pyrinomonadaceae bacterium | reverse complement strand
GGATTTAGGGATTCCTTCTCCGCTTCAAAGGCGGAGGACAAGGGACTCGTCTGGGGTTCGACCATCCCGATCGAAAAGAGCGAGAATGCTCAGACGCTTTTCGACAATGAGTACGCGATCCTCCACGAATCGCTGATGAAGCGACGAATCGCGCGACTGTCAGCCCCGTTTCCGCCGGTCCGACAACTCAAGATCTTTAATTTTCCGCTTCATTTCGGAACCGGCAGACGCAAGTTCGGCGCATTCGTAAGTGCTCTTTTCCGTCCGAATCCGTTCAGCGAAAATCCGTTCCTTCGCGGCTTCTATTTTACTGCGACACCGGCTACGAAAAGTGGCGAAAATGGCAATCGCACCGTAAACAGCGGCTTCTTTACTGAACGCCTTTTCCGCGACGTTGTGCTCCGCGACAAGGACCTTGTCACGACTTTCATCGCGCAACGCCAGAAATCCCCGATCTTCGGTTGGTTTTTGACTCTGCTGTCGATCCTTGTTGTCGTGGTGCTTCTTGGTCTGTCCGCCGTTTCCCTTATTACGAACAATCAGATGCTTGCTCAGGCCGAAGAGGTCGGAGACCGGATGCTGACCATTGTTAAAGCAGATGGCGGCAGAAATCCTCTGGAAAAGAATGATACCGAGGCGAAGCGTGAGATAAACACCACGGAAGAGATGCGACAGCTTCTTGCCCGACTCGACGAGTATGACCGCGACGGAGCCCCGATCTACATGCGTCTCGGGATGTACTCGGGCAATCAGGTATACAAGCGGTCGCTGCTCCCGATGTACTTTGCGGTCGTGGAGCAACGCTATAAGAAACCGATGGTCGCGAAGCTTGAAACGGACCTTCGAAAATTTGCCGACAGCAGTCCCGTAGCAAATTCGGCACAACTCACTGAAAAGGAAGAGCAGGTGCTGAGCCGAAACTACGACCTTCTCAAGGCATACCTGATGCTCTCCGGCGAGTACAAGGCACGAGCGGAGTCGAGCCATCTTTCGACCGCGTTAGCCGACCTGTGGGTTGCTGATGCGAAGGTGCCGCCGGATATGAAGCTGATCGCTCAGCAGCAGCTTGAATTCTGGTCAAAACAGGTTGATCGAGACGAAGCCGACGTTCAGTTCCCGCGAATAAATCTCAACGGCAAGCTCGTCGACGACGCACGGAAAAAGCTACAGGCGTTTCCGGCAAAGTACCGTTATCTGAGCCGCAAAGTTACCGAGATCTCAAAGGAGATCGACGAGACGGTCGGCAAGACGACGGCCGAAAGAATGCTTACGGACAAGGGGGCTGATCCTACGTTCATCGAAAGCAACTACTCGGTTCCGTCCGCTTACACGCGTCCTGGATACGAGAAGATGCAGGTAGCGATCCTTGAGGCCAGCGTAAAACTTAGCGAGGACGACTGGGTGATGGGTGAACAAGGCAGATCCGCAGTCGCAAGCGCGACCGATGCCAACGACATCCAGGAACGTTACTATCGCGATTACGCGGACCATTGGCGAGCCTTTGTTAAGAACACAAAGGTGAGGGCGTACAAGAATAATGACGAAGCGTCGAGCGCTTTGCTCTCGTTCTCGTCCGCGAATTCTCCACTCAAAGCTCTCACTGAGGAGATCAAGCGTAATACGCATCTTTCGGGACAGGACGAGCAAGGCTGGTTCGATTGGATAAAGAGCAAGCTCTTTAAGAAAAAGGCCGCTCAGGCACCCGACACCCAGCCGGAAAAGGATTTCCGAGCTCTTGTCGCGTTTATTGGCGAAGGTGAAAAGGCTCCGGTGGAGACTTATCGAACCCAACTTGGCAACGTACACAAGGCCATTGCAGGACTGTCTGACGCAAAGCTTAAGGAACACGGGGCCGCGATGGCGAAAGACGAGGGTAATGACCCTCTCAAGCTCCGTCCGCGTGAGACTGCCATCGCAGCGTTGCTTGCTCCCTTTAATGAAACGCCGGCCGGCCAGGAAGTTGCGGCCCTCCTCCAGCAGCCTGTCGACAATCTCAAAGCCCTGCTCGGAGCTGGTGTTAAGGACCAGGTAGGACGATCCTGGACGCAGGAGATCCTGCCCGCAGCCAACGATGTGGCGAAGGGCTTCCCATTTGAGGACGGTGCCTCGGAGGTTGACCTCGCAAAACTCACTTCTTTCCTTAACCCGAACGATGGGAAGTTCACGGTTTTCTATAAGGAGAAGCTGGCAACCTTCTTCGAGGAAGCCGATGGAAAGGTCAAAGTGAAAGAGGGTGCTCCCGTCCAGTTCAACGACGAGTTCGTCGCATATGTGAATAGTGCCCTCTCGCTTCAGAAAGCCCTCTTTGGCAGTAATCCGACCCCGAAATTTGAATACGAGTTCAGCATAAAGCCGGGTGCCGGCACCTTGATCGAGGTGAATATTGACGGCCAGAAGGTCACATCCGAAGGTACCGGCTCGATCAAAGGAACGTTCCCGGCAAGCGGCTCGGCCGAAACGGGCGTGATCGTCCGTCAGGTGTCTGATTCTGCACCAGCCGCTCCCGCGGCCTCAAGCAACTCGAACACATCCGCGCCGGCTTCAAGCTCGACCTCTTCGTCTGGTCCGCTAACGTTCCCGGGCAATTGGGGCCTGTTCCGCTTTGTCGATGCCGGAAACCCGCAGAAACAAGACGGGGGATACTCGTTGACGTATTCGGTCGGAGGCAAATCGTTGTCGGCTACTATCAAACCGAGCGGCGGAGATCCGTTCGATAAGAACCTGTTCAGAAATCTCAAGGCTCCGCAGACAATTGTTAAGTGAGAACATTATGGAAGCAGCGAAATTGAAACTAGACGAAAGCGACCTCGGTGGAGCGATCGCGGCGGCCATTGAATCGGTGAAAAAGAAGCCGACCGATGTTCCAACCCGTACGTTTCTTTTTGAACTCTCCTGTTTTTCGGGTGATTGGGACCGGGCAGACAAGCAGCTCGATGCGATAGGTCACCAGGACAGTAAGGCGGGCCTCGGGACGCTAATCTATCGCCAAAATCTCCAGAGCGAAAAGGCAAGGATCAATCTTTTCGAACACGGCACTCGCCCAGAGTTTCTGGCCGGAGTTCCCGACTACGTCGAAGAGCTTCTGCAGGCGATCGATCTCGTTCGCCGGGGCGAAACTGCCACTGCCCGCGAATTGCTCGATAAGGTCGAAGAAGATCGTCCGGCGTTCCCTGTGACGGTGAATGGCGAGAATTTCGACGATTTTCGCGACTATAACGATCTGACGATGTGCGTCTTTGAGGCCTTTGTTAAAGACGTTTATGTATGGCTGCCGTTTGAACAGGTCGTCTCCCTCGAGTTCCTTGAGCGAAAATCTCTCCGCGATATCTATTGGCCCCAAGTTAAGGTTGAGTTGACGAATGGCACCAACGGCGAGATGTTTGTGCCGTCGCTCTACGTCAATACATGGAAGAACGGTGACGATCAGATCAGACTAGGGCGGTCAGTCGATTGGCGCGAGGTCGGGGACGATGTGCTCGTCGGGGAAGGCTCGCGTATGTATTGGATGAGCGGTAAGGACCTGCCGCTTTTGGATGTTAAAACTATCTCGTTCAACAGGGACGAGTAGAAAACAATTTTAGTGTGCTTTTTTTGGCGTTTTCGGATAGAATGTTCGCGTTCCCGAAAACTTAACGCCCTTTAACAGTAGAACTTAGAAAACAGGAGTGCGTTTTGATGAGTGAAGAACTCCAAAATCCGCCCGTGGTTGACCTTGACCTCATTTTTCAGCCGATCGCCGGTGAAAATCCTGCAGGCGAGAGCCTCAGATATTCCGGCATCTATGATGAAATGCGCGAGGCACGAAGGGCCGACGAAAACCTTGCTCAGGGCGCCTGGCAGACCGAGCTCAAGGTCGCGGATTTCCCGAAGGTTCTGAACCTGGGTATCGATGCACTTACAACTAAGAGCAAAGACCTTCAGGTGGCCGCATGGACTTGCGAGGCTCTCGTCAAACTGCATGGTTTTGCAGGTTTTCGCGATGGGTTGAAGATCATAGCCGGACTTCAGGAGCACTTCTGGGAACCATTACATCCCGAGATAGACGAAGGGGACCAGGAAAGTCGTGCAAATGCGATCGCGTGGGTTGACGAACAGGTCGCCCAGGCGATCAAAGGTGCTCCTTTTACGGGAGTTGCCGGTTATAGCTACGCCGACTGGCAGGATTCGCAAAAGTTTGATTTTCCCGAAAGTGTTGAAGGACTCACCACCGACGACGCCGAACGCATCCGTAAGCTCAAGGAGCAGGCTGAGACCGAGCGGCGAGTGACTGCAGATCTCTGGCGTAAGGAGATCAATCAAACACGCCGCGCCGCCGTTGAGTCGGTGAACTTGATCATTGAGGAATGTTGGCAGGCTCTTAACGATCTGAACCGCGTTATCGAGGAGAAGTTCGACCGCAATCAGGCACCCGCCTTGGGCGTACTTAAGAAATCTCTCGAAGACGTCGAAGCCCAGATGAAGATGCTGCTCACCGCCAAGCGAGCAGAAGAACCCGACGCGATCGAAGAGGAAGAGGGCTCCGGCGAAGAAGGTGACGGTGCAGCGGTTGAAGGGGGCGTTCGAAAAGGGGCGATCCAGAGTCGGCGCGATGCCCTGAGCCGACTTAGCGACATCGCGGAATTCTTTAGGCGGTCGGAACCGCACAGCCCTGTGTCGTATCTTGTCCAGAAGGCCGTTAAGTGGGGCGAAATGCCGCTTGAACTGTGGCTGCAGGAAGTCGTTAAGGATCCGGGGGTGCTTTACCAACTGAAGGAAACCCTGGGCGTCGTACCGGGGAGCGAGGGCTAGGTCTAGGAGCGTCGCGAGATTAGATAGTTATTTTTCGACATTAAAAGGAGAAGCAAATGCCAAAGAAAGAAAGTACTCAACAGAAGATTTCACGGATTCGGCCGCCTCGCGTCCAGATCACTTACGACGTCGAGACCGGTGGAGCGATCGAGTTGAAAGAGTTGCCGTTCGTTGTGGGCGTGCTGGGCGATTTTTCCGGCAAGCCGGAGGAAGCTCTTCCAGCGCTCAAAAATCGGAAGTTTGTTGAGATCGATCGAGACAACTTCGATCAGGTTTTGTCGGGTATGAAGCCCCGGCTTGCGTACAACGTCGACAACCGCCTACAGGAAGACGGGAGCAAGGTCGGTGTGGAACTCAAGTTCAACAAGATCGATGACTTCGAGCCGGACAATATCGTCCAGCAGGTCGAACCGCTGCGTAAATTGGTCGAGGCACGTCAAAAACTTTCTGACTTGCTCTCAAAGATGGACGGCAACGAGAAGCTTGAGAACATTCTGAACGACGTTATCGGCGACGCCGCTAAGCAAAAGGAACTTGGTGATGCAC
>JBEBGW010000299.1:0-5354 GCA_040081025.1 Pyrinomonadaceae bacterium | reverse complement strand
CTTGTCCTTGCCGAAAAGGATGAGAAATCCTACAAAGCCTTCTGAGCCGACGTAGGCGACCTCTACGGCATCTCCCGTAGATGTGCCCGAGACGAGCGAGATCATTCCATTCGTCGGAAAATAGCAGTATTCGATCTTGTCTCCTGCGTACATCAAAACATCGCCGCGGTTGAACGAGACCGCTTCCGCATAGGACGAAAGCGATTCAAGGACGCTTGGAGACAAAACGGATAATAGCCTGTTTTGAATAAGAGCTTGAGGATCAAGCCGATTCACACGGCCATAATACATTTATTGCGGTGAATTAATAGAAAAAAATGATCACAGCCTAAAATACAGACTGTGACCAGTGGTGTGAGAGACGTTACTGACATTCAAAGAGTAGGTGAATTCGTGGGCGTATGTCTGCCGGATAGTCGACATATGCGAAAAAAATTATCAGAGATATGACAGACAAGAATCCGTTAGGACTGAAGAAGATACATCACGTGGAGTTTTACGTCGGAAATGCGAAGCAGGCGGAGTTTTTCTATCGCAAGGCCTTCGGATTTTCGCGTGCCGGCTATATGGGGCTTGAGACGGGCAACCGTGAGGTAACGAGTTACCTGCTCAGGCAGAACCGGGTCAATTTTATCTTGACGACGCCTCTCTCTCCCGAACATCCGGGGGCGGAGCATATCAAGCAGCACGGCGACGGCGTACACGACATCGCATTTCAGGTCGAAGATGCCGATCACGCATTTCATGAAGCAGTTAAGCGGGGGGCAAAACCTGTCGAGGAACCGCACGACCACGGCGACGAGAACGGAGTCGTCCGCCACGCGTCGATCGCGGCATACGGCGACACGATCCACTCGTTCCTGTCGTACAACAACAATAACGGCCACAACTACTCCGGCCCGTTTCTACCCGGCTTCATTTCACAGGAAGTCGCGGGTGACGAGGTTGGCATTCAACTTGTCGACCACATCGTCGGGAACGTCGAGTTGGGCAAGATGAATTACTGGTGCGATTTCTATCGCGACGTGATGGGTTTCGAACGCTACATTACGTTCGACGATAAAGACATCTCGACCGAATATTCCTCGCTGATGTCGATCGTGATGAGCGACGGTGGACACAACATCAAGTTCCCGATCAACGAACCTGCGATCGGCAAAGGCGGCAAATCGCAGATCCAGGAATACATCGATTTCTACCGTTCAGCGGGTGCTCAGCACGTGGCATTGCTCTGCAAAGACATTCGACACACGGTGGCTAAGCTGCAGGAGAACGGCGTCGAGTTCCTTCGCGTGCCCGACACATACTACGAAGAGATAGTCGATCGTGTCGGTGCCATCGATGAAGACCTCGAAGACCTGAAAAAGCTCGGCATCCTCGTTGACCGCGACGACGAAGGCTACCTGCTGCAGATCTTCACCAAACCCGTAGAAGACCGCCCAACAGTCTTCTACGAGATCCTCCAACGCAAAGGCTGCAAAGGCTTCGGCAAAGGCAACTTCAAGGCACTTTTCGTGTCCATCGAGGAAGAGCAGCGGCGACGGGGGAATCTTTAAGGTGACTGCGATGATCATCCGACTGTTTTCAAGGGCCGTACTAATGCTCGCATTGGGTGTCACAGGGCTAGCTCAATCCCAACCCTCGTTAGCCGACCTTGAGGGAGAATGGCTCATTGATAGCGAAAAGAGTTTTAGCAGATCTGAAAGAAGCGATATTTCGAATTACGATTTGAAGATCTCGTTTTCAGGGCAGACTTTGACACTATATTGGGACTATACGATCAAGAAGAAGCGAAGTCACTATTCTCAGACTTTAGTTGTAGACGGGAAACGCCAGAATGCTGCTGATTATGGTGGAATGGCTGCCGGTGCTCGTGCTTACTCGGCAAAGATCAAGGGCAACCGGATAATTCAGTCTTTGCATTACGGAACAGACCAGCCAAGGTATGGTTCGCATATGGACTCACGAATCCTTTCCCTGAGCGTGGATAAGAAAGTATTGACGATCGAGAACTTGTTCAGATCGGCGTTGCCGGGCGATGCGACGAATCAAGGTAAGCAGAAATTGGTTTTTAACCGGAAGCATGTCTCGTGACTGGGCTCAAGAGCCATGGGAATAATTATCGAACGCGCCGACATTAAGGAACTTCGAGAACTCCTTTCTGTTTTCGCCAAAGCATTCGAAGATCAGGAGTCCTACCAGTCCGCGATTCCGTCACACGAGTACTTAATCAATCTTCTTTCACGAACGGATTTCATTCCGCTGGTAGCGGTCGCGGATGGAAAGGTGGTCGGCGGATTGGCAGCATACGTGCTGCAGAAGTTCGAACAGGAGCGTGCGGAGATATATATTTATGATCTTGCGGTTCTTAAGGAATATCGTCGACAAGGTATCGCGACGGGATTGATCAACAAGCTCCGCGAGATCGCACGTGAGATCGGGGCTTATGTCATCTTCGTCCAGGCCGATCCGCCTGACGAGCCTGCGGTCAAGTTATACGAATCGCTCGGTACGCGCGAAGACGTTTTCCACTTTGATATCATTCCGTGATGCTTCGGCGAACTTTCATTAAGACCGGCAGTGCGGCTGCGGTTCTCGGACTTTCGCCGAGGCCGGGATCCGCACAAAGGTCCTTCATTTCACGTCGGCCGGCCATTGCAGCGCGGAAGCTCACGAGCCCTGCGGTCGAGGAAAAGATCGGCGAGATCACTGGCAGGCTGAAAGATAAAGAACTCGCCTGGCTCTTCGAGAACTGCTATCCGAACACGCTCGATACCACCGTGTCGACGAGCTCTCGCGACGGCAAGCCAGATTCTTTTGTCATCACAGGAGACATCGACGCGCTGTGGCTGCGCGATTCGACCGCACAGGTGACGCCCTATCTTCCGCTTGCAAAAGAGGACGAGAAGCTGCGAGTGATGATCCGCGGGCTGATCCATCGGCACGCCTACTCGATCCTCCTCGACCCGTACGCGAACGCGTTCATGCACGACCCGAACAAGGTCGGCTGGGAATCCGACCGTCCGAAGTACAAGCCGGGCATTCACGAGCGCAAGTGGGAAGTTGATTCGCTGTGTTACGCGATCAGGCTTTCGCATCAATATTGGAAGACAACGGGCGACGCGAGCCCTTTCGACGCCGAGTGGCAGCGGGCGATGAAGCTTGTGGTTTCGACCTTTCAAACCGAGCAACTCAAGTCGGGCCCGAGCCCGTACCGCTTCATCCGCCAGACAACCGCAATGTTCGACGCTCCGCCGTTCGAAGGCGAGGGGTATCCTTTGAAACCCTGCGGTTTGATCCGGTCCGCATTCCGGCCGTCGGACGATTCCACCATTTTCGGCTTCCTGATCCCGTCGAATATGTTCGCCGTAGTTGAGCTTCAGCACTTGGCGGAGATGGCAAGGTCGGTAATGCGTGACGATGTGTTTTTTCGGGAATGCCTAGCATTCGCAAGTGAGATCAGGGCGGCGATCATGCGATACGCGGTCGCCCATCACACAACATTCGGTAAGGTATTCGCATACGAAGTTGACGGGTTCGGCAACCGGCTCTTCATGGACGACGCCAATGTCCCGAATCTTCTAGCGATCCCATATCTCGGTTTCATGGCCGCGAATGATCCGATCGTCGCGAACACGCGGCGATTTGTATTGAGCGACGCGAACCCCTACTTTGCTAGCGGTAGAGTTGCATCGGGTATCGGCAGCCCGCACACGGGAAGGCGTTCGATCTGGCCGATAGGGCTGACAATGCAGGCACTTACGTCAACCAGCGAACAAGAGATCGCAAAGTGCATTTCGACGATCAAACGTACCCACGCCGGAACCGGATTCATGCACGAATCGTTCGACCCGGACGACCCGGCGAAGTTTACGCGAAAATGGTTTGCGTGGGCGAATACCCTGTTCGGTGAGCTAATAGTGAAAATTGCCGATGAACGTCCGAAGCTGTTAGATCGAAACTACTAGTTGGATCGAGGTTGAGACCATGGAAACAAGTCGGATCGGACTCTTGGGACTCGCGGTTTTTCTACTTGCTACCGCGCTGATCCCACAGAGCATCTCCGCCCAAGATCACGTTGTGAGATCGCCGGACGGAAGGGTGGAAGTTCGCTTAAGATTTGCCGACCGGATCTTTTATTCGATCCATTACGATCAAAAAGCGGTCGTTAACGAATCCACTCTTTCGTTGATGCTCTCCGGCATTCCCGAGATCGGCGCCGATCCAAAAGTAGTCGCTTCCAAGGAGCGAAAAGTTGATCAGATCGTTACCAATCCGGTTCCTGAGAAGCGCCGCTTGTCGAAGGATGTTTTTATTGAACTTCGCCTGAACCTCAAAGGGAATTCCGCTTTGGTCTGGCGTGTCTATAACAATGGTGCCGCTTACCGATGGGAGACGGATCTCCCCGGGCGGGTGAAGGTGTCTGACGAATCGTTGGAAATAAACCTGAACCCAAGTGACGTGGTTTATTTTCCGGAAGAGGACGGCTTCTATTCTCACAACGAGCGAAAATACCTAAAGATCAAGTCTGCCGAACTCGGAGAGAAGCTTGCAAGTCTCGCGGCCCTGGTCGCCACCGAATCGGGCGTCAAGCTTTGGATCTCCGAGGCCGATCTATATGACTACGCCGGGATGTGGCTGAAAGGGACAAACGGAAAAGGCGTCAAAGCAGTGTTTCCGCATTACCCGGCTAAGGAAGAAAAGACGAGCGATCGGGATGTGAAGGTCGCAGAACGGGCGGCATTCATTGCCGACACTATCGGGAGACGGAATTTCCCATGGCGCATTTTCGGACTTGCGGCACGCGATGCTGATCTGCTCGACAACCAACTGGTATTCCTGCTTTCAGAGGATACGAAAGAAGATTTTTCATGGGTTAGTCCCGGCAAGGTCGCGTGGGATTGGTGGAATGCAAACAATATCTACGGTGTGGATTTCAGTTCCGGGATAAACACGGCGACATACAAGTACTTCGTCGACTTTGCGGCGAAGTATGGCTTGGAATACATCATCCTTGACGAAGGATGGTCACGAACGACGGAAGACCTTCTCGCCCCGAATCCGCAACTCAACTTGCCCGAACTGTTAGCCTATGCGAAGAGCAAGAAGGTCGGCATCATTCTCTGGGCCTTGTGGACTCCGCTCGACAGGGACATGGAAAAGATCCTGGATACATACCAAAAATGGGGTGTAAAGGGGATCAAGGTTGACTTTATGCAGCGCGACGACCAAAAGATGGTCAACTTTTACGAGCGGACCGCTCGCGAAGCCGCAAAACGACGACTGCTCGTAGACTTTCACGGCGCTTTCAAGCCGACGGGAATGAAGCGGAAGTACCCTAATGTCCTCACAAG
>JBEBGW010000032.1:0-19521 GCA_040081025.1 Pyrinomonadaceae bacterium | reverse complement strand
GCAGATGCCGGAGCCGAAGCCGCGCGTGCTGCTGCCGGAGGAGACAAAGGGGAAGAAGCAGTAACCAGTGTTCAGTTTTCAGTGTCCAGTAGTCAGTCACCGAAACCCGCTCGCCATGAACACCTCGTGCAAAGGTGAGTACCTGTTTTACGAGGTCGGCACCGCGTTGCGCATTTTCACCGATCATCGCGGTCCAGCGGGCCATGTCGCTGTTAACATCCTCGAGCTGCATCATCTCCACAGCCATCATGATTGGGGAGAGGATATTATTCAGGTCGTGAGCGATACCGCCCGCAAGGGTGCCGATAGATTCCATCCGCTGAGCGCGAAGCAAATGTTCCTCGGCGCGTTTTTGCTCGGTGATGTCGGTGTGAACCATCAGGATATAATCCGGCTGGCCGTGCTCACCCCTCACCATCGTCCAACGGACTTTGACCCTCACCTCGGTTTTGCCTTTCGAGAGGCGGCTAACTTCCCCACTCCAAATTCCTGACTCTTCGAACTCAACACGGATTTGGTCAAGCTCTGTTTGGCCGCCCGGAAACAGGATTTCTGCGATATCGCGGCCGATTATTTCCTGGGTTTCCCAGCCGTACATGCTTTCGGCACCTTTATTCCAATAGATGATTCGGAAATTCAAGTCGCAAACGATCACTGCGTCCTCGGTCTTGTTGAGCAATTCGGCCTGTTGGCGAATACGCTCCTCGGCAAGCTTGCGCTCGGTGATCTCGTATCGGATCGCGGTGTACTGAAAAGGCTTCCCCTCCTCGTCGATGAACGGAACGATCGTCGTGTCGACCCAGTAGATCGAGCCGTCCTTCGCCCTGTTGCGTAGCTCGCCATGCCATACCTTTCCGTTTGCGATCGTGGCCCATATATTTCGGATGAATTCTTTTGGATGATAACTGGAATTTATGATTCGGTGGTCCTGACCAACAAGTTCCTCGCGGCTGTATCTTGAGATTTCGCAGAATTTATCGTTGACATACGTAATCCGACCCCGTTGGTCCGTCGTTGCAACAATCGCCGCTTCGTCCAGAGCGAATTTTAAGTCGGCGAGTTCCTTTAACAAATCTCGACTAGCCGCCGATTCGTCGTTGGTCTGTTTCCCTGTAGTACCACTCCCCATTTCCATCAATTTCGTTCAATCAGACGATGCCGTTTTGTAGTCACCCGATTTCTTAAGTTTATAACGCAGCTGATCGCGGGAAATGTCCAGAAGCTTCGCCGCCTTCGTCAAGTTCCCGCCAGTCCTTGCCATTGCTTGTTTAGCAAGCTCAAACTCGACCGTTTCTAGTGGGATGCCTTCGGGTGGAAGTGCAAATTTAACTGCATTTCCGCCTTCCAGCGTTATCCCCCCGCTCAACAAATCCGCGGGGAGATGAGCGGTCGTAACTGACTCACCGTCCTCCAGAATGGAGGCGCGCTCAATAACGTTTCGAAGCTCACGCACATTCCCGGTCCAACGATAGTTTTTGAAAACTTTTGCGACGTCCGGTGATAGTCCTCGCAATTTGGTTCCGCGCCGTTTCTGATTCGCCCTGTCGATATAGTGCCGCGCCAGGAGGAGTACATCCTCGCCACGATCCCGAACGGGTGGAATATCAATTTGTATAACAGACAGCCTGAAATACAGGTCGAGCCGGAAACCACCTTCGTCGGCGGTTTTCTTGAGGTCCTTATTCGAGGCCGCGATGATCCTTGCGTTGACGGGAATATCTTTCAATCCGCCGACCCTTCGGAAAGCTCCTTCCTCCAGGACGCGGAGAAGTTTTGCCTGTAACGCCAGTTCCATTTCCCCAATTTCATCCAGGAATATGGTGCCTCCCTGTGCCTGTTCAAATAACCCCTCTTTTCGCTGCTTTGCGTCGGTAAACGCACCTTTCTCGTATCCGAAAAGCTCGGATTCGATCAGGGTCGCCGGCAACGCTGCGCAGTTTATTGCCAAGTATGGAGCGTTCGCACGTTCCGAGGAATAGTGGATCGCCCGTGCAAACAGATCCTTGCCCGTACCGGTCTCGCCATGCAAGAGAATGGTTGCAACATCCGATGCCGCAACCCTTTGAGCAAGGTCAATCGCCTTCTTGATCGGCGCCGATTCTCCGATGATCTCGGAAAAACTGAAACCGCGTGCCCGTTCTGTGCGAGCCTGCTTTACCTCGCGTCTGAGCGACTGCGTCTCGGTGGCATTTCTAAGCGTGACGCGCAGCTCCTCAAGCTTGATGGGCTTACCGATGAAATCATGAGCACCACTTCGAAGAGCCGTTATCACATTCGGGACATCGATATTTCCCGTTATCATCACTGCGATCGTGTCCGGCCTTTTCTCCTTGATATCGGTAAGTACATCGAGACCTGAGCCATCAGGGAGATCGATGTCCAAGAGAACGATAGCCGGCTCGGAGTCTTCGAACACCCTTTTCGCTTCGGCAACACTTCCCGCCTCGAGTACTTCGTAATTCCAGGAACGTAATGCTTCGCCGAGCGCTATACGAATAAAGCGTTCGTCATCAACAACGAGAATCTTTTCGAGCGAGGACATACGTTTGGTGCCTTGACGTGCTAGGGCTACCGAAAGAATATTACACGCACTTTAGCAATTTGTAGCCACGAGAAACGTGGATTTTTCCGCGCCCCGTGCAAAAGGTCGCACGGTTGCTTTCAGCATCTCACTTCAAACATTCGACTTAGCTGAGGCATATGCATTGCACCTTATGCTTCACGTGCCCGCGATCGTATTCGGGACGCGGAAATTATGAAACTGTTAATAGCATACGATGGGTCAAGATGTTCCGAGGCGGCATTGGATGATCTGGTGCGCGCCGGATTACCAGACTCCTGCGAGGCTCTGGTCATCTCTGTCGCCGAAGTATGGCTCCCGCCGCCAAGCGGTTCTAGCAATGGCACCGGAATCAAACTCGATCTCGAATCGGAGCGAATGATCCGCAGAGCCTACGATAAGAACAATATGCGCGTCGCCGAAGCAAATACTCTTGCGAACCATGCGAAAGCCCGTCTGCAGAGAATGTTCCCGCGGTGGCAGGTCGCGGCGGAAGCGACATACGGCTCACCCGCATGGGAAATTCTCGCTCGGGCGGACGAGTTTCAAGCCAATCTGATAGTCGTCGGCTCGCACGGTCGTTCAGCGATTAGTCGTTTCTTTTTAGGAAGCATTTCGCAAAAAGTTCTAACCGAAGCTCAATGCTCAGTACGGGTGGCGCGTGGGCGCATCGAGGTCGATCCTACTCCGGTGCGGATCGTTATCGGCTTTGACGGCTCAAAAGGTGCGCAGGCGGCGGTGGATGTGGTTGCCTCGCGCCCTTGGCGGGATTACAGTGAAATCCGTCTCGTTACCGCCACCGAAGCAACAGCACCGTCTACCGTCGGTCGATTCATTGCCCCGATAACTCACCTCGTTGAGGAAGTTAATGAGACAGAACGAGAATGGATCGAAAGACTGGCCGACATTGCCCTAACAAAGTTAGCGTCGAAGCACATAACGACTTCCTTACACCTTCGCGCTGGAAATCCGAAAAATGTTCTGGTTGAAGAAACTGAGAAATGGAATGCCGACTGTATGTTCGTCGGAGCAAACGCCTACGGCAGCCGCATTGAACGCTTTCTACTCGGCAGCACGTCCGCGGCAGTGGCGGCGAGAGCCCCCTGCTCTGTCGAAGTTGTCAGAGGTTAATACATTTTCCTTCATTCCATAACAGACTCGCCCTTAGACTGTTGGTCGTACACTTCGGCCTGTCCCAATAGCCCCTGAATCGTCATCGTCGGAGCCAGAGTTGCTTTGCGATTGCCCAATCCATAGCACTGTGGTTACAACTGCATCTGCAAGAACCACTCAATGTTCGCGAGCGATGACGTTGTCGGTTTGTGTCTCCTCGCTCCCCGTACGCAACGGTGCAAGGATCGCTCCGAGATGCCGATCATATTCGTAACAGGACACGGCGACCTACCGATGTCGGTCAACGTGGCTTCCATCAGTTCAGTCGTTTCATACTTCTCCAAAAGCTCCCGAAAGGTCAGTTTGTCGGTGTTGGTTCGTGTGGCGTTCCCAGATGCCTGCTCGCGATCTCTAACGCTCCAAAAATATCACCGGCGAAATTCTTTTTCCCAATCATTTCGACAAAACCGCTCTGCCGCATGACACGGTAAACTGAACGTGACACGGCCGAAAAGACAAGGACGTAGCCGTCGTCGTTCGCTTCTTCGGCCAGTTCTTCGAGAACGCGAATGCCGCTGGCGTCGATGGTCGTCACGTTTCGCATTCGCAAGATAAGTACGGTGGGTTTTTTGGCGATGACCCGGATCGATTCCTTGAACTGGCTGACCGCTCCGAAAAACAATGAACCGTAGATCTCAAACACTTCGACGCCATCGGGAATCTTAATGCCGGACATATCTCTTGTCTGGTGTATATCTTCCTCGCCGCCTCGAAGGGTTTCGGTAATAAGATCAACCTGCGTTTCGTTCGACATTTTTTGAAGGAACAAAAAAGCCGCTAGCAAAATACCGACCTGGATCGCAACGGTGAGCTCGATAAAAACGGTCAGTAGGAACGTGACGACCAGCACGGCGACATCGCCGCGGGGGCTCTTGAGCAGGTGAGCAAATTCGCGCCATTCGCTCATGTTATAGGCGACAACGAGAAGTACAGCGGCCAGCGTCGCCATCGGTATCAAGGCTGCCCATTTTCCGATAAAAAGCAGAACCAATAGCAAAAAGGTGCAATGGATTATCGCGGAAACGGGTGTCTTGCCGCCGCTTTTAATGTTGGTTGCAGTTCGGGCGATGGCACCGGTTGCGGGAACACCGCCGAAAATTACCGAAACAATGTTTCCTGCCCCTTGCGCGACCAACTCCATGTTCGAACGATGCCGCGTGCCCGTCATGCCGTCCGCGACGACCGCCGACAGAAGCGATTCAAGACCGGCGAGAATGGCGATCGTCAGCGCCGGCGAAAACATCTGCTGCACAAGCTCCCAACTGACGAAGGGGAGCCGCGGCGTAGGCAAAGTGCTCGGAACGCCGCCGAAACGCGTCTCAATTGTTTCGACCGGAAGATTAAAATACTGTACGACGAACGTGACCGCCAGGATCGCGATCAACTGGCCAGGCACCTTTTTTATAAACCTATTCCAGAAAACGATGATCATCAGCGACCCCGCGCCGACGCCGAGTGAATAGGGATTCATCGTGGCGATATGCCGGACATAATCGATCCACTTTTCGACAAAATCGGCCGGAACCTTTTCTATTCGAAGCCCGAGGAAATCGCTGACTTGCGAAGAAAAAATTATCAGCGCGATCCCGGTGGTAAAACCGACCGTGACCGGATAAGGAACGAATTTGAGCAGCCCGCCCATCCGCGCAAGGCCCATTATCACGAGCAAGACGCCGGCTATCAGCGTTGCAACGACAAGGCCGTCGTAGCCGTATTTCTGAACAATCCCGTAAACAATTACGATAAACGCGCCAGTCGGCCCGCTAATCCCCGTACGCGTGCCGCCCAAAACCGCAATAACCAATCCGGCAAAGATCGCTGTGTAGAGTCCTTGCTCAGGCTTAACACCGGAAGCGATTGCCAGGGCAATCGCCAACGGCAGTGCGACGATACCGACCGTAAGTCCACCAGCAAGATCACCGAAAAACAATTTACGCGTATAGCCTTCGCGCAATACAGAGAAAAGTTTAGGTTCGAGTTTCCGATACATTATTAAGCAAATCCGAGAGCAAGCTCCGATTGGACATCTACAAGAACGTCATGCTTGTTCAGATAGATGTCGAGATTGAGCGCAACTCGACGAGTTGTTTCGGGAGTTATGTTCAGGTAACGGAGAAACGTCTTGAGCTGAGTGTGTCCCGTGATCTTCATCACTTCCGTATGTGACGACCCGGAGGCGATCATGCGAGTTGTAGCCGTGTGACGACAGTCGTGGAAACGGAAGTCTTCCAACTTCGCATCTTCGCATGCCGAACCGAACGCTGTCTTGATCGTATTCGTTAACCCGAAGACAAGAGCTTGCGGATCCATCTGAGACGTCTCCCACATGGCTTCGAGTTCCTTCTTGAGCCGTTCGGTAATTCCAACCGTCCGAGCCGTCTCTGTTTTCGTATTTGTTTGAGGGATATTTATCTCATTGACCGCGAGGTCGACGTCACGCCATCGCATCTTCAAGATCTCGCCTCTTCTCATCGCCGTGTCCAAGGCACACACTAGCAGAGATTTCAGATGAGCCCTGCGACCGACACAAGCCGCAAGTAGCCTTCGCTCTTCATCAAAAGAAAGTACACGATCCCTTTCGACTTCTGCCGCCTTGGATATCACTCCCTTCAAGAGCGCGAACGGATTCTTGGTAAGCCATTCGTTCATAACCGCGAAGTTGAAGATCGCCCGAAGTATTTCGAGTTCACGGTTGACCGTTGCGACCCTTCTTTCTCGGGTCTTGATACTCTTGGTGATGACCGTCTTTGTCTTTCCCGTCTTTTCATTGAGGACTTGGGTCCTGACATTCACCTCCATCGTGACCGGCGTATTGAGACGGATGTTCTTATAGTTCTTTATGTCGGCGGCCTTAATCGACTGGACACGCCTATGACCGAAGTAATCGTTGAGCGGCTTGACCGCGGACTTAGCGGCACCCAGCGAACGCCTTCCACCAATCTTGACTCCGGCTTGAAAGGTCGCCTCGACTAGTTCGGTAGAACTGTACTTTTCCAAAAGCTCGGCGAAGGTCAGTTTCTCAGCATTGAGAATCTCCTCGCCATGAAGTTCGAGATCACGTCGCATCTCGGAAACGGCCTGCGCAGCCTTCCGCTTGTCCGTGATCTTCCGATACTTATCTCGCGGCTTGCCAGACTCATCCCGGTATTGCAGGCGCGCATAAAGTACGCCATTTATCTCCTTCCAGTATTTGGTTGCCGATCGTTTCCGCTCCATAGATTTACCTACAATATTACCTAGTACTTCATGGTATCGTATGGTAGCCCCTGCTAGCAACACTTGGCAAAAACCGAGGCAACACATTGTAATAGCGGAGTTATGTTGCGCAGTTTAGGTCGTTTTGGCAGACGTTGCTAGCGTTTGGTAGATGAGTATGGACGGCTGTTAACCGAAGGGTTGTAAGTTCGAGTCTTACCTGCGGAGCCATCTACTAAATAACTTCAGGGCATCGAAAGGTGCCCTGAAGTTATTAGGCAGGCACGAATGTTGGATCGGACACTACTATATACAGCCCTAATTTGTGCAATCTATCCCTATATATTGTAGTTTCTCGCGGCCCGGGAGCGTGCGCTTTTGCGGGCCATTGAGATGGGCCAATTGAAAAGTCTCTCTCTTCGAGATAATCCGCCAGTCGAGTCGCAGTCCGGTTCACGGCTTTGGTTATATTCAGATATCTCAGAAAGTGCTGATCTGGCTGTCGCCCGCTACCACTTCGGTTATACGGCTCTTTCGCCCATAACCAAGCTCGGCACCGCCCGAAATAACATGATCGACACCGGTAGTAAAGGTCGCATCGGCTGCGATGAACAGACACAGTTTTCCGACCTCTTCGATCGTGCCCATGCGGCTGAGAACCTGCGCTGCATCGCCGTCAGCTCTCGTCTTTTGCGGATCGGCGGACGCGTCGATCGCGTCTTGCCAAAGCGGCGTGTAGATATTGCCGGGCGAAACGGAATTCACCCGGACACCATGAACGGCTTCGTCGATCGCCAGCGCTTTTGTAAAAGCAGTTATGGCTCCTTTTGTCGTTACATATGTCACTGCGTGAAGCTGGCCCATCGCTCCGACAAGGCTCGACACATTGATAATATTGCCCCTTGTTTTGCGGATGCGCGGCAGGGCAAATTTGCACGCCGAGAAAATGCTGACGAGATTCAAGTTCAGCAGATCGTAAAATTCCTCGACAGTAAAATCATCGATCGGCTTGTGCTCAGGATGCCACCCGGCGTTATTTATCAGACAATCGATCCGACCGTATTTTTCAATCGTCGTCTCGATCAAATTCTGGATATCATCGGTTTTCGAAACGTCGCAGTGTACAAAAAGAGCTTCGCCTTTTCCAAGAGAATTCAGCTCCGTGGACAACGCATCGCCTTCCTCTTGTTTTCGTGCGCAGAATACGACACTCGATCCGGCATCGATAAACGCGCGGACACAGCCTTCGCCGATGCCTTTTGTGCCGCCGGTTACTATTACGACCTTGTCGCTATATCGCATAAGAAAATGAGCTATTCCGCCTACCACGGCCGACAGGCTAAAGCATGTCGTACTATACCGGCGGATTGAGTAATTTTTGTGCTTCCGGCGAGTTCAGATTTTCAGGTGTGATGATCATTACGCCGGTGTCGATCCGCTTTTCGACGGGCTTACCGAGCAAATGATCGACCATCGCCTTTACGCCGAGTTCGCCGATGGCAAACGGGCTTTGCACTACGATGCCCTGCATCTGATTGTTTTTCATTGCATCGACAAACTGCGGCGTGGCGTCAAAACCGACGAACAAAATTTTCCCGGCTTTGCCGATGTCCTGCAGGGCAAGCAGCATCCCAACGGAAGCGGACTCATTCGGAGCAAAAATGCCATTCACGTCATTGCCGAACCGCTGTAACAAATTCTCTGAAGTGCGTTTCGCGGTATCGCGCGTCGCCCCCGCATATTGGTCGGTCGAGATCAATTCGATATTCGGATATTTCGCATTCATTTCCTGCAAAAATCCTTCCTCGCGGTCGGTCGTGCTCGCCGAACCTTCGGCATAACGCAGCAGAATGACCTTGCCTTTGCCGCCAAGCAGTTCGCCGAGACGGGCGGCGGCAAGCGCTCCGCCTTTTTTATTGTCCGTTGCGGCAAAGCTCACGATCTGATCGGACTCCAAGCCGGAGTCGATGATCGCCGTCGGAATTCCCGCGCGTTTTGCTTCCTCGACAGGGCGCACAAGAGCCTTATTGTCGAGCGGCGCGAGTACGATACCGTTTACGCCCTGCGAAATAAAGCCTTCGACAACCTGGATCTGCTGCTCGCGGTCATCCTCTCGCAGCGGGCCTTTCCAAATAAGTTCTACGTCAATTCCCTGGGCTTTGTAATCGTTTGCCGCTTTTTGCGCGCCGGCGTGAATGCTTTTCCAAAAAGCATGCGTCGTGCCCTTAGGCACAACGGCCAAGGTAAATTTCTTCGAACCGGTTTGTCCCCCGCTGCATGCGATCAGTGCGCTCAGGCACAAAATGACAAATAAAATGACGAATTTCTTCATAGCTTACCTTTTCCGATATTTTGTTTTCCCGTCCTAGGTGCAAGAATCTCAAATTCCCCGGTAAGGCGAATGTCCTGCGACGACCGGCCGACCATCACCTTGAACATTCCGGGCTCGACGATCCATTTCATATTTTCGTCCAGTATTTGCAGGTCTTCCGGTCGCAGGGTAAATGTAACCGTTTTCGCCTCGCCGGGCTGCAGGCTAATCCGCTCGAAACCGCGAAGGTTCATTTCGTACGTCGTAACACTGCTGACAACGTCGCGTGTGTATAGTTGAACGATCTCATCACCTGCCAGCTTTCCAGTGTTCCTAACTTGCAGACTGACGGTGATATTCCCTGCTTGACCCTGTTTGAACGGGCTTGTCTTAAGATCGCTGTATTCGAAGGTCGTGTAACTCAGGCCGTGGCCAAAATAGTAGAGAGCTCCATTTACGCGGGAGGTTTCTTTCTCCCATTGAGCATTTGGTTTGCTCGGAAAATTGAACGGAAGCTGTCCAACCGATTTCGGAAATGTACTTGTCAGCTTTCCCGAAGGATTGTAATCGCCGAATAAAACGTCGGCCAGTGCGGCCCCTCCATGGCCGCCTGGAAACCATGTCTCGATGACCGAAGGAACATATTTATCGATCCAGTTAATGCTCATCGGCCGGCCATTGACTAATACAACGACCACCGGCTTCCCCGTTGCTTGGATCGCCCGCACTAATTCCAATTGGCGTCCAGGCAGATCGAGACTTGTCCGCGTCGAGCTTTCCCCAACCGTACGCGGCAGAGTCCTTCCGAGACCGTCTCCTTGGTCGCCAAGAACAACAATTGCGACATCCGACGCTTTAGCGGCTTCGACCGCCGCTTCGATCTCCGCTTGCTCCGCCGGCGTCAGCGACTGAGGGAGGATCTCATTCTCAGGCCAATGGTCGCCGTTCATTATCTCGGAGCCCTTCGCGTAATTTACCTTTATCCGGTTCCCGGCCTTTTGCCGGATCCCGTCCAGAACCGTCAGTCCACTATTGACTTGTGATGGGCCGTATCGATAGGTCAGGTTAACTTTATTGTCCGCATTGGGGCCAACCACTGCGATGGACTTTATGTCGCGGTTAAGCGGCAAAAGTTGCTTTTCGTTTTTCAAAAGGACAATACTTTCACGAGCCGCTCGCATTGCTACCCGCTGATGCTCGGCGGAATTTACGAGCCTCTCAGTTGCGTCAGTATCCTTTATATAGGGATCATCGAACAGGCCGACCAGAAATTTTACCCGGAGCACATCACGAACCCGGTCATCGAGTGTTTTCATCGAGACCCTGCCTTCCTTTACCAGTTCGCGTAACGGAAGGATGAAATCATCAGGCATCGTAAATTCGGTCTTTACGTTCAGTCCGGCGTTGATGCTTTGTCGGACCGCATCCTTCATATCGGCGGCGGTCTGGTGCTTTAAGTAAAGATCCTCGACCGCGCCGCTGTCAGAGACGACATACCCGCGAAAGCCGTACTCGCGTCTGAGCCGGTCGATTAACCAGTACTTGCTGCTGATAACCGGTACGCCGTCGTAATCGTTGTACGAAGCCATCACGCCGAGCAGCCGCCCTTCCTTTATGATCTTTCCAAACGGCCGGTTGAAAATGTTCTCGGCCTCACGCGGTGAGATCTGCGGGTCGACACGTCCCTCGCCCTCCCGAGCGCCTTTGTTCACACCGTGGACAGCAAAGTGCTTTGAGGTAGCGGCGACCGTAAAGTTCTCCTGCAGGCCCTTAACCATTTCGAGACCAAGTTCGCCCGCAAGGAATGGATCCTCCCCGTACGTGTCCTCGTATCTACCCCAACGCTGGTCGCGTCCCATGTCCATGATCGGAGCATAGATATTCGTGTAGCCCAAAGCTCTCGCCTCTTTTGCAGTGATGCGACCGATCTCTCGAACCAACTCACGGTCCCACGTGTTGGCAACGGCGAGTTGCGAAGGGAAACTTGTTGCATTGGAGAATGCAACGCCGCGGATCCCCTCATTTGTAAAGTCGACGGGAATCCCCAAACGCGTCTCCTCGACGAAAAACCGTTGGACTTCGTCCATCGCCCAAACGTGTTTTTTAATATCGCGCGCGTAGGGACTTGATGCTCCCGATCCCCAACCGTTCAAGTGCTCGTCGATGTTGGCTATGCCATCCTTCCAGATCTTCTTCTTCCACTCAGGTGTAGGAAGCTCGTCCTTTAGGACACGGTTGTAGCCGTAAAGAGTTGCTGTCTGACAAGTTTTCTCGTCGAGGTTCATCTGCGAAAGCAGGTTGTCGATCCGCTTATCAATATCAGCTGCAGAGTCTTCGAAAACGTCCTTTTTGCCGTTCTTATTAAAGTCGATCCAGCCCTGGTGATAGATCCTCTTCCTGGCCCCCGTATCGGACTGGGCTTTTATTGGAACACCCAGTGAACCGATGAGCGCACCGAAAACACACAAGGCGTACAGCTTTTTGGTTCTTTTTACACGCATCAGCATTAACTAAAATGAATTAGATAGGTCCGTCCTGCCAGTACCTTCAGTCGTGTCGTACCATCGGCGACCAGTCGAAATGCCGCGGGTTTCCGATTCGCCATGATCGACATTATCCGCCGGCCATCGGGCTGCCGTAAAATCAACTCGCCCGACACCTCCGGCCGCACTGTCGCGTCGATCCCTTTACCGTCTCGCCATGTTACATCGACTCCGACCGCACCGCGTGCCCGAAGCCCCTTTATCGATCCGCTCGGCCATGCCTTGGGCAATGCAGGCAGAAAACTGATCACTCCGCTGTGACTTTGCAGCAGCATTTCCGCCATCCCGGCCGTTCCGCCGAAATTGCCGTCGATCTGAAAAGGCGGATGATTGTCGAGCAGGTTTGGCAGCGTCGACTTTGCGAGCAGGGCGTGGATATTCTCATGAGCAAGATCGCCTGCTTCCAGCCGAGTCCAGAAGTTGATTATCCATGCACGGCTCCAACCGGTGTGGCCGCTCCCGGCGGAGAGCCTGCGTTCGAGCGAAACACGAGCCGCCTTTGCAAGCTCCGGCGTAGCGCGAAGCGTGATCTGTTCACCGGGATGTAAAGCAAACAGGTGCGATATGTGACGATGCCCCGGTTGCGGTTCGTCGTAGTCTTCCATCCATTCCTGAAGCTGCCCGTGCTTTCCGATCTTCATCGGCGGCAGACGTTTCCGTGCGATGTTCAAGCTGTTTCTAAAATCAACATCGATATTAAGCACCTTACTTGCTTCGATCACTCGCGAAAAAAGCGCATGAGCGATCTGCGTATCCATTGCCGGACCCATGCATAGTTTTACGGCCGTCCCGTCCGGCGCTCGATATTGGTTCTCCGGCGACAGAGACGGTCCCGTTATCAGGTGTCCTTTGCCGTCTTCGACTAAATAGGTGAGTAGAAATTCGGCGGCTTCCTTCATCACCGGATACGCACGCTGCGCGAGAAATGCGCGGTCGCGCGTGTGATCATAATGGTCCCAGTAATGCAGGCTCAGCCACGCCGCACCCATCGGCCAAATGCCGGAGCCGACACCATCGATCGGCACGGCGTGCCCCCATAGATCGGTGTTGTGATGAATGACGAATCCGCGTGCTCCATACAGATCTTTCGCGACTCGTCGCCCGTCCTCACGTGCGTTTTCGATCAGGTCAAACAGCGGCGCGTGCAGCTCCGAGAGATTGCAGACCTCAGCCGGCCAGTAATTCATCTCGGTGTTGATGTTGATCGTGTACTTGCTGTCCCACGACGGCTGCATCTGCTCGTTCCATTTGCCCTGCAGCGTTGCTGCCATTGATCCTGGCCGGCTGCTTGCGATCAAGAGGTAACGCCCGAATTGAAAATACAGCGCTTCAAGACCGAGATCAGTTTCGCCGTTTTGCACCCGTTTGTGCCGCTCATCAGTCGGCAGATCGGAAACAGTTTTTCCTAAATTAAATTCGACTCGGCGGAAGAGTCGTCTATGATCGGCAACGTGAGCCGAGCTCAATTTCGCAAAGGAGTTTCTTACTGCTACCGCAAGCGTTTGCGAGCATTTTGCAGCCGGATTCTTTTCGCGAAAACTCGTCGCGGCCGCAAGAAGCAGCACCGCGGAATTTGCATTTTCGACGATCACTTTGTCGCCACTGGTGCGCATTCGCCCGCCGGCCGGCAACACCTGCAACACGCCGCAGAATTTGACGCCGACCTTTCGCTCCATCGCATGTTTTTCACCGCGGGCGATTGCTTCGCCCTCGATAATTACGCGGTTGTTTTCGGCCGTTGTTTTGCTGTCCTGTTCGCGCGCGAGTGTTGCGGAAAACGAGACCGACGAAGGTTTATCGCAAGTGATGCGAATCGCGATCACGTGATCCACTGCCGATGCAAAAACTTCGCGTTCGTACCGACCGCGGTCCGAGGTGAAAGAGACGCGGGCGATCGCGGAGTCGATGTCGAGTTCGCGAATGTAATCCGAAACATTCTCATGTCCGCCAAAGTTTAGGATCAGATCGCCCAAAGGCTGATACGGCGGCATGCGTTTCGGAACCGCGATGATCGTCCTTTCGGCCAGCTCTTCAGCCTGTTTTGGCTTGCCTGCGAAAAGCAAACGCCGGACCTCTGCCAAATGCTTCGCTCCTTCCGGATTGCTCCGGTCGCGTTTTTCACCTGCCCAGATCGTGTCTTCATTCAATTGGATCCGTTCGACCACGGTTCCGCCAAACACCATCGTAGCGAGACGTCCGCTGCCGATCGGCAATGCCTCGTTCCAGTTTGCCGCGGGCTGGCGATACCAAAGCCTCATGTCGGCCGAGATCGATCGTGACCGCGATGCAGGTGGCGCCTGAGCACGTCCTGAGGAGGAGACGAGCAGGCCGGCAGTCGGGATAAGAAGAAAATCACGCCGTTTCATTTTTGCGGGTTATCTGCTCGTTTCTTCATGCTCACATATCAGGAAACGCGAGTTTGTTGTCGCGGTAAAATTTTACCTGAGCCGTTTGTGGGAATCGGAATACCGCCGCCGGATCCAACTATCTGCTCGATCTGCCTTCTCATATAACTCAGGGCTACATCGATCCCGATCTCTCCAACAATTGCGCGGCGCACCGTTCGCCACAACACCTCTTCCACTTGCGGGTAGTGGGCAAACTTCGGAGGAACCAAAATATGCCGAGCGATCACATCATCGAGCATTGCAAGACGTTCACGACTCGCGTCGTCGGCCTCATCCTGCATCGCCCGCATGACCGTTCGCCGCACCGGCACACATCCATTGCGGGCTTCCAAGAGCTGCTGATCGAAAGCGGTCAGGAACAGGAGCAGCTCCAACGCTTCGCGGCTTTCCGCACCGAGTTTTGTAAGCGCGAATGTATGTCCGCCGCCGTAGCTTAGCGAACGTCCGGTCGGGCCGGGCGGGTAAGACGTCAATGCAATTCGGTCGTACACGGATGATATTTCCGGATCGCGATAGAGGCTGTAGTATCCTGGCCAATCGCAAACCATAGCAGCATGGCCCGAACGAAAACATTCATGCACCTCCTCGTAGTGCCAATCGACGAAATCCTTCGGAACGATGCCATCCGCACAAAAGCGCCGAAGCAGCCCCAGTGCCCAACGTCCGGCGTCGTTTTCGATATCCGGCACGAGGTCCGCGGGGAACAGCTTCGCTCCAGCCATCTCAGCAAGTTCGTAAAACGTACCGAACAACCCCGATTCGCATCCGGGAAAGACAAACCCGTATAGGCCGGGCGGTGAGTTAAGATCACTCGCAAGATCAAGGAGTGCGTCCCAGTCGGCGGGTGGAACATCGATAAGGTCACTTCTATAATGAAGCAACCGGACGTCGATATTCCGCGGAAGGCCGTAAAGCGAGTCGTCTATCCGAGTCAGCTCCAAGAGCAACGGCATAAAGTCGCGAATTGCATCGTCTGGGATCAACCCATTGAGCGGAGCGAGAAAATCAAGTTGTGACGGAGCATATTTCGTATGCGTCGAAACAAGATGGTACGGAATCTCGGGCAGGCTAGCGAGATGATGATTGAGCGCAGGGTGATCGCCACTAAATGCAACGTTCACCTCAATTCCCGTCGTTTCGGTAAATGCAGGTAGGCTGGCGTAGAGCGGATCGTACGCCGGTCCGCTGACGAGGGCGATGTTCAGGTCGTTCTTCATGTTGTCCACGCTCCTCCATATGGAAGTGCGTACTCGGTCAATGATCGGGACTTCATCGTGATGCTGTAGCCCGGAGCGCTTGGGGGCATATAGTGTCCGTTCTGGACGATCACTGGGTCAATAAAATGCTCGTGAAGGTGGTCAACAAATTCGATCCGGCGGCGATCGAGGGATTTACTCACGGCGATGTAATCGAATATCGAAAGGTGTTGCACGTATTCGCAAAGCCCGACGCCGCCCGCGTGCGGACATACCGGAACGCCGAATTTGGCCGCCATTAAGAGGACGGCGATCACTTCGTTGACGCCCGCAAGACGGCAACTGTCGATCTGACAAAAATCTATCGCTTCGGCCTGCAACAGCTGCTTGAACATCACGCGGTTATGGCAATGCTCACCGGTCGCGACACCGACGGGCGCAACGGCCTTACGTATGGCCGCGTGACCGAGAATGTCATCCGGAGAGGTCGGCTCCTCGATCCAGAGCGGGTTGAATTTTCCCAGTTCCTTCATCCAGTCGATCGCCTCGGAAACATCCCAAACCTGGTTGGCGTCCATCATCAAAGTACTCCTCCACCCGATCTCTTTGCGGATCAATGCCACACGCCGCACATCGGCTTCGAGATCGGTGCCAACCTTCACTTTAAAGTGTGTCCAGCCTTCCGCGATTGCCTCGCGCAGCAGGTCTCGGATCTTTTCATCGGAATAGCCAAGCCAACCAGCAGAAGTCGTATACGCCGGATACCCGTTTTCAAGCATTTCCACTTCACGAACGGCACGAGAGTCCTGCTGCGTGCTCAATATCGATAACGCTTCCTCGGGCGTGATCGCATCCGTGATATACCGAAACGGAACGACCGCGACTATCTGCTCGGGGGACATGTCAGCGAGCAGCTTCCAGAGCGGCTTTCCTTCGGCCTTGGCATACAGGTCCCAGACCGCGTTGACGACCGCCGCAGCCGCAAGATGGACGACCCCCTTTTCCGGCCCAAGCCATCTCAGCTGGCTGTCGCCAGTCATCAGATACCAAAAAGCGGCCATGTCCGAAGTCAGGGAATCGAGCGATCTACCGACCAGGAGTGACCCGAGTGATTCAATAACGGCACAGCAAACATCATTGCCGCGGCCGATGGTGAACGTAAGGCCGTGGCCCTCGACACCTGCCGCATCGTCGGTTCGAAGTATCACGTATGCCGCCGAGTAATCGGGATCGGCATTCATAGCATCGGAGCCGTCAAGCGATCTCGACGTCGGAAATCGGACATCGATGGTCTCGATCCCTGTAATCGTTATAGCCTGGTTCTTTTGTTCCGCTCCTGCTGAAGCGGTCCTAACATCCACAGAAAACAACTCCTAAAAACAGTTTTCTCAAACAGCCACCCAAGCGACTTCGGCAGGACCTCAGGCTTCGCGGTTATCTTCCAGCCCGGTCTCCCCTTCGTATTCCCCGATCTTGCGTCCCTCGACATTTTCTTCTCCGGTTTTAAGTGCGGAGCTTCCCTTTCTTCCAAGCCAGATCATCGATATGCCGAACACGAAAAGCACACATCCCCACCACAGGTTTATGTTTATCCCAAGTGAGCGGTGGTAGATCCCCTTATCCATCAGCAGTCCCGACAAAATCAGCACAACACCAAGGATGGCAAACATCAGTCCGATCGGTAATCTAATATCAAGTCCCATATTTGCACCTCCTTTACCAGAAAACGATGTTCAGAGCGACGGTCAATAGCAAAACTATCGCGCCGAGCACCGTGACGCGCTTGTACCAGACCCTGCCTTCCTCTTTCGGCCGCTCGGTCAGCGAATATACCAGTCCTTTCAGTTCCGCTTCCTCACGCGGTTTTGTCAAAAGACTCACCGCGATCGTGACCACAAAACAGGCCGTCCACGCAAAGATCGCCGTCCAGAAATTCTGAGCCATCTCACTTCTGTACAGATGCGTGACGCCAAACCATCCGCCTTTTATTCCCACTGTCGCACCGCCTGGAAGCGTGAGGCCGTGATGTAGAGCCGCCGCCAGAGTCCCCGACACCAGACCCAAAAATGCACCGTGACCCGTAGTCCTTTTCCAAAACATTCCGAGCAAAAATGTCGCGAACAGAGGAGCGTTGACGAACGCAAAGACAAGCTGGAGCATGTCCATGATGTTGTTGAATCGCGTCGTGACAAATGCCGCCGCAACCGAAAGCAGAATGCCGAAAACGGTCGCCATTCGCCCCATCCAAAGATAATGCTGATCGCTCGCCCCGCGTTTGATATACGACTGATAGATGTCATAGGTCCACACCGTATTGAAGGCCGTGACATTCCCCGCCATTCCCGACATAAAGCTCGCGAGCAACGCCGTCAGGCCGACGCCGAGTAGACCGGTCGGGAAATAATGAGCCAGCATCATCGGAACTGCCATGTCGAAATTGAAAGTTCCGTCCGCCTTCTGCGGCAGCGAAAAGCCGCTCTGCCCGGCTTGGTGTGTGAGTGCGATCGCGATCATTCCCGGCAGGATGACCAGGAACGGGAACAACATTTTGGGCACGGACGCGATCAGCGGCGTGCGGCGCGCGGCGGACATCGAGTCGGCGGCCATTGCCCGCTGAACGACAAGAAAATCCGTACACCAATAGCCGAACGAGAGAACAAACCCAAGCCCCATTGCTAGGCCGAACCATTCGATGCCCATCGGATTCGCCGATGCGCTGCCCACGTAACTCCATGATTCGCTCCACGCACCGCTTCCGTATCCGTTTGCCGTAGCCACGACGGCAAGCCTCGACTGCAGCCCGCTCCAACCGCCGACATCGATCAGCCCCAAAATCACAAGCGGGGCAAATCCGAACACGATCAGAAAGAACTGCAGAACCTCGTTATAGATCGCGGACGTGAGACCGCCCATGAATACATAGATAAGGACAATTACGGCAGCAACGAAGACGCTCAAGGTAAAATCCCAACCCAGCAGTGCCTCAAGCAAAAGCCCGACCGCATACAGCGAAATACCCGAAGAAAAGACCGTCATCGCCGCAAACGAGATCGCGTTGAACCCGCGTGTCTTTTCGTCGAAACGAAGCTTGAGATATTCGGGCACCGACCTCGCCCGCGAACCGTAATAAAACGGCATCATAAAAATGCCGAGAAACACCATCGCCGGCACTGCCCCGATCCAGTAGAAATGGCTCGTCGCAATGCCGTACTTCGCTCCCGACGCTCCCATGCCGATAACTTCCTGTGCTCCCAAATTCGCAGAGAGAAATGCAAGCCCCGCAACCCACGCGGGAATCGAACGGCCGGACAGGAAAAAATCCGTGCTCGTTTTCATGTAGCGTTTGAGCGTAAAACCGATGCCCAAGACGAACACGAAATAGATGATCATTACCGTCCAATCGACAAATGTCAGTTTCATGATTCAATCGCGAACAAATCTATTTTCCTGTGTATGTAACGCGCCAGATCGTGTTCGATCCGTCATCGCTGACAAGCAGCGAGCCGTCCTTCGCCATCTCGACGCCGACGGGCCTTCCCCAAACGTCGCCTGCGGGCGTGACAAATCCGGTCAAAAAATCCTCGAACTCGCCGGTCGGCACACCGTCTTTCTGCGGAACACGAATAACCTTGTAACCGGTTCGTTTCGATCGGTTCCATGAACCATGCTCGGCCGCAAAAGCTTCGTTCCGGTATTCACGCGGAAACATCTTTCCCGTATAAAAGCTGATCTGCAGCGACGCGTAATGCGACTGCAGCAACACATCCGGCACGATCACCTTGTCGCGAAGCTCGGGAAATTTACCCTCGTGACGCGGGTCTTGATTCGGCCCGATGTAATACCATGGCCAGCCGTAAAATCCACCTTCTTTAACGCGTGTAATGTAATCGGGAACCAGATCGTCGCCGAGCCCATCACGCTCGTTTACCGAAGCCCAAAGCTCACCGGTTTTTGGATGAATCGCAATTCCTACCGCATTGCGAATGCCCGATGCGTAGATGCTCCTGCCTGTACCGTCAGGATTGAACTCAAGAACCGTCGCCCGATCTTTTTCATTCTCATTAGGATTCTCATAAACATTGGAACGAGAGCCGACCGAGACGAGCATTTTTTTGCCGTTTGGCGAAAACGCGAT
>JBEBGW010000298.1:0-5363 GCA_040081025.1 Pyrinomonadaceae bacterium | reverse complement strand
TATTGGGATCGCGGAAGCTCACGGGGTTGCGAAGGACAAGATCGTGTTGGATATTGGGATCGGGTTTGGAAAGTCGGTGGTGCAGAACTTAGAGTTGCTAGCCAGACTTGATATTATCGCGGGTGCGTTTTCAGATCATGTTTTGCTCGTGGGAGCTTCGAGAAAGTCGTTTATCGGGAAGCTGCTGGATGGAGCGCCGCCCGACCAGAGACTAAGCGGAAGTCTTGCCGCCGCCGTGATCGCTACGATGAACGGAGCGCGAATTATTAGAGCTCACGACGTAAAGGCAACGGTCGATGCGATAAAGGTAACTAATGCGGTCCTTGCTCAAAACTAGATCACTCGTACTCGCACTGTTGGTCTTTTCGATCTCTGCCGTTGGAGACGTCCCGCCCGATCCGGGTTATACGAATGTCTCGGCTGACTTGATTATCGAATCGACCGCCGATCTTTCGGGCTACCGATTCTTTCTCGAATCCCCGATGAGAGTCGAGGAAGTAAAGATCGCGTCCGGTTCGCCGACGGTGATTTCGGCGGCTGGCCGAGCGGGCGCGGCAAAGTTTGGAAAGCTCATCGCCGTACCGATCAGCGATATCACGATCTCGGGCGAACTTACGCCTTCTCTTTTGGAAGACCTCATCCGAAGGAAGAGTTTTGCAAACGCACGCGAACTCTTCTCGCACAATTTTCAGACTTCTGTCTCGGTGGTCGAAAAGCCGTTGTGGAAACCCCCGGTCTATCGACTATCGCTCGAGAACGGCGCCGTTACTGCGATGAAAGTTTCGAGCAGTACTGGCAGTTCGTTGTTAATGTACGCCATACCGGTTGTCGTGTTCGGCGTGCTGATCACGGTCGGAATTGCGATAATTGGACTCTGGCTCTTCCGTCGTTCAAGAAAAAAGGTATGAAGTTTATACAAGCCGGCCTCATCACATTACTGCTGCTCGCGGTTTCGGGTTTTACGGAATGCTACAAGCCCGTCACGGGAACTGGCCTGCCGAAGAACATCAAGAACATTGCCGTTCCCGCGTTCAAGTTCGAGGCGAAGGGGCTTCGTTATCGGGTCGAGTCACGTTTTACCGAGGCGGTTTCGCGTGAGATCATCCGCCGCGGCAGCGGACTCAAGGTGCAGGGAACGCTCGAGGGAGCCGATGCCGTCGTCGAAGGCAACATCCGTGACTTCTCGTTCAGCGGCGTCCTGCTCGACCGCGAAGGCCGCGCCCGTGTTTACGAGGTTGTGATCACGTCAGCAGTGACCATCCGCGACCTGCGTGCCAACAAGATCCTCTACGACAACCAGAATTTCATCTTCCGCGATTCGTTCGAGTTCAGTGAAGATCCGCGATCCTTCTTCAACGAAGAAGACCCCGCCGTGGAACGCATTGCCCGAGCGTTCGCCGAGTCGGTAGTGTCGACGATCGTGAATGGGATGGGTGTCAAGGAAGAGAAGAAGTGATCCGGAGAGATTCAAACAGGATGCACAGGATATTACTCTAGGAGTAAACGATTCTTATCCTGTTCATCCTGTCTATCCTGTCTGAATTTACTGTTTATGCCATTGACTCGCGAACAACTTAGGGAACAGCTCCGAAAGCGAGAGATACATCCCGTCTACGTGCTCTATGGCGCCGAGACTTATCTGCGGGACATTGCGGCTAAGACAATTGGTGATCTTTCGTTCGGGAAAGAGGATTTTCGCGATTTCAACGACGACGCGTTTTCGCTGAATATAGCCGACAACATTCGCAACGCGCTTGCGGCGGCGAACCAGTTGCCGATGATGGCTGCGCGGCGGGTAGTCAGGATCTCGGAGGTCCGCGTCTCAACAAGTGCGAGTAAGGACACGCTGAAGGAAGATTATTTTGACGCGGTCGGTGCTTACTTGAAGAACCCGTCGCCAAGTTCGGTTGTCATCTTTCTCGCGGATGAGTTGAACGCAAACCGGAAGATCGGCAAGCTATTGAAAGATAATCCGGGAGCCGTAGACTTCTCTCCGCTAGGCGATGCGGATCTCATGCAGTGGGCCAGGCAGGAACTCAGAAAGAGCGATGCAGAGATGGATGACCGGACGCTTCGACATCTTATCGCACTGATCGGGCCGGATGTTCGGCGGCTGACGATCGAGATCGAAAAGCTGGCAACATCTGCGCTGCCTGAAAAGACGATCGATGCGGAGCTGGTTGACGCCCTTGTCGCCAACGTTCGCGAGATACCGAATTTTGATCTTACTGATAATCTCGTCGGCGGAAACCGGAAGAAGGCGATCCAGATCTTGTCGAAGATCCTCGACGATGGTGCCGAGCCGATCGCGCTGATCGGATTGCTGTCATACAACTTCCGGCGGCTGCTGATAGCGAAGGATATGATGGAACGCGGGGCGGATCGGGCATCTGTCACCAAGGCTGCGAAGCTCTACGGAAATCCCGAATCGTTCCTTTCCGCCGCCCGCCGAGCAGACATGCGGCAGCTCAAACATGCCGTCGTTCGCCTCGCCGAAACAGACCTGGCTATCAAAACTTCGATCGGGGGATCCGCCCCTAAAGGCTCTCGCCTTCAGCTTGAAATGCTTGTTTGCGAACTCGCCGTTAGCTAAAATTTTTTCATTGACATGTGACCATATAGTCACATATACTCATCGCCGATGGAGCATGGATTGGTCTTTAAGGCACTCGGTGACGAGAGTCGGCGCAAGCTGCTCGACCTGCTGTTCGTGAAGCAGGGACGAAGCCTAAATGAGCTAGAGGAACATCTGCCGATGACGCGTTTCGGCGTTATGAAGCACCTCAAAGTGCTGAAAGCGGCGGGACTCGTTACAACACGCAAAGAAGGCCGTGAAACTCTCCATTACCTGAATGCGGTACCGATCCAAATGGTTTACGACCGATGGGTCAGTAAGTATTCGAAAGGCTGGGCGCGCACCCTTACGGAACTCAAATACGATCTGGAGGCAATCGAAATGGCAGAAGCAAAACAATCGGAAATGACAAAGCATGTTCTAGAAGTGTATATACGGACGACACCCGAACGACTCTGGCAAGCCCTGACGGACGGCTCTCTGACGGAGAAGTATTATTACGGTACTCGAGTCGACTCGGATTGGACGCCCGGGGCGACGTATCAATACCTAACGCCTGACGGAACATCGATGCTGGACGGGCGAGTGCTCGAGGCCGAACCGCCGAAGCGGCTGGTCACGACCTTCAACGCGCATTGGGATCCGCGGATCGGCGAGGTTCCGGAATCGACAGTGGCGTACGAGATCACTCAGCTCGGAGAGGCCTGCAAACTCACGCTTGTACACAGCGACCTTGTTCCCGGACATCCGCTGACGGAAGGTGTGTATCGCGGATGGCAGGAGATCCTTTCGGGTCTTAAGACGCTGCTTGAAACTGGCGAGCCGCTTGTGATAACACAGCCGCGGACTTAGGAATAGACAATGAGAACCTACACATTCTGGCTAAAAGCGGCGGCGATCGTTCAGCTCATTACCGCCGCCATTCATTCGGTGTCGTTCTTTGTCGAACCCGAAGGGACCAACGATACCGAGCGGCAACTGTTCAGCCTGATGGACGGGTACAAGTTCGATATGGGCGCGGGCATTCACCGGCCGTTCGGCGACCTACTGACCGGGCTGAGCATGTACATGACCCTGCTCTATTTACTCGGCGGTGTGTTGATCTTCTATTTGCTGCGGTCTCGTGTAGATACTGCGGTGATGCGCGGTGTGACGAACATCTTTCTGCTGATCTTTGGGTTCGCGTTCGCGTGGATGGTGTTCTACACGTTTCTTCCGCCGATCGTTTTGACGGGAGTTGTCTTCGCGTTGCTATTTGCTGCCAGAGTTGTTGGCTTCGGGACGCAGGCGAAAACGGACTGACGTAGGATCCCTTAGCGTTGTTTTAGAAATTAGATTGTAGGGGCAGCAACTGTTGCTGCCGGCGGGTGTCTTGCCTGGGAAAAGGAGACAAAGCCGGGCGGGGTCGCGCCCCTACAATTTGTGCGGCGAGCGTTTTTCGGCTCGTCGAACACCTTATATAGCTTCGGCGCCGAGGCCGCGATTCATGTAGTAATAGAGGTCGTTGAAATCCATCACCGCTCGATTCAGGATCAGGGGCAGCTGCGGCATATCGGCGTTGTTGATGATCAGATTTAGATTTCTTAAAAACGCTTCGTGAGCGTTCATGGTGGTGCCATCATCTTCAAGCGAAACGAGGAACAGCCGGCGGCGTTCGTTCGAGTACATGGCGTTGGCTTTCTGCTGAAGGATCGCGGCACCGCCGAACTCGGCGGCGAAATCGGGCGAAAAGATAACGATCTCGGTCTTGCCTTCGCGTAGTCTTTCATTCGCCTGCGCCGGGGTCTGCGCGATGTAGACGCGATATCCGGCGTCGCTTAATTTCTGCGCGACCTCGTCTCGTTTCTCGCCGAGACAAAGCAATACTCTTCGAGGCTTTTCGGATGCGTCGGCGGGCGAGTCAACCTTATCGCTTCCCGTCTTCAATGCCGAAAGCAACATCTTGAGCGCGTTGTTGATCTCGTAATCGGACTGTTTCTCGGCGAAGCTTCCGTTCGTCGTATCGACGGCTGCTGCTGCCTTATTCTCGGCAAGCTGCTGGACCGTGGCTGACCCTTGGCCGCCTTTAAGATCCTTGTTTGCGCGAAGCATGTTCTGGCAACGCGGGCAGCGCACGGTGAAGTTGCCGCTCGGGATCTTCGATTCGTCGAGCTGAAGTGAGACTGAGCAATTGTCGCAGCGGATGATCATGGCGTGTCTTTATAGTGGGCGTTAATCCATCATGTCCAGAACGGACGCGGTTGTGGGCATTGCGCTTGGCGGCGGCATCACTGAATCAACAACGGGTCGCGATGCGCGGTCCTTGTTCAGGTAATCTTCTGTGGACGAAAGGCCTTTGAGCTGGAGAAGCAGGTTATTCTGGTTGGTCGCGTACGACAAGCCGTCCTCAAGCGTGATGATCTTTTCTTCGATCATCGTCCGGATAACGCCGTCGAAATCCTGCATCCCGTCGATCTCGCCGTCGCGGATCGCGTCAAGCAATGTCTTGCCCTCGCTCTCACCTTTCTCGATGTACTCACGGGTACGCGGATTCGACCGGAGGATCTCGACCGCCGCGATCCGTCCCTTACCGTCGGCCCGCGGGATCAGACGCTGCGAGACGATGTAGCGGAACGTTTGGGCGAGTCGCGTTCGGATAACTTTTTCTTCGTTCTTTGGATAAAGGCCGATAATGCGGTCGATGGTCTTGGACGCATCGATCGTGTGGAGAGTCGAGAGAACGAGGTGGCCTGTTTCAGCCGCTTCTAGCGCGATCTCGGTCGTTTCGATATCACGCATCTCGCCGACG
>JBEBGW010000297.1:0-5447 GCA_040081025.1 Pyrinomonadaceae bacterium | reverse complement strand
CGATCACGCCCGCGAGACAAAACAGAAACCCGCGAGAAAGCTTCCCCCCGACCCGCCGCAAAACGCGCCAAGCCGCTCCGAAGATCGAGAACCCGGCAAAATGTTTACGCTCGGACATTCATTTCTTTACCGCGAATTACGCGAATAGACGCGAATCAAGAAAGAAATATTTCTTATTCGCGTTCATTTGCGTTCATTCGCGGTTAAAAAATCCTCCACGGTTCAATACTTCTGCCTGATCTTCACCGCACGCTCGATGACATCGACGTTCTCCAATATCTTCAGCCGCAGGTCGTTGTCGAGGTTCGGATAATCGGCAAGGACTTTGTTGACGATCGCCAACGCCTCTTCGCTCCGCTGCCCGCCGATGAACGCGCCGAGCCAGCCGTTGACGAAGAAAATCTTGCGATTGCGCTTGTGATTGGGAAGTTCCTGCAGAGCCTTTTGCAGATACGGCAGCGTGAGATTCGAATGCCGGATCGAGTTCCACGGCCCGAATGCCGCTTCGATCCAGCTTTCGCTGATCTCTTTGTTGTTGACGAAATCGTTCCAATACTTCGCCTTGTTCTCCCCGCTCGCGATCCCCGCCTTCGCCGCGTACGCATATCGCTTCGCGTCGTCGCTGGTCTCGGCTTTCTCAAGCTCGGCAAGCAACCTCGGAGCCTCCGGATCACTCAATATAAGCAACCGTGTGACGATGTCGAACTTATCTTTGCTCCGAAGTGTCAGTAGCCCGACCGTTAGGGAGGGCGCCTGTTGGTCGGCGGCGCCCTTGCTTACGCGCGGGCTACTGACACCGGCCAGCAGTTCCTTCAACACACCTCGGGCCCTCTCGCTCGACGCGACATTCAGGAACGCCCGATAGTAAGTGATCCGCTGCCCAAGCGTCGGCGAGTTCTGCAATCCGGCGATGAGCATCTCTTCGACCCGGGAACGCAGACTCCCAGCCTGCACAGCGGCCGCGGGACGCTGACGCTGCTTTGCCGCAAGCGCCGTTTCGGCACGTTGTGCCGATGCAGGCGAGGGCGCCTGCGTTCCGGTCTCGTCCAGGTAATAGTTCATCGCCGTTCCGACGCGGTTCAACAGCAGCGCCGTCGTCGATTCGTCATCGCAGTTCAGAGTACAAGCTTTAGCTTGCCCTCCGTTGCCCGCAGACGTCTCTTTCCCACCGGGAGACAAACTAAAGTTTGAACTCTGAACGCGAACCACCAGCTCCACAAACTCCCGGGGGTCAAGCTCGCCCTCGCGGACGCTGTCCCACAGCGCACCCCACATCATCGACCGCAGGAACGGATCTTTCTCGTTCTGGATGTTCTTCAGAACATAATCGCGGCTCTTGGCGTCGAGCAGAAAAATGCCGTAGCCATAGTCGCCGTAATTCGGAAAAAGAAAATTGACCTTTCGTTTCTCGCTGGTCCTTACACGACGACCGAAGGGGTGTCCTTCCATCGGGATAACGGCTTGCTCAGGCATGGGAAAAGGTGGTATTTCAAAGTCACGCTCGCCGTTGGCGAACTCGGTGAGCAGGTTTATTCGTTCGGGCCACCCGTAGCCATCGGCGGCTACCTGCTGAAGTACTCCGTACTCAAAAAGATTTCCGTTCTCTTCATCCTCTCGAACGACCTGGATGCGCGGTAAACCGGCCCTTGTCACCCAACGCTTCGCCCATACTTGTTGATTCTGGCCGGTTGCAACTTCAAACTCCTTCACCAGATCTTCCCAACCCGCATTCCCAAACTCATGCTTCTTCAAAAACGAGCGCACCGCAGTTTGGAACTTGTCCTCACCTAAATAAAACTCCGCCTGACGCAGGAACGCGGGGGCTTTGTTGTAGACGATGTTGCCGTAGGCCGATTTTGCGGCGGAGAGGTTTTTGATCTCCTGGTAGATCGGCGTGGTACCTTTGGTCGAATCGGTCGCGTAGGCGCCCTGTTTGATGCGTTCGTAGAAGACCTTCCACGCGTTCATCTCCGGCATGATCTTTTCGAGAGCCTTGTACGCCGTGAAGGTCGCGAAGCCTTCCTTAAGCCACAGGTCGTCGAACCAACGCATCGTCACCGTGTCCCCAAACCACTGATGCGCCGCCTCGTGAAAGATAAGCGTCGCCCGATTGATGTGGTCGTTCTTCGTCGGCTCCTGCGGAAAAATGATGCTTGCCTCCCGCAGAAAAGTAGCTCCCGCATGCTCCATCCCGCCAAACGGAAACTCCGGTATCAACACCAGATCGTACTTAGGAAACGGGAACTTGTAGTCGAAGTACTGCTCGAAATACTTCACAGCCTCGCGGTTCAGCCAAAACACCTCCGCGGCGTGAGGCTTGAACTTTGCGGCCTGGGATTTGCGAACATAGATCGAGCCGGTGACATCCGAGGCGGAAACACGACCGGTAGGGAGTGTGCCCTGCTGCTCCGGAGTGTCTCTCGCCAACGGGGCACCCTCGCTACCGCTTCCGCCTGTGTAGGCAGCCAGTGTCGGTAGCCCGACCGTGAGGGAGGGCGCCTGTGACATCCGAGCACCCGAATTATCACCGGCGCCCTTACTGACGTGCGGGCTACCGACACTAGGGTTACTGACACCCGGGCTACTGACACGCTCCCACGGCCCCGCCGCGAACGCGAAGACGTAGGTGCTTATGGGTTCAGACTCTCGAAAATGAGAAGTGACTAAGTTTTTTTCCCATTCGTCGGAATACTTTGGTGGCAAGGACAACAATTTTTCACTTGGCGAGTTTGAGATTGGTTTCCAAGCCCCTGGATGTTTGAGGTTTAGCGTAAATCTCGCCTTGAGATCCGGCTGGTCAAACACCGGGAATGCCGTGCTCGCGTCGGACGGGACGAAGAGCGAATAGAGAAATTCCGACCCGTCCTCCTTATCGACATACCGCGTGATCGCCGACCCGCTCGGCAATATCGGCGACGTGAAATCGAGCTTGATAACGTTTTCGCCCACCACCACTCCGTCCGTGAAGATGAGGTGGTCGCTAAAGTCAGAACCGCCTGCGTTAGCGGGCGGCCAGTTCGTGGAAAGCGAGACCGGCTTGCCGTTGACCGAGACGTTCGAAACCGTCGACTTCTCTTCGTGTCCTTTGATCTTCCGCCAGTCCAGGACAATTGGTGGGATCGAACTATCAGCTTTCTGGCCGCCCGCTGACGCAGGCGGTTCCGACAGTTTCACCCGTATCTCGAGCGACCCCTTCAGCACCGGCGACATCTTTTCGAGCGTGAGGTTCAGCTTGTATCGCACATCCGAATATCGCGCCGAACGCCACTTGGCGAGTTCCTGCGAAACGCCCGGTTCGATCGGCGGAACCTGCGCAAAAGCTGAGACGGACAACGCCATAAATAGAAGGAGAAATCGGATCAGCATATCTTTTCTGGAGAGAACCGGAACCGAAATGAAAAGTTTATCACCGGTCGCCGAGGAGCGCCGTTTTGAGTTAGTCGGAGCAAGCAGGTAAATGGTTGCCGAAGCCTTCCAAATTACTATTGACGCGCTGCGTGAAGTTGTGCGAATCTATCGGGCTCGACCCGCATTGGTAGCGGGTAGATCTTTGATAATTTAGCTCCCGCGACGGCGACTGAGTTTCGGGATCAGTGACTTACCCGGTAGGAATATTTCGCAATATTTCCGATCATTTCGGAATTCTTCCTACCCCGGTATGTCATTCTTCCGATATTTCTTTTCTGAATCGCCGGAATCGGCCGGAAAATTGCTCGTAAATGATGCAGCTACAGCTACTTATTTGTCCCAGGGCCCGCGTGGGACACTTTGGGACACTTTTTTGAAGCACAAAAAAGGCCGCCATTTTCGGCAGCCGTTCTCGATTACCTTTGGAGTGATATCTACAGCGAGAAATTGAAGTTCACAAAGCCGGTGGCCTTCACCGCCTGGCCCTCGATCATTATCGGGCGAAACTTCCATTTGCGGATCGCGTCTTTGGCGGATGCCTGCAGCAGCGTATGCCCTTCCGCTTTCTTCACCTCGACGACGTTGCCCTGTTCATCGACCGCAACCTCTACGCGGACGATGCCCGTCGCTCGCATCGTGCGGGCAGTGGGCGGATAGATCGGGGCAGCCTGCTTCTCGGCGTACGGCAGCAGCGATCCGACAGAGATCGGTCCGGCGGGTTGGCTCGACGTAGTCGCCTTCACTTTGTTCGCGTCTTCGGTTTCGCCCTGCTGGGAACCAGCAACGATACGCGATCGGTCGGGTTGGGTTTCCGGCTTCTCGTCGGCTTTCTTTGCAGGCTCAGTAACGGGCGGAGCGGTGTTTGATGCAACCGCGGTCGTCGAAGGCTGGGAATTATTGATGACCAGTGTGGACGCCGGCTTGTTTTCGACCGGGTTCGAAACCGGGGTGATCGCAGCCGAGTTGTTGTTCGGAAGCGTCGTAGTCTGCTGCTGAGGAACCGAGGCCGGCGTACTCGTACCATCAACCGCATTAATGATCACGCTCCGTGAAACAGCCATCTGCTCACGCGAATCGGCAACGGCGTCACGCCATCGGCGGGCGTCGTAATCGTCGCGAGAGATCGCTACCCGAGCGTTGGTCGCCTCTTCCATCAGTCCTAGGCCGGTCGCCGACTTCACCTTGTCGGCCGACAATTCCTTCGATTGTGTGATCACAAGCTCGACCGTCTCACGCATCTTTTCGAGGTCGTTCAGTGCCTCGAGCGGAAGGTTGCGGTCGTTGATGCTCAGGCCCAAAGCCCGATAACGATCAGCCTGATTCCGTGCACTTTTAACGATCTGGCCGGCGACGATGCCATAGTTGGTCAGGGCGTTCTGTTTTGTGGTTTTCTGTTCGGCGTAGAACTGATTGAGAAGTGCCTGTGCCTTTTTGTGATCGCCCTGTTCGAGATAGCTGTTCATCAACAGCACGTTGGTAACGGCGATAACTGACTGATCCGACGTCTCGCGGCGGATGTTCTCGAGCTCGTTGATCGCGGCGTAATAATTGCGGACGGCGATGAACGCTTTCGCCTTTGAGATGCGGTCCCGCATCACCTCGGCAGCGGTCGGAGCCTTTACGATCGGCTGAACGGGCGCACCATCAGTAACCGTATTCACGGGAGCGGCCGGACTCTGCGATGCTTGCGGCAATTGTGCAACGGTAACTGTTGCGAATGCTGATAAAACCAGGAATACCGAAGTGAAATTCCTTCCGACATTTGACGGCATTTTCAGTCTCTCCTTAAGTGACTTTAGTTTCCGTAAAGGTCTAGCGAACTTACTTGGAGAAGGCTCACTATCGAACGACCCAATCAAGAAATGCAAAAAACTTCCCATTATCAATAAATCATCAATACGGGCTGTTTCGTTTCAACCCGCTTCAATTCTTCAAACTATTGATGATTTTCTGACGGTATGTGTTTGCGTCTCTTTTTATAACACTTTCGTTCAGGGTCAACAAACGGCGATCCAGCATGACTAGGCGGCCGTGGATGA
>JBEBGW010000296.1:0-5463 GCA_040081025.1 Pyrinomonadaceae bacterium | reverse complement strand
GCAATGCTTTCCGTTAACGGCCAGAAAGAAGAGTTCAACAAGGGTACGAAGCCATTGATCGATGCTGCGTCCGCGGCCAAGTCCGCTTTCGACGCTCATGGCGGAAGCAAGCTCAAAACCATCAAGACGCTTGTGATCAAAGGCGGCGTCGACGTTAGCGTCCAGACTCAGTCGCTTCCAGGTGCGTTCTCGACTGTGATCTCGGGTGACAAGTATATCCTCGACATTCAGACGACCTTTCAGTCGATCAAGCAGACCTTCGACGGCACGAACACGGTTTCCTCTTTGAACGGGATCACCCTCCCACCGGTTACGACCCTCGGCTTTCCGCTGTTGCCAAAGTTTGGCGACAACGGTTATGTCGTCACCCCGGTTCCGGTAGGGAAGAGAAAAGAGAAAGGATTCAGGCTCACCGCACCCGACGGCTTCTACACCGATTTTTATCTCGACGAGAAAACGGGCCTGATCAGCTCATACGAATCTGCCTACGAGATGAATGGGCGGACGTTCACGACCTCGATCGCGGTTGACAAGTACAGGGTCGTGGATGGGATAACGGTTCCGGAGCGATATTCGCAGCGTTTCGACCTCGGGCAGATCACTGCTTACGCGAACTTTAAGGCGAAGGATATCCTGATCAATTCGAAGATCGATGACGCGGTTTTCGGGGCTAAGTAAAGGATCTATTCTTTGGCGAAGCGGCTTTCCTTCCACCAATCGATCGTGTTCTTGATGCCATCTTCAAGTCCAACCAGCTTAGTATATCCGAGCCATTCTTTTGAGCGCGTATTATCTGCCTGAGAGTGCTTCACGTCACCTGCCCGTTCCGGCTGGAAATCAACGGTCACGTCGGTTTTTCCCGTAACGCTCTTCATTACATCCACCAATTCGAGCAGCGATACACGCTCGCCGTTAGCGACGTTCATTACCTGTCCGCTTCCTTTGGTCGCTTCGAGAGCCCGAATGTTGGCATCGATCACATTCGCTATATACGTAAAATCGCGGGATTGCTTTCCATCGCCGTAGATAACGGGTGATCCGCCCTTCATGAAAGAATCGATGAATCGCGAGATCACGCCGGAGTATTGAGATGATGGATTTTGGCGAGGGCCGAAGACGTTGAAATAGCGAAGCGAATATGTCGCAAGCCCGTAGACCTGCGTAAATACGCGACAATAATACTCCCCGGTAAGTTTAGCTGCGGCGTATGGCGATAACGGCTCGGGAGCCATCGTCTCGACCTTAGGCAATACCTCTTGATCTCCATACGCTGAACTCGAAGCAGCGTAAATGACGCGTTTCACGCCGGCATCGCGAGCGGCGTTCAGGACGTTGAAAGTGCCGTTAACACAGGCATTGTGGGTCTCGAGAGGGTTTGCCACCGACCGAGGAACGCTTGGTAAGGCGGCCTCGTGAAAAACAAAGTCGATCCCTTTTGATGCCTGGCCGATCACCTCGCTATCCGCTATGTCACCTTCGACGAACTCGAAATCACCTTCGATCTCCTCAAGATTTTCACGGAATCCGGTGATCAGATTGTCGATGATCTTTACCTTAGCTCCGCGGCGAATCAATTCGTCCGCCAGATTTGAGCCAATAAAACCAGCCCCGCCGGTCACCAGGATATTTGGAGTGATTGACATGGATTAAGGAAGATTTGCAGGAGACCTGTGGCATCTCCAGCTCCAAACAAAAATTATCTGCCGACGCCGACGTAATCGAACCCAAGTTCGCGCATATCTTCCGGGTCGTAAACGTTACGAAGATCCGCGATCTTCGGCGACGAAAGAAGTGATTTCACCTTCTCAAGATCGAGTGATCGAAACTGGTTCCACTCGGTCAGGATAACGAGCGCATCGGCACCTTTGATCGCGTCGTATTCGTCGGAAGCGTATTCGATACCCTTAATGAAGTGCTTCGATTCTTCCATCGCAACGGGATCGAACGCCCTGACCGTCGCACCTTTCTCGATGAGTGAGTGACAGATGTCGATGGCAGGCGACTCGCGCATGTCGTCGGTCTCTGGTTTGAACGAGAGTCCCAGGACACCGATATTCTTGCCCGCCAGATCGCCCACAAGCTTCTCGATCTTAGGGATCATCGCCTGTCGCTGAAGGTCATTTGCCTCGATCACGGCATCGACGATGCGTGTCTCAACACCAAACTGATCTGCAACGGTTGTCAAAGCCCTTGTATCCTTCGGGAAACAGGATCCACCGTAGCCAGGTCCAGGGTGAAGGAACTTGCGGCCGATACGGTTATCCATACCCATTCCGCGAGCGACGTCGTGTACGTCACACCCGATGGCATCGCATAGATTTGCGATCTCGTTGATGAACGTGATCTTGGTCGCGAGAAATGCGTTTGCGGCGTACTTGATAAGCTCAGCCGCCTCGAGCGACGTGATCACGACCGGTGCCTCGATCAAGTAGAGCGGGCGGTAAAGCTCCTTCATTACTTCGATCGCTTCCGGCTCGTTGCTACCCACGACAACCCGGTCAGGACGCATGAAGTCCTCAATTGCGGCTCCTTCTCGAAGAAATTCAGGGTTGGAGGCGACGCCGAACGTCATACCTTCCGGGATCCGCTCAGTGACGAAGTTTCGAAGCCATTTTCCGGTTCCGACAGGAACCGTCGATTTCGTTACCAAGACTTTGTAGCCGTTCATCGCCTCCGCAACATCCTCAGCGGCCTGCTGGTAATAGCTCATGTCGGGTGAGCCATCCTCTTTCGGCGGCGTGCCCACGGCGAAGAATACTACCTTTGATTTTTCAACTGCGGACTTGAGGTCGGTCGTAAATTCGAGTCGTCCGGCCTTAACATTCTTCTCAACTATCTGATCTAACCCCGGTTCGTAAATAGGGATAATGTTCTGATTGAGTTTGTTGATCTTGTCAGCGTCGACGTCGACGCACGTTACATGAATGCCGAACTCGGCGAAACAAGCACCCGATACAAGTCCAACATACCCGGTTCCAATCACAGCGATTTGCATAGAAAAAACTACCTTTAAGACAATTCTCCTGAAATAGGCCCTCTATATAAACGAATGCGGGTCATATTGAAATCAACATGACCCGCATAATTTTACAAAATCGGACTGTTATAGGCCAAAGTGCCTATCTGGTCGGGCTGACAACTATCGTATCGCAGTCGTCGCCTTCGCAGGGTTCCGGTTCATCCTTGAGAAGGATCGAGGTTGCGACGATACCGCCCGCAACGAGGAACAGCCACCAAGGCACACCGAAGCGAACCGGCGGTGCTGAGTCAGGGCGAAGACAGGGCTGGCAGCCCGTCTGAGCAAGATTACCTGCGGTCGCCGATGTACCGGCAGCAACCTGACGATCGCTGGTGCCCTCACGCATCGTGACGAAACCAGTTGTAGCGTCAACGTGTGTGTGTGAACACTCGACTTCGACGAGGAAGTTATTTGCCTGTGCCGAATCCGCGATGATCGTTGCATCCTTAGTCGTAACCGTGGTTGCGACACCGGCAGCATTAGCCACACGGGCTTTGCCTGACGAAAGGATACCGACGATGCCGGTTTCCGTGAAATTAAGAACAAGATTCGAATCGGCGAGGATCTCGACGCGCCCGGTCTTGCCAAGGCTAACGATCGCACTCGAGTTCGCACCTGTTACGATGGTGCTGCCCGAAACGACCGTTGAATTCGAAACGGCGGTTTGGCCGTTAACCGTTACCTGACCGGAAACGGTGATCTCACCCGTAAGCATATTCGGCAGAGCGATAGCCCACGAAGAGTAAACGCACAGGACCGCGATGGCCGTGAGCGAGCAAACAGATTTGCGAAGAATATTTTTGCCGAGCATCTGAGTTGATCTCCTCCTACTAACAATCCTTATTTTTCAATTCTCTACCCTTTCGAGGGCAGAGAGCAACTGATTTCCAGTTAAATTTTTATGACGAGCATTTGCACATTCCAAGCAATTTAGAACAGTGCGGAATGCCTGGTAAAGATTCTTAAAATAACCAGGTCACTCAATCTTTTACACCAATACCAGGGTGATGTCAACAAATTCTGACCCTAATTTGTTCTCATCTAACGATTTATTGGCGGGACGATGGGAACCTAGAGAGGGACCCACCTTCGAGTTCCGGAAACTCCAGATCGAGACTTGGTATGAGCTTTGTCGCGAAAGGTGTATGCAAACGATGGTTTCGCTGACTTACATTGCCCGAACTACATTTTTCTGTTTTAATTTCTGAAACTTGTTCATTCGAAAGGAGATATTCAATGAATTTTAGAATCCTGTTCCTTTTTGCTGTCGCGATCTTCGCTATTAGCTGTACCGGTCCTGTGCAAAACAATTCCTCAACGCCAACAAATCGTCCTGACGGCTCCAAAAAGCTCAAGATCGGGTTCGCAATGGATACTTTGAAGGAAGAGCGATGGGTTCGCGACCGGGACGCGTTCGAGGCTCATTGTAAGAAGATGGACGTCGAGTGCGTTATCACCGTCGCTGACAATAAGGCAGACAAACAAGCGAATGACGTGGACAATCTGCTTACACAGGGCATTGATGCTCTCGTGATCGCCCCCCACGACGCGACCCAGGCCGCCTCAATGGTAGATAAAGCCAAGGCGAAAGGCGTTCCGGTGATTAGTTACGACCGCCTCATCAACTCGGATAAGATCGACCTGTATATTTCCCATCAGGTCCCGGTAATTGGCCGAAAGATCGCGGAATACGCACTTAAGAATGTTCCCGAGGGAAACTACGTAATGGTCTACGGGGCCGGTACGGACAACAACGCTGTCATTATGAAGAAAGAGCAGCTCGACGTCCTGAAGCCGGCGATTGATAGCGGAAAGATCAAGATCGTCGCTGACAACTTTACACCCGACTGGAAGCCCGAAGAGGCTCTAAAGATGGCGGAGAACGCACTCACGCAGAACCGAGATAACATTCAGGCCTTTGTCGTTTCCAACGACGGGATGGCGGGCGGAGTCGTCTCGGCTCTCGAGAAGAAGAACCTGGCAGGCAAGGTCCTGGTAACGGGTCAGGACGCGGCACTGGACGGACTGCAACGGATCGCCCAAGGAACCCAAACAATGACGGTCTACAAGCCGATCATCCCGCTTGCGAGTCAGGCGGTCGAGGCAGCGATCAAACTTGCGAAGAAAGAGCCTTTGACCACGACGCCGTTCATGAACGACAACGAACGCGTAAAGAAAGAGATCCCGGCGATCCTTCTCGAGGTGACGGTGGTCGATAAGGGCAATCTGATGACAACAGTCATAGCCGACGGATACGCGAAATATGAGGACGTCTACAAGAACGTCCCTGAAGCTCAACGGCCGCCGAAACAGTAGACCTCATCTAAAATGGAAAAGGTGTTTATTGCCGCCGACCTAGGCGGCACAAACCTTAGAATGGCGTCTATAGATGGCGCCGGAACAATAGTTTCTCGAAACCGGATGTCCACACCGTCCGATGGAAA
>JBEBGW010000295.1:0-5507 GCA_040081025.1 Pyrinomonadaceae bacterium | reverse complement strand
GGCCGGGAGCGTATCTTTTAGCAAACGGTTCGAGTTGCTCGAACGGCACGTAACCGAGACGGGCGACATTATCGAGATAGGTGCCGATCAGCTTGATAGACAGCGTTCGTATGCCCGAATCGTCGAACGACAAATACTTCTCATCCGGCTGATGTTCGCGTATGTGGTCTGTGATGATGTTGGTCGATAGGCCGATCAGGTCGTAAACGGGCTGGTTGTTCGCGATGAACGCCGCCGAATTCAGGCGTCCCAGCACATCGTCCGCGAGTTCCTTTCCCGCGTCCGCGTCCATCAGGTAAAGCTTTTTGAGCGATTCGTACGTTTCGTTCGAGAGACGCTTACGGATCGTGTCCTTTAATATTGCCGCCGCCTTTTCCGGATTCTTGTCCGCAACCAAACGCAGAAGCCGCTGTTCAAGATTCATCTCGGCCTGAGCAAGATAGCTTCCATTCTGGCCCTGATCGTTGAACTTTTCACTGCCCTCACCGGCCAATGCCCGCGCAACCGATGCCGGACGCGTGCGATAGAGGCTTGCAAGAGCGTACTCGGGATCGACGGTCGCGATCGTGTTCAGGATCTGCGGGCGGACGTTTTGGCTATTGAGTAGATCTTGGTAGAGATGGGATTTGCCCTTCGCCGACTCGGCCTCCTGCTGAGCCGCATTCAACTCGGAGACGGCAGCCTGGAGCATCTTCTTGGCTTGCTCGGGATCGTTCTTCCACGCCATTGCACCCAGCCTCGCGTTCAATATTGCTCGGTTCTCGGGTAGTTTTAACTGTTCTGCGTCGGTCGCGATTCGCGCGACTAGAGCCACCCGCCGTCGTTCCTTTAGCTTCGCCGCGTCCGCGTCCGGCTGTTGTGGGAATACCGCCGAAACGGCAAATATCAACGCAAGAAGGCACAGGGGAATTCGGATCTGCATAATAACTCCAATTTTAGAACGAACTTCTATACAGAGATTGCAGAAAACCGAAAGGTTGTATCAGGCGGACCGAATTGCCTCGATCATTTCACGGACAGCCTGGTTAAGGCCGACGAACACAGACCGGGAAATGATGTTGTGTCCGATGTTGAACTCAACGATCTCGGGAATCGTCGCGAGTGCGCCGATGTTGCGATAGGTGAGCCCATGGCCCGCGGCGACCATCATGCCGAGTCCGTGAGCGTGCTCGGCCGCCATGCGGATCCGTTCGACCTCCGACGCGGCTTTGTCAGCACCTTCGCCATGCGTCGCACGGGCCGATAAAGTCAGTTCCGCAAATTCCGCCGTGCAAAGCTCGACCTGCTGGGCGCCGACGCTCTTCGCTGCGTCGAGTTGCTCAAGATCGGGGTCGATGAAGATGCTGACGAATATCCCCGCAGCCTTAAGTTTTTCGACCGCATTTTTCACGTTCTCAAAGTTTCCGATCACGTCGAGTCCGCCTTCCGTTGTAATTTCGTTGGGACTTTCAGGGACGAGCGAAACGGCGTCGGGCTTGGTGCGTTCGGCGATCGCGACCATCTCGTCCGTCGCGGCCATCTCGACGTTCAGATACGTCGTTACCACGTCACGCAGCAACTCAATATCGCGGTCCTGGATATGCCGCCGGTCGCCCCGGAGATGAACCGTGATCCCGTTCGCCCCGGCCTGTTCGCAGATCACAGCTGCCGTGATAATGCTCGGCTCGATCGTCTTACGAGCCTCGCGGATCGTCGCTACATGGTCGATATTTACATTCAGGCGTGCCGTCATTTGTTCAAATTATACACTCCGCGGCGCGCATTACGGCGGATCTGCAGAAGTTCGTTAAACATCCTGCGCGTATCGCGTATCGCACTGACTTTCGATCCCTCGACGTTGTTCCAACGCACGGGAATTTCCAATAGCCGCAATCCGTGATAATTCGCTACAAATAGGAACTCGACGTCGAAACCAAACCGGTCGACCGTCATAAGATCAAGCAGCGGCCTGTACTTCGTCATGTTGAATGCTTTGAAGCCACATTGCGTATCCGTAAAGTCGAGTCCGGACAATGTCCGAATCATCAGGTTTACGAGCTTTCCGCCCTGTTCACGGCGCCACGGCTGCCGCGTTCCGATCAGACTGCGATCCAACGCTCGCGAGCCGAATGTTACGTCGAACTCTGCGGATCGGATCGGATCGATGAGTTTCGGCATCTCCTCGATCGGGGTCGAGAGGTCCGCGTCACTGAATAGTGCGATATCAGCGGCAGCCGCAAGGAGTCCGGTCTTTACCGCATATCCTTTGCCGCGATTCTGCTCGTATCGAATCACCTTAGTGTCGATATCATCGACGCTTGAAAGGTACACTTCCGCAGATGCGGCTGTTTCGTCGTTCGATCCGTCATCGACAACAATTATCTCGGCGTGGATCTTACTTGAGCGCAGGTAAGACACGATCTTCTCAAGCGAAGTCCCGAGGCGGTCTTGCTCCTCAAATGCGGGGATAACGATGGTTACGTCGGGCTTCATCCGGGCAAAGACTCAATGGTAAGAAGTCGGGTGGTGTTTGTAAATTCAAAAAAGCCAGACGGATAGCGGTCAACCCAAATTCCCGGCGAGTCAACTAATATATGCTAGACTTTAAGAAGCTGAGCATCGGCATCAATGGGCAATAAATTCGCAATAATTACAGGGATATTCATAGCCGTCGGAGCGGTTCTCGGCGGCTTGTTCGGCAAACTGCCGGTGATAACTTCAGCGGACAACGCGGTTACGGGTGCGAGGATCCTCGCGGATTATCGGGAGAGCGTCGATGTCGTCGAGAAAAATTACGTCAGCACGGTCGACCACGAAAAGATAACGGACAGTTCGATCCAGGGACTTCTCTGGACGCTCGATCCACACTCTGCATTCTTCACTCGCGATGAATTCCAAAAGCTGACGCAAGAACAGGCGTCCGAATTTTACGGGATCGGCGTCTCTATCCTGCAGCATCGCGGCGGCGTTTTTGTTCAGTCGGTAGTCCCCGGAACGCCCGCCGACAAAGCCGGCCTGCGATACGGTGACAAGTTCCTCCAGGTCGACGGAAAAGACGCGGCCGAGTGGTCCAGCGCCGAAGTTTCGAAGAATGTACGCGGAGAAAAGGGGACGCCGGTAAAAGTAAAAGTCGAGCGGGCCGGATCGCCCACGCCGGTTGATTTCGAGATCGTTCGCGGCGGAGTTCCGCTGCCGTCGATCCGTAACTATTTCCTGCTGCCGAACGGCGTCGGATATGTCGGCCTGACCGGCGGGTTTCAAGAAACGACCTCCGCCGAACTCGGCGATGCGATCGGGGATCTGCAGAAGCAAGGAATGAAGAGCCTGATCCTCGATCTTCGAGGCAATCCCGGCGGCATTCTCGAGCAGGCGATCGCTGTGATGAGCCGGTTCATCCCGTCGAATAAAACCGTTGTTTCGGTTAAGGGCAGGGCAAACTATTCGAATACGCGCGAGCTGCGTACATCGGGCGGCGGCGGCGACAATTTTCCCTTGGTTGTCATGATCAACGGCGGATCGGCATCGGCGTCGGAGATCGTCGCCGGTGCGGTTCAGGATTATGGCCGCGGGATAATCGTTGGAAGCGACAGCTTTGGAAAAGGCTTGGTTCAGCGTGTTTTCCGGATGCCGTACGGAACCGGTCTTACGCTGACAACCGCCAGGTATTACACGCCGTTCGGCCGATCACTCCAACGCGATTATTCGAGCGGCTCGATCTACGATTACTACTCACACCACGAGGACGAAGAGGCCGCGAATGGCGACGCGGCCCCGAAGCCGGCCGGCGTCCCGATCACGACGCCGGACGGACGGACGCTGTTTGGCGGCCGCGGACTCGAACCGGAAGTAAAGGTAAAACCATTGGAGTTCACGCCGGCTCGTGGGCGGGTAAGTGATGCTGCTTTTTTCTTTGTGCGGCAGATGGTCGCCGGAAAGATCGGAGGATTCGAGAACTACAAGGTCGAGAAACAGAGCCACGCGATGGACATTCAGCCGGACAAGTTCAGGATCGACGATCGAATGTTCGAGGCATTCAAGGCATTCGCGATCGGCGACAAATTAAACGGACTGAGTGCGGCGAATATCGACGCCGAAGCAGAGTTTGTCCGAACACGGTTGAGACTAGAACTGGCGACCGCGAATTACTCGAACGAGGCCGGCATCCGCGTATTGCTCGAGGTCGATCCGCAGATCTTGAAGGCGGTCGAGGTGTTGCCCGAAGCCAAGAAGCTAGCAGATCTCAACTTAGCTCGAAAGTAGAAAAGTAAGTAACAATCACATTGACTCGAACCCGATCTTCGGGTTCGTTTGCGTTTGCAGGGTATTACGAATTTTCATCTTTCCGGCGAATTCATTAGAATAATGTTTTGTCCAGTTTATGTATAAGCAGATAGGGATATTGACCGGCGGCGGAGACGCACCGGGACTCAACGCGGTCATTCGCTCGGTCGTGCGGACAGCAACGCTCCAATTCGGGATGAAGGTGGTCGGAATCGAGGACAGCTTCGAGGGCATTCTCGGCGAAACGCACACCATGTCGCTCACGCAAAAAACGGTGAGCGGAATTCTGCCGCGCGGCGGAACCATCCTCGGAACCCGTAACCGCGGCAGCTTCGTCAAGATGGTCGACGGGCAGCCCGTATTTCCCGAAATGCCGATCGGCGAAGCATTGGCCAATCTGGACATTCTCGGGATCGAGGCTCTGATCGTCCTAGGCGGTGAAGGAACGCTCGCGATCGCCGAGCAGTTTCACAAACGCGGTTTCCCGGTCGTCGGTGTTCCCAAGACTATCGACAACGACCTTGCGGCCACCGAGTTGACGTTCGGTTTCATGACCGCGATCGATATCGCGACGGAAGCCCTCGACCGCCTCCACACGACCGCCGCTTCACATGACCGCGTGATGGTACTCGAGGTGATGGGCCGTCATACGGGTTGGATCGCCCTGCATGCCGGGCTTGCTGGAAGTGCCGATATCATTCTGATCCCCGAGATCCCGTTCGATTTCGATATGGTCGTTGAAAAGGTATTGGAGCGCGACCGCAAGGGTTCGCGGTTCACAAACGTCGTGGTTGCGGAAGGTGCCAAGGAAGTCGGCAAGGGCGAGATGTATCAGGACCAGGGTGAGCTTCGGCTCGGCGGTGTTGGCGATTACATTACTCGAACGCTTGCAAAACGTACTGATAAAGAATGCCGCAGCGTCGTGCTTGGCCACCTCCAACGCGGAGGAAGCCCGAACGCATTCGATCGAATGCTTGCGACGAACTTCGGTGCGTGTGCGGTCCGAGCGCTCGCTAGCGGCGATACCGGAAAGATGGTCGCCCTCCAGGCAGGAACTGTGGTCACCGTACCGCTGGCCGAGGCATGTGCCAATCTAAAGACCGTCTCGCCTGATGGCCAGCTCGTCCGTTCGGCCCGAGACATCGGCATCACGTTCGCGTCTCCGAAGGAAATGCTTATAAAATAGAAAAAATGGAAGCAGTAAAAAAGAAACTACAGGACGAGATCGAGAAGCTTGAGCATGAACT
>JBEBGW010000294.1:0-5513 GCA_040081025.1 Pyrinomonadaceae bacterium | reverse complement strand
GTGAACGCCTTGTCGATTATCTGCCGAACGAGAGGGTCGAGCTTCTCATCCCAATCTTCGGTTGTTACGTCCAGTTCGTACTCATCCTTTGCTGAGTATTCTTCCATGAAATGCCGAAGCACCTCGCACTTCAGGTCGTACGACATAACCTTCGGCATGTGGACGAGAAACCGGTTGAAGGTCTGCGTCGCCGGCTGTACGTGACCTTCTTTCCACTTCCGAAAGGTCTGTCGCGCATACCGAGCAGGCCCCGGACCGAACTCCTTCTTATAGAGATCGAGGAGTTCCTTGACCGTGTTTTCAGGCAGATCAAGGAGCACGCGGACCAGAACCGATTTGTGATACTTCCGCGAATCTTGATTTCGAGAGAAGAATCCGGAGCCCCGGTAACTCTTCGCGAGAAAGATAACAAAGACAAGGACCAATAGAGCAGCAATGGAGTCGCCAATATTCATCAGGCTGTACCAACATTCTAACGGACAACTTCGAAATTTGCTTTCATAGGTTAACTCTTCTATTTTTAACGAAATGCGGATACTCGCGAGGAAAATTGGGTTTATGGCGTTGCTTGTTTCGGTTGGTGCATTGGCCGCGTTTGCCCAGACGAAAGCACCGGTCGCCAAAACGCTCTTTTACGACTCCGACCGAAACCTGATCTCGAACAACGAATTCGTCGACATTCGCATGGCGAATTTTCATTATCCGGATCGGACGCTGATGAAGACCCTCGACGACGGCACGGTCGAGTTTCGGCTGCAGAAGATCCCGCAGGAAGGCTCGAAGGCACCGGAGTTTTCTCTTAAGACTATCGATGGTAAGACGATCTCGTCGACCGAGTTGAGCGGCAAGGTCGTGGTACTTAATTTCTGGTTCATTGGCTGCCCCGTTTGCCGGGCGCTTAAGCCAAAGCTGAATACATTCAAGACGAAGTTCGATGGACGCGATGACGTGGTCTTTATTGCGGTGACTGGCGATCCGCCAGGCGAGGTCCGGAATTTCGCCAAAAACGAGCCACTCGACTATATCCAGACTGCTGGAGCCGCGTTGGAATTAAAGAAGTTCGTATTCAGCGGCTATCCGAAGAACATCGTCATCTCGAAGACCGGCGAGATCGTATACTGGCGTTCGAACGTCCACGCTTGGGATAAATTCGAGGCGGTCGTCCGCGGTGAGCTGGCGAAATGAGCGAACAGTGCTGTCCGATCTGCGCGGCTAGTGTCGCTCCGTCGCTTCGATACCCGAAGCAGATCTGCTCCGAGTGTTGGTCAGGAGCTGTCGATGAAGAGGGCCGTAAAGTAACGTTCGGATACCTTTCTGATGCCGGATACTGTGTGTTTTATGAGGATTCGAACGAGCCTCGGCCGACCGGCATTTGTTTCATTCGCGGCGTACGGTGTTGGGCAGGTGAGGACTATTGGGGCGGATCGGTCGTAGCATATCCTTATGACGGTGAAAAATAAGATTCCGCTTGTTTCTATCATCATGGGCAGCAAGAGCGACTGGTCCACGATGGAACAGGCCTCGCTCATGCTCGATGAATTCGGCGTACCGCATGAATCGAAGATCGTCTCGGCTCACCGGACGCCCGACCTGCTATTTGAGTTTGCGAAATCCGCCGAAGAACGCGGGATCGAGGTGATCATCGCGGGCGCCGGCGGAGCCGCGCATCTGCCCGGTATGTGTGCTTCGCAAACGGTGCTTCCCGTTCTAGGCGTGCCGGTCGAAAGCAAAGCTCTCAAAGGCCTAGACTCGCTCCTCTCGATCGCGCAAATGCCAGCCGGCATACCAGTCGGAACTCTCGCGATCGGCCAACCCGGAGCGAAGAACGCCGCTTTATTCGCAATTTCCATCCTCGCAAACTCGCGCCCCGACCTTCGTAAAAAGCTACACGCATTTAGGTCGAAGCAAACCAACGCGGTCCTAAAGACACGACCGGGTAAATGAACGTCACCGACATTCTCACGGAACTCGAAGCACTCGGCTCACCCTCGGACGTAGCCGTTGTGGCGAGGTTCGCAATCCCGACTGACAATGCTTTCGGCATTCGGGCACCAGATCTCAAGAAGTTTGCGAAGGAAGTTAAGAAGCAAGCGGATGATCGGCATCGACTCGCGCAGGAACTCTGGAATAGCGGCGTCTACGAAGCTCGGACAATAGCATTCCTGATCGACGATCCGAAACAGGTCACCCAAAGGCAGATGGATGCGTGGGCAAAGGATTTTGACAACTGGGCGACCGTTGACGGAGCCTGTTCATACCTCTTTTGCCGGACGCCGTTCGCATATGAGAAGGCGGTCGAATGGGCGGGCAAAAAGCCGGAGTTCATCAAACGCGCCGGGTTCTCGCTTATCGCCTATCTCGCGGTCCACGATAAGAAGGCACCGGACGAAAAACTCGCTTCATTTCTGCCGCTGATCGAGAAAAATTCTGATGACGATCGAAACTTTGTAAAGAAGGCGGTGAATTGGTCGCTGCGGCAGATCGGGAAGCGCAGCTCAGAGCTGAACGCTCTCGCGATACTGTCGGCCTCCCGGATCAAGGAGCAAGACACGCGATCTGCTCGCTGGATCGCCGCCGACGCATTGCGTGAGCTCACGAGTGAAGACGTGCAGCGTCGATTGGATTCGAAACGGACAAAGACGGCTCGTCTCCCCTGAAAAGTTTATTGACACACCCGTCCTATTAGGCATTTACTTCTAACAGGAACTTCCCGCCCGAGGAGGCCTGCCCCATGAATTCCGTCAAATGCGCCAACTGCCGACTATCAAACTTCTCGACCGATCTTGAATGTCGCCGATGCGGCAAACTGCTCTACCGGCCAACGGACCGGGTCATATCCGAAAAACCTCCTCTCCGAAACGCCCTCATTTCGCTGTTGATATTTTCCGCGCTGGCCGCGGGCGGATACTACATTTACCCGGGAATGAAGACCTCGGTGAACAAGGTAAGTACGACCGACACGAAACGGGTCGCAGCTCAGCCGGCCAATCAGCCGGATGCGGGACTTTCGCGAGCCGAGGCCGACCGGCAGCGAAGCAACCGCGTCGCGAATTTCGTCGGTGCAAGCTCCGGCCTCAATGCGCACAGCAATCGAACCCAGCAAACGCAGCAGACCATCGATCAACTCACCAATTCCAATCAACGCTAGATTCGCCAAATCCACGCAAACGGGTTAACCTATCGCTTCTCGGCCTTCAAACGAAGCGTGATCCGGACCATACTTCCAAACTCGACCATCGGTGTTTTCGGCAGCGGCCAGCTCGGGCGTATGTTCGCGATCGAAGCGCGCAAGATGGGCTATCGGGTCCATACTTTCTCGCCCGAGACGGATACACCGACCGGCCATGTTGCCGATGTCGAGACCTCGGCGAGCTATGACGATCTCGATCGCGTTCGCGAGTTCGCGAAAAGCGTGGATGTTGTCACGTTCGAGTTTGAGAACGTTCCATCGAAAACTGTCGAAGCGGCCGCCGAGTTCGTTAACGTGTACCCGAAAGGCGAGATCCTGCACACGACTCAGAACCGCCTTCGCGAAAAGACTTTTCTATCCACCTACGGCTTTCCCGTTACCCCGTATCGCCACATCAAGACGATCGACGATCTCTACCGTGCCGCTGACGCCCTCGGCTATCCATCAGTGCTGAAGACCGCAGGGTTTGGCTACGACGGCAAGGGTCAGTCGAAGATCCGTGCGCATTCCGATCTCGACGAAGCTTTCGCCGCGATGGACGGCCGCGAATCGATCCTTGAGGCTTTCGTCGCGTTTGAAAAAGAAGTTTCGGTCGTCTGTGCTCGCGATCAGGCCGGGAATTTCGCCTATTACGGCGTCATCGAAAACGAGCACGCGAATCACATTCTCGATCTTTCGTTCGCACCGGCGATCGTGAGCGAGAACGTGTTTCGCGAGGCGGTCGAGATCACGCGCAAAATCGCCGAGACCTTTGGATACGTTGGCACGATGTGTGTCGAATTCTTTCTGACCGCCGACGGGAATGTCCTAGTTAACGAGATAGCACCTCGTCCGCACAATTCGGGCCACCTGACTTTCGGGCCGTGCGCGACATCACAGTTCGAGCAGCAAGTACGTGCCGTCTGTGGATTGCCGCTCGGTTCGACCGAGTTCTTCCGCCCCGCTGCAATGGCAAATCTTCTCGGCGACCTCTGGGCCAATGGTGAACCAAACTGGTCCGCCGCCCTCGCCGATCCCAACGTCAAACTCCATCTCTACGGCAAGGCCGATGCAAAACCCGGCCGAAAAATGGGCCACTTAACGGCGACAGCAGACAATCCCGAAGAGGCGGTGGAGCGCGCCAGAAGGGCGCGCACGAACCTCTAAAAAACTCTTCTCATCATCGCTGCGGTTGGCGTATAATCCCGTCAGTTTACCTAAAGATTCCCTTATATATAATCCCATGATCTACCTTAAGCCCACTCTCGCAGCGCTTCTCCTGATTCTTTCAGTATCAGCCGTCACGGCTCAGTTCCGGATCGATGAAGTTGAAGGTAAGTCTGATCCTTCGCTCAACCGCTCCCGCGGCATCAAGATGCTCAAGGAAATGAAGGAGGTGCTTGAGACTTACTACTACGACAAGAACTATAAAGGTATCGATATCGATGGCAGATTCAAAGAGGCGATCGATAAGATCAAGACTCTCGAAACTAACGCACACATTTTCCGGGTGATAGCAGGAGTACTCATCGAGTTCAACGACTCGCATACGCGATTCTTTCCGCCCGGGCGATCAAACCGGATCGAATACGGTTTTACGATGCAGATGGTCGGCAATATCTGCCTTTTGACCGATGTAAAGAGAGGCAGTGACGCAGAAAAGCAGGGCTTGAAGATAGGGGACCGCATTCTGAAGGTCGGTCAATATCCGATCACCCGCGACAACCTCTGGGTCCTCACCTATTTCATCTATCAACTGGAGCCTCTGCCCCTTCTGCCTGTAACAGTGATGGACGATAAAGGAACGGAAAGAACCATCGGAATTCAGGCAAGCTTTAAGAGCTTAGCCGATCGTAAGAAAGAGACCGAAGCCAGGAGCAACGAGCGACGCGAGAATCCATACAAGTGCGCGAAGATATCGAACGTACTGACGGCCTGTAAGCTGCGTACTTTTGTTGTCGAAAAGAAGTTCATTGACCAGATGATGAAGGAGGCTGTTGCAGGTTCAAGACTAATCCTTGATCTTCGCGGCAATCGTGGCGGCCGAGTAAAAATGGAGGAGTATCTTACCGGCCATTTTTTCGATCGAGAGGTGAAGATCGGAGAAATGATCTGGCGCACCAAGACGCGAACGAGCGTTGCAAAACCGGTGAAGGACCGTCAATTTACTGGGGAACTCGTAGTTCTCATCGATAGCAATTCAGCATCGGCGTCTGAGGTTTTCGCCCGGCTGATCCAGATCGAGAAACGAGGAAAGATCGTCGGCGACGTCAGCGCCGGGGCCGTCATGACAAGTTACAATATGGGGCTTCAGATCGACCGCGGTGTGCCCGGATACCAAACG
>JBEBGW010000293.1:0-5587 GCA_040081025.1 Pyrinomonadaceae bacterium | reverse complement strand
CGCCGCGTCCATCCTCTCGCAGTCGAAGGATGCCGAGGTTATCCACCCCGATATGAACCTCGAGATCGACCTTGGCCTTGATTCCCTCGCTCGTGCCGAATTCTTCGCGGGACTTGAACAGGCGTTCGAGGCAGAGTTTACCGCTGACCAAGTTGCCGCCGCACTGACTGTTCGAAACGCTATTGACCTTATCGAATCGACTGACGCGGGGAGTAAGATCGGCGACGCGGCCGATCCGGATGGAGCAGCCATCTCGACCGACATCAACTGGGGAAAGATCCTTCGGGAAACCGACGACGATCTGCCCGAAGTTAGCGCGGCTCTTCGCGAGCGGACCGTATTCGTCGCCCTCGCATTCGTCGTCTATCGCATTTTCAATCTCTTCTGCCGTGGATTCATGCGATTGGAAGTAACCGGAGTAGAGAAAGCCGGAGCGATCGGTCTGAAAAAAGGAATGGTGCTCAACATCTATCCCGAAGGCGAGCGTGCGTTCGACGGCAAACTGCATGAATTCAAAAAAGGAGCGGCCATCCTCGCGACGGAACTCGACCTGCCGATAGTGCCTGTCGCACTCGATGGGCTACAGAACGTCTGGGCCCGTAAGTCGTGGAAGATCCGTCCGGCAAAGGTAAAGATCAAGATCGGCGAACCTATCTTTCCGCGGGATATTCTGAAAAGTGAAGAAACACCGGATGAAAGCCGTGATGCTTACACCATCCTGATCGATGAAGTGCGAGGGCGTATCGAAATGATGATCGCGGATATCAGGAAAGGAACTGACAAAACAGGTAATCCTTGAGTTTCTTTCACGGTTCGGCGAAAATACCCCGTCCTCATCTACCTCTTTCTCAACGGAGTCGAAATGCGCAAACTGATCCTTCCTTTCGTTTTTTGCCTTCTGACCTTTTCCGCAGTTTCGCAGCAGCCATCGCAGGCACAGAACGAACTTGCCGAATACATTCGCGACAACTACGACAAACGCGAAGTGATGGTACCGATGCGCGACGGCGTAAAGCTGTTTACGTCGATCTACACACCCGAGAAAAAGTCCCAGCGGTATCCAATCCTACTCAACCGAACGCCTTACACCGTCGCTCCGTACGGCAAGGATAAGGACGGAAAGGATCAGTTCAAACAGGCACTCGGACCGAATCCGCTTTTCGCTCGCGAAGGCTATATCTTCGTGTATCAAGACGTACGAGGACGCTGGATGAGCGAGGGTAAGTGGATGAACGTCCGGCCCGACATCGCAAACAATACTGCGCAGCAGGTCGACGAATCGACCGATACATTCGACACGATCGAGTGGCTACTCAAGAACGTCGAAAACAACAATGGAAATGTTGGGATTTACGGCATCTCGTATCCAGGATTTTACGCGTCCGCCGGTTCGATCGATTCGCATCCGGCATTGAAAGCCTGCTCGCCTCAGGCACCGATCGGAGATTGGTACATGGGTGACGATATGCACCACAACGGGGCGCTGTTCCTTGCACAGAACTATTCGTTCTTTACCGGCATGGGACAGGATCGGCCGACGCCGACATCGGTCGGCAGCAGCTATATTAAGCCGTGGAAAGGTCGTGACACGCAGGACGGCTACGATTTTTATCTGAAACTTGGCGGGCTAAAGGAAGTTGCTGATTACTACCAAACTGCCTTGGGTACACGAATCGGGTTTTGGGACGAAATGATGACGCATCCGAACTATGATGCGTACTGGAAAGAGCGAAACATTTTGCCGAAACTCAAAAATATCAAGTGCGCGACGATGACCGTCGGCGGGTGGTTCGACAATGAAGATCTTTACGGAGCTCTTCGCACTTACGAACATACAGAGCGGCAGAATCCGGGGATCTTCAACGTTCTTGTTGTAGGGCCGTGGGATCACGGCGGCTGGTCGCGAAACGATGGCGATTGGCTCGGAACCGCATATTTCACGCAGAAGACCGGCGACTATTATCGACGGAATCTGGAGATACCTTTCTTCAATTATCACCTGAAAGGCACCGGAGATATTTCGGCGATCAAGGAGGTCAACTTGTTCGATACCGGCTCGCATGAATGGCGTACCTATCAGCAGTACGAACCGACGACCGGAACCGACACGGCACTTTACCTCGGGCCGAACGGGACTCTTTCGTTTACAAGACCGAACACCGGTGCGAGCGACCAATACGTTTCCGACCCGATGAACCCCGTTCCCTACACGCAAAAGATCACGCGAAACTATCCGCGCGATTTTATGACCGAGGATCAACGTTTCGCCTCGACCCGGCCGGACGTTCTCGTCTATCAGACCGAGCCCTTGACCGCAGACATCACGGTAGCGGGCGACATCAAACCCTCACTCGTGATCTCGTCCAGCGGTACAGACTCCGATTTTATCGTCAAACTGATCGACGTTTTCCCAGACGACTACCGGCTGCCGACCGCGATGATACCTCCGCAAAATTCGGCATGGACGGTCTTTCAACCGGGCGGTTATCAAATGCTTCTCCGGGGCGAGCCAATGCCCGCAAGGTTCCGACAGGGCTTTGAGAAACCGTCACCGCTGGTCGCCGGATCTCCGACGAAACTTGCATTCAAGATGCCGGGCGTAGCCCACACATTCAAGAAGGGGCACCGCATCATGGTTCAAGTTCAGAGCTCATGGTTCCCGCTGGTCGCGCGAAACCCCCAAAAATTCATGGCAAACTACAAGACTGGTACGGCAGCCGATTTTCAGAAGGCAACCCAACGAGTTTATTACGGTGGTAGATGGAACTCGGCGATCATTCTACCTATTCAAAAGCAGTGAACATATGCTCGCTAAGCTGAACCTTGCCATTTTGTTTATCTTCGCCTGCTCGACTTTGGGGGTGGCCCAGGATTGGCAGTCGATCTTTGATCGCGGGCTGGAAGAGTTTCGAATCGGCAGATTTGCCCAGTCAGAAGAGACTTTCCGAGCGGCAAACAAGATGAACGCGGACGTGCCCGAGGGACATTTCAACCTTGGCCTCGCATTGTTCCGACAGAAGAAATACGCCGCCGCCTCAGCCGAGTTTGCGGAAGCCATTCGTCTTAGGCCGGGGTATGCCAAGGCTCAGATCCAACTTGGTACGTCTCTCGAACTTTCGGGAAACTACACAGGAGCTCTTGCTGCATTTGCAGCCGCCGAGAAACTTGAGCCGGAGAACGCCGTTATCTTCTACGAGCGCGGACTCGCGCACCGTAACGCGAATAAATATCCAGCAGCTCTCGCCCAGTTCCGGCGATCGGTCGAGCTCGATCCGAAGTATAAGTCCGCCTATAACGAACTCGCCGGACTGCTCGATCGGACGAAAGCTGAGGATGACGCCGTTCAGTATTACGAAAAGGTTGCTGATCTTGACCCGAAAGATTCGCACGCTCAGCAGCGGATCGGCGATCACTTGCTGCGAACAAAAAAGTACAAAGAGGCGGCGATGCAGTTCAAGATCGCGATCGCTCTTGACCCGAAAAACGCCGGTGCTCAACTCGGGCTTGGAGCGGCGTATTACAACGACAACAATTTCGCGGAGGCGATCGCTCCCTACGAAACCGCTGCGAAGCTGGATCCGAAGTCGGTGAAGCCGGTTGTATATCTCGCCGATGCGTATCGCATGCAGCGAAAATATCCGGATGCGAAGGCGACCTACCAACGTGCACTGCGGATCGATCCAAAGTCGCCGGATCCTCGTTATTGGCTTGGGGCAATTGCCGCGACAGAACAGAATATGACGCTCGCACGCGAATATCACAGCAAGCTCAAACCCGTCGATGCGGCGAGGGCCGCAAAGTTATTAGAATTCATTACGCCAAAGTAAGGCACGGTCCCGGATACTCATTTTCGAGCGAAGAGCGAACTCTGGTAAATTGAATCTATGCCAACAACAGCAATTCTTTGCGGAGTTATCCTGATCGTGATCGGGGTGGCCGGATATGTGAATGGAGTGATGAATGACAAGAGCAGCATCACGGCGCTGATACCAGCATTTTTCGGGATCGCCCTAGCTGCCCTCGGCTTCGCATCGCAAGCGAAAGAAGGCCTTCGCAAACATCTGATGCATGCGGCCCTCGTCGTGGCTTTGCTTGGATTTATTGCGACGGCAGGACGGCTGTTATCGCGGATGAGCGAGCTAACTGCATCGCCTGCCGTGATCTCGCAAGCTCTGATGGCCATCGTTTGTCTTGCGTTCGTCGTTCTCGGGATCCGCTCGTTCGCGGCGGCTCGACGCAACCGCCAAGCCTAAGATTTTCCGCTAACCTTCACACAATCGAGCACGATCTCAACCACCAAGCCGTCGCCCTCGTTCTTGGCGTTGATCTTTCCATCGTGAGCTAGGATCGCTTGCTGAGCGATCGCAAGTCCGAGTCCGGTTCCACCTGATCCCCGGTCACGCGCTTCACCTACTCGATAAAACGGCCTGAAAAGATTCGCAAGTTCTTCCTCGGGAACGCCCTCGCCGTGATCGACGATACGCACAGTCGCCTTTCCATTGCCGTTAGCCAACGAAACCTCGACGGCTGTTCCCTCCTTGGTATAGCGGATCGCGTTTCTTAAAACGTTCTCGACCGCGCTCCGGATCAAACTGTCGCTTCCCACAACGCGGCAATCGTCTGCACTAACAACATTTACAGATCGGTTCTTGGCGTTCGCCTCGAAATCCGCGTCCGCCGCAACCTGCTCGACGAGTGATCGCAGATTCAGTTCTCGTCGGTCGAAATCCTTAGCCCCGGTCTCGAGTTTTGAAAGGGTAAGAAGCCGCGAGATCATGTCGTTGAGTCGCTGCGATTCACTTTCTATCCGCTGGAAAACCGTCGAAGTATCGCCATTCGATTTCTGCTTCGCGATCTCCAGTGCGACATTCATCCGTGCGAGAGGCGATCGGAGCTCATGTGAGACATCTCGTGAGAGACGCTGCTGAGACGTGATCAGCCCTTCGATCCGCTCTGCCATAACGTCGAAATCCTTTGCCAGCGATGCCAACTCGTCCCGACGCCTTCCGAGCTTGCCCGCTACGCGTGTAGAAAGATCGCCGTCTGCGAATCGCTGGGTTGCTTTACGAAGCTTTCCGATCGGCGAGGCGAGGTATTTGGCGAGCAACCAGCAAAGAGCAAGCGCGGTGAAAAGAAGTCCGGCGTAACGCACATATCGCAAAGGCGAATCACCAAAAAATGGCGTAAAGCGAGGTTTCTCCCACCTAACGATCAGTACGAAGCGTTCACCGCTCGCCAATGCGAATTTCATTGCCGACACCGACGTCGACGCCTCAGGACTACTCTCTATCTCGACCGTATCGCTTGCGATAGCTTTTGCAACCAGATCTTTGTACTGCTCCGCAGCAACGCCCTGCGACATCCAGACCTTGCCCTTCTCACCGATCAGGTCAACCTCGCCTATGTTTTCCGGCTTGCGAATGCGTTCCAAAAATTTGCCTAACCCTTCCTCGCCCTCCGCCGAATAGATCTGAGCGGCAGTTTGAGTAAATATTGTCGTCTGGTTCGTGACTGACACGCGCCAGCGGCTGACAACCGGCTCGGTCTGCACCGTCCAGTTAAGCAAGACGACGACGCTGACCATCAA
>JBEBGW010000292.1:0-5605 GCA_040081025.1 Pyrinomonadaceae bacterium | reverse complement strand
TCTTGCCGTGGAAACTAATTTCCAAAGGAGACATTATGCTCAAGTCAATATTCTGCAGGAGTTTCATATTTTGCGTGGTCACATGCGTGGCTTTATGCGTTTTTATAGCCGGGTGCAGTTCGATTATCCGGGAAAGTTCGGCGAGCGATACAAAGTCGGAGGTCAAGAATATTTTACAGACTAATGAAGAAACACCGTTCGCGTGTAACCCCACAGCGATCAAGGCCGAGGATAAACCGCGGTACAAGGACCTGGCCGCAAAGGTCAAGTCGGCAAAGGAAGAAGTGAAGGAAACGGACGGTGGATACGCTTTGCGATACGAATCAAGTTCCGAGACTATCCGCGACCTCGCCGAATTCATCACTTACGAACGAGCGTGCTGTCCGTTCATCCAGTTCGAAATGGTCATCGAAAAGGATAACGGTGCCGCCTGGCTGAAAATGGAAGGTGGTAAGGAGATAAAAGAGATTCTCAAACAGGAATTTTTGGACTAAGAACGAACAGCTTTAGTGGTCGCCGAAGGTTTTCTCTACCTAAAGCTTCAAGCTCGGCGACCATGATTTAGGTAAACGCAACCACCAATAAACTAGGGCTGCTCAAATAGGGCTTGGGGCAAAGTTGTAATTGGTCAATTTCGGTTTAGTACCTATCTCCGGATCACTCGCTCTCACCTTCCTAATTACACCCTCAGTAACGAATTTCCCCGAATCGGGATCCTGCCATATTTCCGCAATCGCCTATCGGCCGGGAAGACCGCTATCGCGATCATGAAGTCCCTCAGTACCTTCTATCATTCGATCAACAAAAGAAGTAAATAGCGGCTGATAGAGTGTGCCTCAGAGAAGGATTCGAGGGGCGTCACTCAACGTGATCCTCGAAAGATTAAATCAATAGGAGAATCAAGAAAATGTCAGCAAATATTTCGATCATTGGCAACCTCGGCAAGACCCCGGAAACAAAGATCACGGACAACGGCACCCTCGTAGCGAGTTTTTCAATGGCCTCGAACTCGTTCAGGAACAGTGCGGAGGGACGCGTTGAGAAAACCGACTGGTTCCGCGTGACCGCCTTTGGTAAGCAGGCCGAGACGCTTGCACGTTATGTACGGAAAGGCAGCCGTTTATACGTCCAGGGACGCCTGACCTTTAACCCGTGGGTGGATCAAAACGAATCCCCGCAAGCCGGTGCGGAGATCGTCCTACAGGAATTCCAGTTCTTGTCCGGCCGACGCGACGAGGACGGAGACGGAGCTGCAATGCAGCCGGCACAGACGGCCCCGACAGAGATTCAACAGGCCGCTGCCTATTGATCCATAGCCAGATCAAATTTTAACTGCCATTTGAGGAGAAAACACTCTCTTCAATTGGCAGCTATTTTGCGTTAAGGAGGCTGTTATGCAATACCGCGTCGTGCAGATGAAATGGATCACCAGATCCTTCGTTAGAGAGCATCAGGATCATATCTTCCTGTTTGGCGATAACCTTGCACGGCGCGGCTTTGGTGGCCAAGCTGCTCAAATGCGAGCCGAACCGAATGCTATCGGGATACCGACCAAGAAACTCCCGAGCAATGCCGAAGAGGCATTCTTTACCGATGCAGAGTATGAACAAAACAAGGCGGCTATCGATCGTGCGTTCGAGCGTCTTTCCCGAATGAGTTCGGCCGTCGAGCAGGTCGTCGTAGTGCCCACCAAAGGCCTCGGCACGGGTAGAGCGCAGCTCGAAAGCCGGGCTCCACTTACGTTCTCCTACCTGCAAAAGCGTCTGCGAAATCTTTCTTCACAAGAGACGTAATCCCGTTATCACTAACACACCTCTACCTCTGCTTGAGAGGGATTTTCAAACCTGAATGAAAGTGATTTTATTCAGGGTTTTGAAAACGCGGCCCTTAAATACAACGCGTGTTCTCCGGCCGAAATGCCGGACTTAGAGAGGAAGTTATGGCAGAAAGAATCAACATTGAACAGCTTAGAAATTATGCTCCGAATAACCCGATGCTGGCGTTCTCGCCCGTGAATACCGGTTCGCCGATGCAGGACTGGTGTGCACATCTCGCGCTGAATCCGCTTCGAAGAAGAGAACTTGAAGAGTTCGCGATTCTCGGTGATGTAGTTGTCAGGATCGCTGATGAGCTTGAGCCTGAAGCGTTGGACCGAGTGAGGATACTCTCACTCGAATACGCGATGAAAGTTCTGGACGATGAGACGGATGCCAAAGAATTCGTCAGGTGCGTAAAGGCCATTGCGAGCCCCGAAGCCGGCCAGTACGAGTACGAACAGATCGCAGCTTACTACTACGGCGAGATCAGACGCCGGGGAGTTAGCGAGGTTCTCATGGAGATGGGCCTGCTCGGTATGCAGCTAGAGGCTGTAACGGCAACGGTTTCTGACCGCGAGATCGACTTCGAAGAGTCCAGTGCGATCGAGCAAAAGCTCTGCGTTGCGGACCAGAGACGAGTTCAGGATGCTACCAGAAACCGCAAACCTCTTCCGCCGAAATGCCCGAACTTCAACGATGAAATGCAGGCAATATTGAGACGCGTTGGCCGCCAAAAGATCAGCCGCATGATCTTTGACGATTACGCTGAATACTATCTCGAAGACGGCAACAAAACAGTCGAGGAACTCGACCAAGGCTTTACAACTTACGAGCATCTGGAGCAGTTCGATGAGAACGGACTGATCGGTATAACGATGAGTTCGTCTCAGCGTTCGGTGGTTGTATTCGATCTCGATTGTGAGATAGATGCGAACTGTCTTCCATTCGAATCGCGGGAGCTCTACTCCCAGGTCCCGAAGCTTTTTGTTGGGCATTCACTTGGCGGTAGTGCTGTCCAGGAAGGACGGAGAATGATCAACTGTGCGGGTTGGTCGATGCCTTCCAGACATCCCTTCTCTGACCAGGAGTTCGAAGAATGGATGGCACTTTCCCTAGACCGCATATACGACCGGAAGGTTATTCGTTCGGCTCGTCGTATCTACTCCTTCGGAAAAAGAAACGACATCGAGATCCTTGTCGATCAGGAGATCAATCCCGACTTCGAAGAGATGCAGTTCGCGGCTTCCGTTCTGCGCCTTCTTTGGCAGAGACAATACTCCGACTTTCACCTGCGAAGCCTTCGTCACGACACATATCAAGAAACCTATCTCGCGATCCGCGGGACTTCAGATACTGCCGACGTGGCCGATCTAAAGAAGAAGGCATATGCCGATTTCAAGGATCAAAAGAAGCTAACACTGAAGGAGTTCACTGCCCTTAACACCGTCGCAAAATCGCAGGAGGTGCGGCTTAAGGATCAGTTCTCGAAAGAGGCAAGGCAGTGGTTACGAAAGGTCGAAAATGCCACTCATGGACAGATCCGATTTCTCAAGTTTGCTCTCTACAACGACGCCGAGGCTAAGGCGTTCAAGCGGCAGGAAAAACAGAAACTCTGGGATGCGGTGAGGGCAAGAGAAACCGAGTTGAAGAACGTGAATGTGCGAACCAATCGGTTGATCCAGACTAGCCTCTTTACTCAACCATCAGTACAAAGAAATCACGTCCAGGTAATCCCTTCGGCCTGAAAGTTGATGACATGTATCTGACGAAAGGAGCGGCGGCCAGTATGTGAAGCGGAACGCCTCTATGTTCTCGCTAACTGGACGGCTGCCGTTCCGGACGGAGAAAAAGTAAACCAAAAAAGGAGCAAGAATAATCCATGTCAGCAAATATCTCGATACTCGGAAATACGGGGCGCGATGTGAGCCTTCGATACACAGAAACAGGAACCCCGGTCGCCAGTTTTCCGATCGCCTCAAACTCATTCAAGAATGGTCCGGAAGGGCGAGTACAGGTCACGCACTGGTTCAACGTCGTCGCGTTCGGAAAGACGGCTGAGACAATCGCCGAGCATGTAAAGAAGGGAACTCATCTTCTTATCCACGGAAGGCTCTCCTTTAGCCCCTGGAGCACAGATAAGGGCGAACCCCGGTCAGGTGCGGAAGTCTCGCTGTTCTCATTCGAGTTCGTTGGATCAAGCCGTTCAGACAATCCGGAAGGTTCGAATTCCAATGGCGATAACACGGTGCCGGAAGTTCCCGAACACACGGGTCCAGTTGATGCGGAAACATCTGTCGAAGAGCCGTTTGTAGATCAGTTCTGAGAGGGCAATACGGGGCGCGGCAACAATGCTCGCCCCTTTTCTTTGTAGCAAAAATGAGAGGTGGACAATGAGTGTTATCAGTTTGATTGAAAGAAAAGGCGAACGTGGAAGTGCGGACGACTATACCCCTCTTGTGAGGATCTACGTGGACGGATCGTGCGCAAGGAATGGTGCGATAGATTCATCAGCAGGCTGCGGCGCAGTAATGCTGGATCAAAACCGCTTGGAGATCAGACTGGTTGCCAAATACCTGGGACAAATCACCAATCAGCAGGCCGAGATACTTGCCGGTGCAAAAGCTCTGGAGCAGCTTCGCCGGCCTTGTCGAGTCGAGATAATCTCTGATTCAAAGTATGTGATAGATACCATGACCGGCCGGAATCGGATGAGAACAAATCGTCCTTTCTGGACCCGTCTGGTTGAAGAATGCTACGGTCATCACATCACTTGGCGTTGGGTAAAAGGCCATTCCGGGGTGCCATTTCAGGAAGTTGCCGACCGTTTGGCTCGTGCCTCTGCAAGAGTATGCAGCGACTTCGCTGTACAAGATCTGGAAGAGTTATCCGGCAATCTCTCGGATCTTTCGGAACAGTTTGACATTCGTGAGTTCGAGATGGACCTTGAAAAGGTTATCTCCCGATACAGTACAGCTCATCAGTCGTTCATTCCCGCGTCGAAATTCGACGGAATCGGAACATTACCTTCAGCATTTTCAGCCTAATTTCTACCATTTAAATCTTAACTTTAAGCCAGCTTTTGAATGCCGGATCACGTTCGAAAAGGTGGTTTAGCGCGTACTCGATCACATCGTCATTGGTAATCTCGGTGTTCATGCCGACTGACGCGAACTGCAAATATTGTTTCAGCCTTTTATCCGTCGCTTCAAGTATCTTTGTACTCATTTTTACGTAGATGAGACGGTTGATTTGCAGCAGCGGTCGTTCGGAATCCTGTTTTGTCGAGGGGGTGATATCACGCTGATTGTTCATTAAATGTTGGTCTCCTTTGGGTCAGTAAATAAACTGTCACGTCGCTCAAGATCAATCGGTGTGCCGAAGAGGAGAGCGATGTTGCTTATGGCAAAAGGCGGCGAATAAACGAACCGCTCTTGGCGTAAAAAAGAGGCGGATAGCGGGGCCTTGATCAAAAACAAAAATTACAGCTGCAGGTGTACGACAGGATAGGCCAATAAACACCTTTTGTAATTCGCATAACTCTATACCTCGCATCGATTTACGCGTTGTCACCAAAATTACAAACCGCACTTTTTGCAGAAAACGCATTAAAGGCACGTGTTTTGCTCATCCCCTCCATGGCCGCAAAGATTACAAAACCACTATCTGGTGACAAAAGTCTGCCCCGGAAACCGCAGTAATGAGAAAGCGAGACAGAGAAAGAATTATTAAAGATATCGATGTCGATATTGAGCCGAAACAAGGACGGCCGATAAGCGTCAGGCCATACG